>DSDU01000149.1 GCA_011056835.1 Deltaproteobacteria bacterium
CCTCATATCTGTGGCACCACATTTTTGAAACGTCATCCGATTTTCCAAAGAGCGATTAAATAAAATCAACAGGTTACAAACGGCTTGGGCTGATTCTCAGCAAGTAACTGTAAAAGAAAAGTCTAAAAGAACAATACTGCAATGATATTGGGAAGTATTTACCTTTTCGTGCTTGACCATGGATCGAACATATTCTACACACACAACGGTAATGTCAACAGAGGAGGTTCATCCGACAACGTGGAAGTTACAACGGGACTATTTGAGTGGATTCGATATCATAGCCCCATGTTCTGGGCGATATCTGCTGTTTCTCTCATTACTTCTTTCGGTACGGTGGCGGCGCTGCCTTTTATCATCGCCCGGATTCCCGACGATTATTTCATCCGTCCAGTATCATCTTTACCCCGGCGTGGTTCAACGTCACCGGTCCGTCTTCTGTATCTTATCGTGAAAAACCTGGTGGGTATCGTGTTTATCATCGCCGGTGTGATCATGCTGTTTATCCCCGGACAGGGGATACTGACCATTCTTATCGGTATTATGCTGATGAATTTTTCGGGAAAGCGTCTGCTGGCACTACGGATTATCAGGCGACCCAAGGTTATTCGGGCCATCAACTGGATGAGGATTCGATCACAGCGGCCGCCGCTCATACTTCCCCGGGCACATTCGGTGCGAAGCAATTAATAATCAGGTAAGAAATCTTACGGATTCCTCTGAAGTCATTCTTGATGGAATGCTCATTTTGTTGATAGCGATGGTAAAGAGATTATTCTGAATTGTCCTTCGTAAAGCACGAATTCCCTCCGGTATCATGTATTTTTGAGAATTCGTTTTTCGTATCTTTAAGAAGGAGGGATATTTCTTTTTCCAGTTGATCGAACCGATCAATAAGCGCTTTCGCTCATGCCGTCAGGTGCATGCGCTTGCCCTGCTGATGTTCTACCAGCTTACAGCCCATGCGATCCTCCGAGGCTTTTAGTCTGCCCCATGCCGCCCGATAAGACATATTAAGTTTCTTCGCAGCAGCGTTTAAACTTTGGCATTCTTCTATGGCCTTAAGCAGTTCCCAACGGCCGTGACCAAAAAGCACCCGACCGTTTTTTTCAAGCCATATTTTGTACTTAATATTAATTTTATTGCCCCCGTGAAGTCAGACACATCATATCCGGCAACACAGATCTGTCGGACGGATTGTAAATTTTCAATAGGTGTTTACTATCACCTTTGAGAATATCTTTCAATGTTAATTTCCCTTTTTCTGTTTTTTAGGATTAATGCCGTATAGCTGCGTCCTGAGATTATTCTGTCGTCGGTGTAATGGATCTCGAATAGTAATAGAGGAAGAATAACACATGTGTCATAAGTGACATATGTGTTTGGATTTGTTGTATATTTTGTACAAAAAATCTTGACACTTCGATCGAGAGCTTATATAGACACTCAATTGTTATAAAGGGAGGATGAGGATTATATTCCACTCTTGATGCAACTACATGGTCTATTGGTATCTGTTTGTAATCCTTATTTTATTATCCTTTTCCAAATGATAATTCTCCGATTCACTGCTTCTAAGGGTTTTTACTACGAGGCATGAACGATGGGTATAGCTGGAAACGGTTATGCCTCCCATGCTTGGAAAGGAGAATGGTTAGAAGCAATGTAACTAACTCAGAAAGGAGCATGGAGTCATGGATGTTAGCAGAAGAGGTTTCTTGAAGATCTCCGGCGCGGCGTTGATGGCAAGCGGGATCGGTATCAGTCTGAAGCCCGTGGCTGCGCATGCAAAGCCGCTCAAGATCAAATATGCCAAGGAAACCACGACGATCTGCCCATACTGTGCCGTAGGATGCGGCATTATCGTCTCCACTCGAGACGGGAAGGTGATCAACACCGAGGGTGACCCCGATCATCCGATCAACAGAGGATCTCTCTGCAGTAAAGGCGGTTCAATTTACCAGCTTTCCGTTAACAAAAACAGAATGGACAAGGTTCTTTACCGGGCGCCGTACGCCACCGAATGGAAAGCGGTAACCTGGGAATGGGCCTTGGACAAGATGGCCCGTAATGTTAAGGAGAGCAGAGACAAGAGTTTCACCCATCGAAACAGCAAAGGTCAGGTGGTAAACCGGACGGACGGAATTGCGTCGGTCGGCAGCGCCGCCATGGATAATGAAGAATGCTTCATCTATCAAAAATTCTTACGGGGGTTGGGTCTGGTTTATATTGAACACCAGGCCCGTATCTGACACTCCGCAACGGTTGCGGCTCTGGCAGAGTCGTTCGGACGCGGTGCGATGACCAATCACTGGATCGATATTCAGTACAGTGATTGTATTTTGATTATGGGAAGCAATGCTGCTGCAAACCATCCGATTTCATTCAAGTATGTCACAAAGGCGATGGAGAAGGGTGCGAAGCTGATCAGTGTCGACCCGAGGTTTACTCAGACGTCTTCAAAGGCCGACATTTATGCCGCCCTCAGGTCGGGAAGCGATATTGCCTTTCTGGGCGGGATGATCAAGTACATTCTGGACAATAACCTGATCCAGGAAAAATATGTGAAATATTACACGAATGCTTCATTTCTGGTTGATACGGGCTTTAAAATGCCCGGTGACAATAACGGTGTTTTCTCCGGCTTGAAAGACGGCGCATACGACAAGTCGACATGGAAATTCCAGACGGACGCACAAGGTGTTGTCAAGAAAGACCCGAGCTTGAAAGATCCGAACTGTGTATTCCAACTCCTGAAGAAACACTATTCGCGATACAACCTCGATCTCGTGTCAAAGATCACCGGAACACCGCAGGACGATCTCCTGAAGGTATACAAGGAATACGCAAAGACCGGCGAAGTCGGCAAGGCGGGAACCATCATGTACGCCATGGGGTGGACTCAGCATACGGTGGGAGTCCAGAACATCAGGACCATGGCAATCATCCAATTGCTCCTCGGCAATATGGGTGTAGCCGGCGGTGGTGTCAACGCTCTTCGAGGCGAGGCGAACGTCCAGGGTTCCACGGACCACGCCCTCCTGTTCCACATCCTGCCGGGATACCTGCAGACGCCGACGGCTTCACTGCCCACACTCGCCGCCTACAACGAAAAGAATACACCGCAGACGAGGGAACCGAAAAGCCTGAACTGGTGGAGCAACAAGCCGAAGTACATGGCGAGTCTCATCAGGGCCTTTTACGGAATGAACGCCACCCTGGAGGAGGCGTACGGTTATCTGCCGAAGCTTGACGACGGTGAGACCTATTCCTGGCTGGACATCTTCGATGAGATGTATAAGGGGAAATTTACCGGGTTCTTCTCATGGGGACAGAACCCCGCCTGCAGCGGCGCCAGTTCGAACAAGACACGTGAGGCCATGACCAAGCTGGACTGGCTGGTCAATGTCAATATCTTCGACAGTGAGACGGGCAACTACTGGCGAGGCCCCGGCATGGATCCGACGAAGATCAAGACCGAGGTATTCAGTCTGCCCTGTTCCGCATCGATCGAAAAAGAAGGAAGTATCAGCAACAGCGGCCGCTGGATGCAGTGGCGATACAAGGCCGTCAATTCCCCTGGAGACGCGATTCCCGACGGCGATATCATCACAGAGCTCTTCTACAGGGTCAGGGATTTATATGAAAAGGAAGGCGGTCCCCTCGCAGAGGCCATCAACAAGATGACCTGGGACTACGGTTCCAAGGGACCCGACGGCAAGGTTCGCCATCTTGACGCGCATGCCATTGCCAAGGAGATCAACGGATATTTCCTGGAAGACAAGGAGATCAACGGGAAACTCTATAAAAAAGGAGAACTCGTTCCAAGTTTTGCCTTTCTCCAGGATGACGGTTCCACCTCTTCCGGCAACTGGCTGTACTGTAATTCCTACACGGAAAAGGGCAATATGGCGGCCCGGCGGGGAAAGAAGGATGAATCGGGCATCGGCCTCTATCCGGAATGGTCGTGGTGCTGGCCGGTCAACCGGCGGATTATTTACAACGGCGCCTCTGTCGATCCCGAAACGGGCGTGCCGTGGGATAAAGAACATCCGGTTATCATGTGGGATGGATCGAAATGGGTCGGCGACGTGCCTGATGGCGTGGCGGCCCCCGGCGCAGGAAGACCGCCCTTCATCATGAAACCTCACGGGGTCGGCAGCATCTATGGTCCCGGACTGAAGGAAGGTCCGTTCCCCGAGCATTATGAACCGCTGGAATGTCCCATTGAGAAAAACCTGATGTCACCGCAGTATGTTAATCCCGTTATCAAGAGATTCGATATTGACGGTACGGATATGGACCAACGGGCGACCTGTGATCCGAGGTTCCCGTTTGTCTGCAGCACCTATCGGGTCAGCGAGCATTGGCAGACCGGTCTCATGACGAGATGGTGCCCCTGGCTTGCTGAAATGCAGCCGGGAATGTTTGTTGAGATGAGCGTTGAACTTGCCAAACTCAGAGGAATCACCAACGGCGAGCACGTTGTCGTCAAATCGGTGCGCGGTGAAGTCGACTGTGTCGCCATCGTGACCGAGCGGTTCAAGCCCTTCAATATTGACGGGCAGATAGTACATCAGGTCGGTATTCCCTGGCATTACGGCTGGGTGACGACGGCGATGAGAAAGTTCGTCCATGGCGACAAAAAACCTGAGGTTTTTACCTTCGGTGATGCAGCTAACCTCCTGACACCGTTCATAGGAGACGCCAATACCATGATTCCCGAAAGCAAAGCCTTCATGGTAAATGTTGAAAAGAAGGGGGTGAAATAATATGTCTGAAAAAGTCAAATTATACGACGCGACAAAGTGCACCGCCTGTAGAGGCTGCCAGCTGGCCTGCAAGCAGTGGAACACGCTGCCGGCGAGACAGACCTATAACAGGGGTTCGTACCAGAATCCCCCCGACCTTCAACCGAACACATGGATGCTGATCAGGTTCCAGGAAATCTCAAACGGCAACGGCGGTGTGAAGTGGATCTACAGAAAAGATGCCTGCATGCACTGTACCGACGCGGCCTGTGTCAAAGTATGCCCCAGCGGTGCGCTCTTCTACACAAAGTACGGTACGGTCGGCCTTGATGAAGAAAAGTGCATCGGCTGCAAGGAATGTATGTTTGCATGTCCCTTTGAAGTGCCGAAGTATGACAGGGAAACTGATAAGATTGCAAAATGCGACATGTGCTATTCCCGTGTGGACAATGACATGATTCCTGCCTGTGTCAAGGCATGTCCCACCGGTGCGCTCATGTTCGGTGACAAGGACGAGATGGTAAAGATAGCCTACAGCAGGGTCAAGGAATTAGGAGGAGATGCCAACGTTTACGGCGATAAATTCGTCAGCGGAACCCATATGATCTATGTGCTTCCGGAGAAACCCGCCGTCTATGACAGACTTCCGGAGAAACCGAGGGTTCCCCTTACCATCATTGCCTGGAAAGACTGGCTCAAGCCCCTCAGTCTGCTTGCGGCAGGTGGTGTC
>DSDU01000106.1 GCA_011056835.1 Deltaproteobacteria bacterium
ACGGAGGTTGTACCACCGGTTGCAGGCTCCTCCGAAAGGATAGATGCTGTTTCCGACTTTGATCCGGACAATTTCACATTTCCGGTCACAATGTTCCCGACCTCCCTTGCATATAAACGATTTCCCATATTCAATCTCACGGTCCCGCAATGCCTGAAGGGAAAATGACTGTTCCTTCATCAGCCGCAGTTCTATACGCTGTTTCATCTCCAAGGCAACGCCGAAGGCGCCGATAAGGCCGGGATCAGGCGGAACGACGATATGCTTCCCCGTTAATGAAGCCATGGCAAGCGGCACAGCCCGGTTGTAACACACGCCGCCCTGCATGAATATCCTCCTGCCGACCGGTCTGCTCCCCTTAACGCGATTATCGTAGTTCATGCAGATGGAGTAAACCAGCCCCGCAACGATGTCCGTCGTGCCGATGCCGTCGTGGAATGCATTTTTTATATCGCTGCTGATAAAAGCGGCGCACTGATCATTAAAATTGGGGGGCGCAGACGCACCCATGGCGATACCGGCGATATCTTCCATTCTGATTCCCAGCGTTTCCCGCGCCGCTTCCTCAAGGAATGACCCGGTGCCGGCACTGCACGCCTCGTTCATGGCATAGTCGGAGGGAACTCCATTGGTAATGTAGGTATATTTCGCGTCCTGGCCGCCGATTTCGAAGATCGTGTCCACTTCATGATCATAATAGAGCGCTCCCGCGGCGTGAGCTATGATCTCATTGATAATTCCTTCCGTCATGGCGTGGAGACCGGCAATCTGTCTTCCCGAACCGGTCACCCCTAATCCGATGATTTCGATATGGTCCACCAGGGGTCCCAGTTGATCGCACAAGTCGGCATAACAGGTTCTCGATGCTCTGACAGGATCGCCTTCCGTTCTCAGGTAAACGGATGCAAGAACCGCGTCGTCACCCGTTCTCATGAGCACCGCCTTTGTTGTCGTCGAGCCCACATCAAGCCCTACGATACACCGGTCCCCCTTTTCCGCAATCCCTCGCTCCGCCGACTTGAATTCCACCATTTCCTGAAAATCGGTCAGCGGCTTATGAACGACAAAGGAACGTCGTTCACTTCTAAAAATATCTTCCACATGCCGGAAGGGCTCGGTATTATTTTTCAGCGCCCACAGGGCACATCCCAGAGCCTCAAAGTACGGGGCTTCACGAGGGATCAGAAGATTCTCTATTTCTTTCCTGAGGTAATCAATCATAACCTCGTTTTGTGCGCATCCACCGATCAGCATGATATTTGTCCGGGGGATCCGCCCGATCAACTCCAGAATCTTCGTTGCCATCATCTGACAGAGTCCCGCTGCAACCCGGCCGCGCGCGATTCCCTTATTAGTCGCATGGGTGCAGTCACTTTTGCAGAAGACACTGCAGCGGCCGGACACCAGGTATGGATCCTCCGCACGGGCACATCCAACGGCGTCACTCAGCGACATTCCCATCCGCCGTACCTGCTGCAGGAAGAATTCCCCCGTTCCGGAGGCGCATTTATTGCCGGTCTGAACCGATGAGATCCTGCCGTTTCCATCAAGGCGGTAAACCATGAAGGTTTCACCACCGGCACTGACAACTGCATCCACCGGTGTATCGTCTCTGCAGACATATGCCAAAGCGGCTTCCACCGCTTCCGGTTCCGAAATTGATGTCAGGTTCAAATAATTTCTGAATTTTCTGCCGGTAACGGCAATCTTTGACGATTGCGCCGCCGGTCCCATTCGACCAAGCGCTTCACAAACGGCGGTTCGGGGATTTCCCAGGTGGGGTTTTACACATGCATCAACAACCGATATTTTTCCGCACCCGTCCACGGCAAGATCAACCAACTGAAGACTGGTGGCGCCTATGCACAAACCTCGTGCGTCCATACAGTACCATCCCTTATAGATGCCTTATGGAGTAAAGTGAAAGGAAGAACAGGCAGGTTTCCGGTTCAGGTTCCGGGTGAGGATGCGGGTCTGAACTCCATTGTTACGCCTCAGGTCAACGGCGGTCCGGATTCGCAACGATATACGCAAGCGATCAACAAGTCACCATAAACGATTCCCAACTAACGACTTTCGATATTCGTTTTTAATTTCAGATACTGAAGTATACCATCGACAACGCCCGATGACTAGTCTTTCGAAACAGGAACCGAAGAAAATCTGTAAATTCTGCCGGCCGACTCAAAGCTCACATGGTCTTCCTCGTTCTCAACCAAGATTCCATTGAGGAGGTACCGACACCCGAAATCGAAATAGGTGATTCGATATTTCTGAATTCCCTCAGTGCCGACGGATTCAACGGTCTTATCCCCCGGCAGCGCCTTAATAAACAACTTCTGGCATCGTCCCTGCTTCTTTTCGTCTCCCTCGGTAACGGAAACAACATAATTGCCGTGAAATGAAATGGGCATTTTTATCTTTTCTTTCATGCTTCCCCCTCATACACCGGTGATTTCCCTATCGACAAAGCCACACCTCATAATACCGGCCACGTTCGGTATGTTCGGCAGACCGGGTAAACGCGACAACAGTGAACCCGTAGAATGAGAAATCGTTATTCTTTCGTTCGAACCTTGACCATTATCGCTCTGCAGCATTCGGCGTTCTTGATGACGATACGATCCGGCATTTCACTGACTTCATACTGACCGCTCGATTCGATTTCAAGATCATCCTTTGAGATGCCGCCTTCTTTCGGAATAAACAACATTCTGCCTATCGGAATCGCCCCTTGCTTTAATAAAGCCATTATCCCCTCCTTCATTATGCGTTACAGATTCGATCATGTACTGAAACATATAAGAAAAGAGACATCCCCATGTCAAGAACAAACGGAATTTCCCTGTAAATTTATCCCATCATCACTGGGCAAAACAGTCCATCCATGATATAGAAAACCGTCCGGAAATTCATTCCATGATGATGCGGGCCTCCCGGTCGCCCGGGTCAATAAAAACAGTGTTCCCCTGTTAACTCGTGTCTGCCGCCTCCACTCCGATCCGTCGCGACGGACAATCGACACCGGTCGTCATTCCGGCGGCAATAACACTCATGCAACACTCAGCGAATTGTTATGCTGCACAGCACGATAACCGATGTAAACCGACAACGAGCGATACTGACGGTCGTTTGCCTCTCCATGTTTATGGCAAATCTGGACATCAGCATCGTCAATATTTCTCTTCCCATCATTTCAAACCATTTTTCAGTAAGCATCGGTATCGTTTCAAGAGTGGTTCTTGTTTATTTTCTGATAATGACAGGCTGTCTGCTCGGCTTCGGAAGACTGGGTGATACGAGAGGGTTCAAGCGGATACTTATTGCGGGTCTCTCGGTTTTTATTGCGGGGTCTTTTTTATGTGGGACTGCACGGGGGATCACTCACCTCATTGTGTTTCGAGGTATTCAGGCGCTGGGAGCATCCATGATGGCCGCCATGGCGCCTGCCGTCGCGTCAGCCCTGTTGCCATCCGCTATACGGGGGAAGGCCCTCGGCATTATCGGCACCTCGGCCGCTTTCGGCATTTCCGTCGGACCGGCCGTGGGTGGACTGATTACCGCCCACCTGAGCTGGCGATGGATTTTCTTTATTAATATTCCTCTTGGAATCATTGCCGGCATGCTCGCACTCACCATCCTGCCGAAAGACCAGCCGGATACTGAAGAGAAACGATTCGACCTTGTCGGCACGGCTATCATATTCTCTGCGCTCATGACACTGCTCTATTCCCTCGACATGGGACAGGAACACGGTTGGACATCTCCGCTGATCATCTTGTCATTTTGTGGGTCCTTTATACTTTTCATCACCTTCTTCGTACGGGAAAAGAGCGTTGCCTATCCGCTTATCGACGTTAATCTCTTCAGAAACCGCAATTTCAGCATGGGGATTATTGCTTCGCTTTTTGTTCTCATGCTTTTGAACGGAATAATTTTTCTCCTCCCCTTTTACCTCGATACAGCCAGAGGACTGAAGATCGACGAGGCGGGTCTTATTCTGGTCATTCCCTCGGCGGTCATGATGCTCATGGGACCGATTGCCGGAAGCCTTTCCGATAAAACCGGAACGAGATGGCTGTGCGGCGGAGGCATGTTGCTTTGTGGATTCAGTCTCATTCTTTTCACCCTTCTCGGGACACAATCATCAATTCTCTTTATCGCAGTATCGTTGACACTCTTCGGACTGACCGCGGGCATGTTTATGGCCCCGAACAGCAGCCTCGTCATGGGAGAGGCGTCCCGTGAACACGCTGGAACAGCATCAAGCATCATGATGGTTACACGGCATGCCGGCGGTGTGCTGGGTGTCTCTCTCTTCGAGATCATCTTTTCCATGTCGCTGCGGCAAACAGCAGCCCCGGAAAACAGCGGCCTGAGCCACACCACGGTTTCTCCCGACATACTTATGGCGGGATTTCATGATGCATTCATATTCGGCATGGTTCTCTGCTTCGCAGCCGCCCTGTTTTCAGCCGGGATAAGAAGAAACCGTGGGGAAGCACAACCCGTTGACAGGGATTAATTGACATGTTTTCATGCAGTTATGCTTTCAGGAAAATGTTCTCTAACGATCTCTTCCCTGATTACCGACTTCCGGCCTCCGATATCTGCCGTTCCATCGTTTCGCCGTTTTCCTTCCGTCGAGGTCCTGTATCGGATATCCGGCATACTCCACGGAAGATCTCGATTTCCTGTTTTATCCCTGGTGGAGGTTTTTGAACAGTCAACATTTATGGTATTCATAACGCTCTTTTTATGTTAAGTCACTGTATACCTCTTGTAATTACGTCATTCCACTCTCCTCGGGGCGCATAAAATCACAAAGGAAGGAACACGATTATGGAACTCGGAGATATTGTTGTCATTGAAAGGCGGGATCACCCCTATCGGGGATGGAAGGGTAAGATTGTCGGACGGCGAGGCAATCGAGCACCGGGCGACCCGTGGTTTCTGGTCTATGTAATGTCGCGGGGAAGGAGTTACTTACTCCCCCAATCGATGCTCGCCGTTGTCGACAAAAAGACGGCCGATCATGAAACGCTCGTATGGCCCATCAGCGGCGAGACCATGAAACGACCGAATTGAGGCTGATACAGAAACGTATTCTTTCCGGCGAACGTCATACAAACACCGGCGTTCAGTTCGCGGTCCATACCTCCTTCAAGCATGCGGCTTTCGCGCCTGACGGCCATCGCATCCGGGCATATCCGATGTGATGAGGCGACTGTGCTCATCCGGAAAAGGGGACAAACGGTGCACCTTCTTTCCATGCTCGATCAGACAATCCCCCCGTCACTTCTCCATGTGTTCATAAACTGATACGATCACATCATGCCTGCAGCAGTTCATGGTATTGATATCACTCCATCTTTAGTCAC
>DSDU01000048.1 GCA_011056835.1 Deltaproteobacteria bacterium
CCAGTACCGGGTTCGTTCTGCTCGTGTCATAGAAACTCCTCCTACCATGAAAATCAGTCATGACTGGAGGTATAGAGGAATCAGGACGGAAGTGAAAGATGGGTACATCGTACGGTTACATTGCAACAAGCCGCGGAAGGATTACATTTTGAAAATCATTTCATTCGAAAAGATGGTTCCTCTTTCTGGGGATTAATCAATGTCCAGGCCATGAGAGATGAGACAGGCGCTGTCAATTACTATCTTGGTATTGTTTCAGATATTACTGATCGAAAAAAATCCGAGGAATTGCCGGAAAAAAAAGAGCGGGATATCCAAAGTATTCTGGATCAGGTGCCAGACACCATCTGGACCACCAACATGAATTTGCAGCTGACGTATGTCAGTCCATCCATAACAACGGTGCTGGGCTTTACGCCGGAAGAAAGGTTACAGCAACATCTGTCAGAAATGGTCACGCCGGAAACACATGAGAAAATAAAGGCTATACTGGGAAAAGAGATAGAAAACGAGCGAAGTGGAAGTGCTGACCCTGATCGCATAGTGATCGTTGAGATGGAATACTGTCACAAAGATGGCTATACGGTCTGGCTGGAGAATAAAATGCGTGCAATACGGGATCGTGACGGCACGCTTACAGGCGTTCATGGAGTATCCCGGGACATCAGCCGCAGGAAGCTGGCAGAAGACGCCCTGAAAGAGAGTGAGCGGAAATACAGAGAGCTAATGGATTTCCTGCCGATATCAATCTACGAAATGGATCTGCGGGGAAATATCCTTTCAGGCAACCCTGAAATCTTCAGGATGTTTGGTTATGAAGAACGAGACCTGCAGCAGGGCCTCAATATTCAACGGCTTCTCGTCCCCGATGATCATCGTAAAGCTTACGAGGTGATTCCAAAAATATTGAGAGGAGAGAAAACGGGAGGAACTGAGTTCTCGGGAATCAGAAAGGATGGCAGTGTTTTTCCTTTTCTGAATATTGCCTCCCCTATAATCCGGGATAACAAACCGGTGGGACTGAGGGGAGCAATCATAGATCTGACGAAGCGGCAACATGCCGAAGATGCCTTACGGAAAAGCGAGAAGAGGCTGGCTGACATCATCGAGTTTCTGCCCGATGCCACCCTGGTCATCGACCGGGAGGGAACCGTCATCGCCTGGAACAGGACCATGGAGAATCTCACCGGCGTTCAGGCTGACGATATGCTGGGCAAAGGCAACTATGAATATGCCCTTCCCTTCTATGGGGCGAGGAAACCTCTCCTCATCGACATAGCCCTCCATCCCGAACTTGAGGACCATGCAGCAGGCAATACCTGCGTCTGCCGGCATGGTGACACCCTGTACGCTGAACTCCCGGCGCCCGATCTGTCGGAACAAGATGTGTGTTTGGCGGCTACGGCATCAGTACTTCGAGATACGGAGGGGAACATTACCGGTGCCATTGAATGTCTCCGGAATGAAACGGAACGGAAAATACTTGAGACCCGGTTACAGCAATCGGAAAAGATGTTGTCCCTGAGCTACATATCGGCGGGGGTTTCTCATGAGATTCTGAATCCCGTGGGCATTATTTCCCTTGAACTGCAATCAATCGAAAGGATGGAGGCCCTGCCCCGGAAGGCCCGGGAGGAAATTAACGTCTGCATGGAACAGATTCAGCGGATCGTTGCCATCACCGAGAACCTGAAGCAGTTCGCGCGGATGACGAAAGACGTCATGGCGCCTGACGACCTCAATGATGTCATCGCCCAGGTTGTAAAAATATATGCGTCACAGATGAAGATTGAAGGCATTGTAGCCGACGTGAAGTATGATACATCAATACCGCCGATTCTCCTTGATCGCACGAAAATCGAACAGGTGCTCATCAACCTGTTTTCAAACGCGAAAGATGCCATGGAGGGCAAAGACGAAAAGTTCCTGGCCATTCAGTCACGGCGAATCGACACAAACGATGGTCCTCACGCGCAAATCATCGTGGCCGACCGGGGAACGGGTATCAGGGAGAAAGCGCTCCGGCGAATTTTTGATCCTTTCTATACCACCCGGGAACAGGGAAAAGGTACGGGCATGGGACTTTCTATAGCCCACGGTATTATCAGTCAGCACGGCGGCCGCATCTGGGCTGAAAACAATGAGTGGGGCGGGGCTACCTTTTTCATCGAACTCCCGGCACAAAGGGAAAAACCGCATGAGCAGGAAAAATGATTTGACGTTCTTCCCGCCACCGATCGATGATTCCGGCGTGAAAGGCGAGGAAATCTGTTTGCAAGGCATCGTTGAAAACGTAATGAAAAAAGGAGGTCTTTATGAAATCAGCAAAAGTTTTATCATACTGCCTGATAGGAGTTCTCATTCTGGGTTTCTCGGGGATCGCTTCTGCGGCTGACAATGAGCCGCAAGGAACCGGGCTGGTACAACAGCTGTGGACGGATATGAAAAATGCTGATGCCGATGCAATCGCCAAATACATATCATCGGAATTTCAGTCAATCCACGAAGATGGAACCAGAAATAACAATGAACAGCTGGAGCTCATAAAAAACCTTTCCCTTGGTGAATACACGCTGTCGGATTTCTGTGTAACTGAAAACGATTCAGTAATAATCGTCACGTATTTTGTCACGGTAGAAGAAACTCTTGCGGGGAAACGCCTGCCGGCCAGGAAGTCGGCGCGGCTGAGTGCCTGGCAGAAAACTGATGAAGGCTGGAAGTGGATCATTCACGCAAATGTAAGACCGATGGAATAGGCGCAACGCATAGTCGTTCCTGCCTCACGGTTGAAATGTAAAACTGAGTTAAACAGCTGAAATATAATTATTTCTTGTGAAAAGTGTCGTTCATCGAGGATCGATATCGATGCAGACTCACAGTACCGGCATGTCAATAGACAAGAGAAAAGGGAAAAGAAAACTCCCGGCATCGCATGGGACCTTTTATGAGTGCACCTTGCCCCGGCCCCTCTCAATGCTTTCGCTGGGTCACCTGACGTATCCCATAGTGATGATCTCGTACGATCAAGGACAAGAAGGCCGGGGCCCGGCTACAACACCCGCCCTGCATCAATCGTCCAACGGCGGCGGAATCAAAACGAATTTGCCAACATGTTTCTTCTCGAGGAACTCGCGTTGCGCATCCGCAATCCGTTCAAGCGGAAGTATCTTCGCTACAAGCGGCCGCAATTCGCCGCGCTCGATATAAGAAACAAGGTTTGGGAAAACGGGCTCATCCCATGCAGTGCAGCCTGTCAGCGTCAGGTCCTTCAGATAAAAGGTGCGCATATCGAGCGTCACGAGCGGACCCCCGATCGCTCCAGAAGATACGTATCGTCCACCCCGCTTCAGTACCTTCAGCATGCCTCCGAAAGCCGGCCCCGCAACATTGTCAATAACGATATCCACTGAGTTATCGCCGAGGCTGGCAACCACATCCTCACCACGAGCGACAACACGATCCGCTCCAATGGAAAGAACCTGTTCCATCTTTGCCTTCGCCACAATCGCCGTCACGGTTGCGCCTCGTCGCTTCGCCAGCTGCACGACGGCCGAGCCGACACCGCCGGACGCTCCAGCGACCAGAACATGTTCTCCCTTACTCACCTTGCCGCGATGCACCATGTTTTCAGCGGTTCCGTAGGCACAAGGGATCGTACCAAGTTCGGCATCGCTCCAATCGCAGTCAACAGGAAACGCCTCTCCTGCTGGAACTTTGATAAACTGGGCGAAGGCCCCGTCGAAATCAGAACCCATCCAGATGTTGTTCATGGATTCAAAGCCTGACTGGCGCATGCATGATCGCACGAGTACGCGTGAACCGATAATGCTGTCATCCCCGCCCGTGGCAACGGCGACAACACGGCCACAGCAATCGGTACCCTGGATGAATGGGAATGGTGTTGTTTCATTCCAGCCTCCGTCAGACCTTTCGGTTGCGTGCTGTTCCTCGGCGGTTGCCGCGTCTTCTGTCCCTGTTGTAACCGAGGACGAGTACCAGCCAATGCGTGTATTTATTTCAGTGTTGTTGACCCCCGCGGCGAGAACGTGCAGCAAAACCTCGCCCGGATCAAGTGTCGGAAGTCTTACCACGCGGCACTGTAGTTTGTCGTACCCTCCATTACCGGAGGTGACAACGGCCTTCATAGTTTTCCCGCCGTCCTGTGGATCAAATCGGTCTTGTTTTGGATCCGCATCCCATGTAATTCCCATGCCGAATCTTCCTTTCACTTCCGAGAAGAGGTCGGGACATTATAATCCGCTGCACCTCTGCATGGTTGCCACGTTGTACTTCATACCAACAAGACCATGCATTGAGTTAACCGACGACGCAGCTGACGGACACGGCGTTTTTTGATGCATCCGGGTTGATCGCCTTGTTCAAGCAAGCCGCTGACGTGGCAGGATTGTGAATTAATCCTGTTTGATCAGGTTTTTACTCTTGAGCCAATCCACGGCCACATCGTGAACCGGTTTGTGGTCTACGTCCACGGCCTTGTTTAACTGCTGCATCTCTTCCGTGGTCAGGTTATCCGCGATCGGTTTTAATATGGCCTTGATCTCCGGATATTTGTCGAGGATCTCCTTCCTGACGACGGGCACGGGATTGTAAACAGGGAAAAACCTTTTGTCGTCCACAAGATTGACAAAACCGAAGGCCGCGATCCTTCCATCGGTGGCAAACCCCATCGCGGAATTAACAAGTCCTTTCTTTAATGCCTGGTAGGTAAGTCCAACAGACATCTTCTTGACCTGATTAACGGGCAGTTTGAAATTATAGGTTTTCATAATTCCTTTAAATCCGTCAGGGCGTTCCCAGAATTCCGAATCCAGGGCGAATATGAGTTCATCCGGATTTTCGGTGACGTAAGCCCCCAGATCGGAAATGCTCGTAATGCCGAGTTTCTCCGCTTCCGTTTTCTTCATCATCAGGGTATAGGTATTGTTGAACTTTACAGGATCGAGCCAGACAAGCCCCTTCTCGGAGTCGGCTTTTTTGACCCAGTCATACACCTTTTCGGGAACAGTCATGATTTTTGTATCCTTTTGCTTGTAATACAGGGTATATGCCGTTCCCGTATACTCATAGTAGAGGTCGAACTGGGCATTTTCCAGTGATTTTCTGGCTATCGTTGAGCCTACACCCGTTTTTACGGTGACATCAAATCCCGCTTGCTCGAGAAGAATACTGGCGAGTTCCGGAAGCAGGAGTTGTTCCGTAAAGTTCTTGCCGCCAACGATGAGGTTTCTTTCTCCGGCAATGGCGGCGCCCGAAAGCGAGAAAGCCGAAACAACAAGTAAACATACAAAAAATTTAATAAAGTTCTTCATGATATCTCCTTTTCTGGTTCTCGGTGCACCATGGTGCATCATGAG
>DSDU01000195.1 GCA_011056835.1 Deltaproteobacteria bacterium
CCCCGGGCTGATGTCTGAAAAATTCAACAATTCCCTGGCCGCGATGGACAAATATTACAACCAGTATATTTTCATACCCGGCGGCAGTTACGCCGTCGGCGTGGGCCACCCCCGGTGGAACGAAAAACCGGAAAAGATTGTTCATCTTCCTCCGTTTTATTTCGGTAAATTTCCGGTGACGAACGCCCTGTTTGAAATATTCGTTGAAAAAACAGGATACACGACAACAGCTGAAAAATCCGGTCACGGAACCGTTTATCATGGGCGACGGCTTCACCAGATCAGGAACGATTCATCGGGACGGCTGGTGTATTCCGGCAATTCAGAGCTTATCATCAAGGAAATAAAAGGCGCGTGCTGGTATCAACCCTTTGGCCCGGGAAGCACCCTGTATAAAAAAAGAAATCATCCCGTTGTTCAGGTCAGCCTGGAAGACGCCATGGCATTCGCGGCATGGACGGGCAAGAGGCTACCGACCGAAGAGGAATGGGAAGCTGCCGCGAGGACCGCACATGGGCACGTCTTCCCCTGGGGCGACGAATGGGAAAAGGACGCATGTAATACGGAAGAAAGCCTCATAGGCGACACGACACCGGTGGATCGCTATCTCAAATCCGCCAATGAATTCGGCATAATGGATCTCCTGGGAAATGTCATGGAATGGACACAGACTCGTTCGGAATATGTTTCCGGGGACAACAATTCGTCTGTCCTTTGCGTTACCAAGGGCGGCAGTTTCATATCGGCAAACGGCATCTGCCTGCCTCGTCGGTCGAAACTGCAACCCGAGTCACACTCAAACATCCTCGGATTCAGATGCGTTGCATCTTAATCGAGGGAGCCGGATTGATTTGTCCCGCCACCCCTCCGTAAGGTCAATATCAGCATTGCAACAAGCAGAAGAATGACAAGATTCAAAAGCCACGCACCGGCGTATGAACCGGAGGTGTCATAGATGAGCCCGCCTAAAATCGGGCCACAGGCCCCGCCGAATCCTACCGCAAAAAATGTGAGCCAGCCATAGACCGCCCCGAGCACATAGCGGCCGAAACGATCAGCCAGCAGTATCGGCATCATGGGCGCCAGCGATCCGTAACCGAAGCCGAAGAACAGTGCATAAACAAATAACTGCGTCACCGTTGTGGTTTTCATCAAGATAAACATGCCCACAGCCATGACGATGAAGCCCAGGCATGCTGCATACTTCGGATCGTTGAGGCGGTCGCTGAGCCATCCGAAGAAAAAGCGTCCGAAGATACTGGCGATCCCGATGGCCCCCACCGAGGAGGCCGCGGCGATTTTATCAATCCCGTAACCGACGGCATACGTCACCTGATGAACAAAGGCCATCATTTCAGCCATGATGGCCATACTGAAACACACAACGAGAATCCAGAATCGACGGTCTATCAAGACAGGCATCAGCGAAACGACGGGCACACGGTGATCCGTTGAAAGCCCCGTCGGTTTTTCCCGGCGTGCGTCTCCATCCGGCTGCAGCCCGTACGCTTCCGGATTCGTCTTCCCCATGAGAATCTGCGAGAGGCCCACCCCGATGACAAACACCAGCACTCCGAATGTGATAAACCCATTGCGCCAGTCATAATATTTGACAATATACCCCGCCAGCGGTGTCAGAAGCATCGTCCCCAAACCGATGCCCATCGATGCAATGCCGACGGCCACTCCCCGCTTCCGGACAAACCATTTCCCCACTGATGAATTGGCAACGACAACACCGATACCGGATGCTCCCAGTCCGCACAGGACACCGTACGTCAGATACAACTGTATCGGCGTTGAGGCGAATGTTGTCAGCACAAACCCCGCTGCGGTGATCAGCGAACCGATCGTCATGATCCACTTCGGAGCCATTCGGTCGAGGAGCCACCCCGACAGGACCCCCCCCGCCGCGTACATGAACAAGTTAATTGATGCGGCGAGTGAAATGGCCGACATAGGCCACTGGAATTCGGTAAACATGGGTTTGACGAAAATCCCGAAGCAGTATTTCGACCCATAGCTGACACTCAATATGGCAAACGCGCCGGCAACGACAAACCATCCCCAGAAGACCTTCCCCTCAATGTCCGCTTTTCCCGGATCACCTTTTATTTTTAAAACCATATTCCGAATGCTGGCTCTCTTTCACTCGCCGTCACGCCATGGACGGTCTCAGCCGATCCCCATAGATCCAACGGCATCTGTTTTTCCATCATTTGTTACATCGCCTTGAACTAATGGCATCTTGTCGGATTCTTAATGTGGTTTTTATCGATGACCGAAGGATACTGCGTCACCATACCCGAATCGTGAAAGAATGAACCTAATACCCGCTTTCCATTTTGTCAATTCGAAAGAAGAGACGAGGAATCCTTTACCATACTTCCCAACTGTGATATTTTCCCGACAACATGAACAATGTCGTTAATGTAATCCGGATTTTTTACATCTTCCCTCCCGTGTGGGGAAGGAGGGGAATGAAGGGATATCATTTCACGAAAACGTCAAGTGAGCGACATTGAGTTCATAGCATAACGAAGGCTGATGCAAGGGTGTTACAGCAATGGGTCACGAACCGGAACAACCGAAAAAATCGAAACGGACGCGGCGGGATCGACGCTATTATTCGAAACGCCCTCCCCGGTCAAACAGGCGTGGCGGCACCGAAACAAAGCCCGCCGGAATGAAACCGGAAGTGGAAGCGGGACTGAAAGATTTTTTTGCCCGGATCGGCAAGCCCCGGGAGACGCCATTCGTCCCTGACCCCTTCCAGCAGGAAGCCCTCGAGGCAATCATGCGAACTGACTGCCTTGTGACGGCTCCCACCGGTGCCGGGAAAACATGGATCGCCGAACAGGTTATCGGAGCAATTTTCGCATCGGGAGGACGGGCATGGTATGCATCTCCCCTGAAGGCGCTGACAAATTCCAAGCGTGTCGAATTCAGCAAGGCCTTCGGCTCCGACAACGTCGGCATCCTGACGGGTGATGTGAAAGAAAACGCAGACGCCCCCATTGTCGTGGGAACAACGGAGATTTTACGAAATCAGCTCTATGATGCCATGCACCATGGAGAGGATCTGGACTACGATCTGGTCATCCTTGACGAGGCCCATTTTCTGGGAGACCGGGAACGGGGGGTCGTCTGGGAAGAGATCATGATTTACCTGCCCGCACGGATCAATCTCCTGCTTCTTTCGGCAACTGTCGGGAATGCCCCTGAAATAGCCGAGTGGCTTGAGTCGATCAGGAATAAGGAATGCGTCGTCGTCACGGAAGACAAGCGACCGGTCCCCCTCCATCCCCTCTTTCTCCATCCGTCGGGACGAATTATGCCACTCCTCACCAAAAAAAAACTCTACAAGAAAATCGTCTCCTTTCTCGATCAAGGGGCTTCATTGTACCGAAGCGGAGAGAAAATGCCCCCGTTTGACGACATCATCAGTGTATTGAGACGGTTCCGTCTCCTTCCGGCAATCTTCTTCCTGAAATCGAGAAACGAGTGCGATGTCGCCGTGCAAACGGTCACCACGGTTTCCCATCGGACCGACGGATACTCGTTTGCCGAAGATCTGAATGCCGGGCTGAAGCAATCTCCCTATCTCGAACAGCACAGACAGCTCGCCAAACTCCGACGGTGCCGGGTCGGCGCCCACCACGGCGGACAGCTCCCTGCATGGAAATTCCTTGTGGAAACCATGATGAACCGGGGGCACCTCGATGTCGTTTTCGCTACATCAACGGTGGCAGCGGGAGTCAACTTCCCCGCACGTTCCGTGGTTCTCTTCAATTCGGATCAGTTCAACGGCCATGAGTTTTTGCCCCTGAATGCAACTGAATTCCACCAGATGACCGGGCGGGCGGGACGACGGGGACAGGACAAAATCGGATTCATGGTGATCATCCCCCAGCGATATATGAACGTCACCCACGTCAAAAATCTTCTCTTTCAGAAGCCGGAAAATATTTACAGCAGGATTCGAAATGATTTTTCCATGGTGCTGAACCTTCTTCTGTCACATACACCCGACGATATCAGAAAAATATTCCAGCTCTCCCTCGCCAATTTTCAATCCCGCCTGAAAAAGAACGCAACCGTACAAACCGACCTGTGGCGAGACTTTCAGCGTCATCTGGCAGTGCTCAAGGCTGAAGGGTTCGTCGACGAAGCTGATCATCTCACCGGCGAGGGCATCTGGACATCGCAACTGCGGCTCGACCAGCCCCTGCTCATTGCAGAATGCCTGAAAAATGATGCCTTCCCCGATGACGACGAAGCACTCCTGGCAGCGGTTATCGCACCGTTTGTCTACGACCGGGATTCCGATGTCTTTCTCAGGCGGCGGGAACAGCCCAAAGCGCTGGTAGCCGCCGTTGACCGAATGACGGAAACCATCACCCCTCTCGTGCAACGGCTCAACGATGCGGGATTTCCCGTGGCTGCCCTCCCCTTCTGGACATCGGTGGTCCTCTATCACTGGGCGCGGGGAGTGGACTGGAATCTGCTGACGAAAGCGATGAAGATTGCCGACGGCGACCTGACCATGCTGATTTCGAGAACGGCGGACAATCTCAATCAAATTGCATCACTCAAGGAATCTCACCCGAAGATTGCGGCATGTGCGGCTTCAGCCCGAAAGACCATCCTTCGCGAACCGGTGGTCTTTGAGGAACTCTAGAAAAAGCGGCAGAACGTGATAAACGGAAACAGGCATGGGCTCAGTTCATTTTCATCTGTTAAAATGGTGTCATTGACGGACAGTACGAACCCTTTCCCAGAACGTCATAAAGAGAAATCGGAGAAATCATTCATTATTCTTGACATTTCAAAGAAAACAGAAAAAAGTCATTTGTCGCTTGACTTTATTGCCGTTTCTCATTATAAGGACCTTTCGATTTTTGAAATGATGCGTCCCCATCGTCTAGAGGCCTAGGACACCGGCCTTTCACGCCGGCGACCGGGGTTCGACTCCCCGTGGGGACGCCAGTAAATTCAAGGGGTTACCAATTCATGGTGCCCCCTATTTTTATGTGGGTGTCCCTTTTTTCCAACAGCCTCAAACCAACCGCCAAATCATCATCAATTTTTTTGAGATATATCTCCGTGGTTGCCTGAGTCTGATGTCTCAGCATCGGTACCCAGACTATATGGTACTTACAATCCCAAATAGAGTGTGCTAATCTTTGAAAACGTTCCATCCGAAATCTCCTTCATTGAGTAGTTGACACTCTCATTGTAGGAGATTTCATTTTTCCCGTCACTAATCACTGGCAGAGCCATTATTCAGACCACTGGCATGCCAGTGGATTATTCCTCCGATTTAGTTA
>DSDU01000071.1 GCA_011056835.1 Deltaproteobacteria bacterium
ACCTGTCCACATGCAGAAAACATGGCGTTACTGCGTCCGATGCCCTATGTCTGCTCTTTCAGGGAAAGTACCCTGCATTTATAGATGTAAAAGAACATTGTGCTGAATAGTTACTCAAACTTTAACATTAAACTTGCGCCCCAACCCCCTACACCCTGCATTATTATCCTTTCGCCATTGGCCTTTCGCCTTATACACTTACCACTTTTCACTCATAACTTCCCGCCTGAGGAACGCTTGCCCGTCGGCACGCCCCAGTTGATAGGCATCACGGAGTCCCTCGGGATCAGTATAGTCCCACTTGAAGATTGAAATCGGCCGGGACGGTTGAATGTATGTCCTTCCCGGAAGCGTGGGGATGCTTTCCGGCGGGTATCGCCGTGTCAGGAGAATGAGCATATCGCCGTCTTCATCGTTGAGGATTCCCGTTGGAACGTTGTCAATCAGCCCTCCATCGAGAACGGGCCTCCCGTTGCGACGGAGTACCGGCGTGAACGGCGGTGTACATGACGACTGAAGCAGAAGATCGGCGAGTTCTTCCGGCGTCCGGCATTCGTGTACCGTAACGACTTCCGGTGTAAACCCGAGACGTGCGGCGAAAGACGGATGTACCGGTGAAAACAGTTTTTTTTCAATAGAGTAGCAGAGAAAACCGATAACGGTGGCCATTCGAGGTCCCGCCCAGCGCGGCGGCCTGCTCAGGAGAATACGGATTTCAGGTCCGTCGTGCAATGCAGCCAGGGCCGATGCATCGATGGCGGCGAGAATGCCGTTACGATACAGGGCATATTGAGGAAAAACGGGATGTCCCCTGAAAATATTGAAGGGATAAACATTATGGGTGTTTAATCTCGTGATTTCCTGGAAGTGTTGCACAGCCGCGCTGAAGCGGCCGGAAAAGAGAAAACAGGCCATCGTGGCGCCGGCGCTGACAGCCGCAACAGTTGTCGGCTGCAAGGACATCGCAGGTGCGACTTCATTCCAGAAACCTACCTGCCACAGGCATCGGGTGCCGCCACCGGCAAAAACAACAGACCTGTATGAAGGGTGTTGGTTCATAGAGAGAACCCACGTCAATCGTATTAAGAAGCGACAGCCCGTCGAAAAATAAGTCGCATTGACCGGGGAGAAGCAAAGAACACGGGTGATGCGGAACGGCGCACGGCATTTTTCCGAAAGTGTCAAATGCTAAAAAGGAAATTTTTCTTCCGGTCTTCTTTCGGGAACATATTCATGGGGAATCGTTCCTTCATTCCATTCCTTTGAGACATAGAGATTGCAGTAACAGCTTCCGTATTCCTTCACATCGGGGGGCCGATAGACACAGGGGCAGATAATATCCATGTCTTTTTCACGGTCGCCCGAACCCAGTCGACAGGGGCAGCACATATAGCCGTAACGTTCGCGGTTTACGATGAGCGCCTCGATCAGTTCAAAGACGCGCTTCTTGTCTCTGTTGAAGTAATATCCTTTCGGTTCCTGAATTTTACGTAGTGTTTCGTAAAGCTTTTCAACGTCCTTCATTGATCTAAAGCCTCTCGTATTTCGTTTTCCCTGAATCCGACGATTACCCTTCCTCCGATGATGATGGTGGGAAAAGACAACCGCGGATTCAGTTTCTTGACTTCCTCGATGGCCGTAGCCTTCTCCATGGTATCGAGGAGATCCACATCGTTGAATTCATAGGTTACACCTCGTTCGTCGAAAAAACGTTTTGCCGACTTGCAGTGACTGCACGTGCTGAGTGAATAGATCCTGACCGGTTTTTGCATTATCCCCTCCGTTTGTTATCTTGTTCCGTGGTTGCATCAGTTTCATGTATCCCCGGCACCACTGCGGCTGTGTCAATGGACATCGCTGCCGCAACGCCGTAATGCGTGACTTCCGTAAAATGGGAACTGCTTCGGTTCATCGGAATTTCACGGCCTGCGATTTCCGTCCATTTCCGAATCGTGATTCACTTCCGGAAGACTTTTCAGAAAACGGTCAGGACCGATTATAGATGACTCATGCCCATATGGGAACTAAAAAGTGTTTGTATCGTCCGGCGATTCTCATTCTTGAACCGGCTCTTTTGTCCGGTCAGGTGTTTGTACTTCAGTGCTTACAGCCGGCAGCGTGGTGGTTGTCATGCATATATCCAAAATCATTTCTGCCTTATGTCCGTTCGTTTACGAATCAGCAGCCCGGTCGTTGATACGCGAAGTTCCATAGCTTCAGGCCGATCCGCCATGATGAACGTGGCGGAGCCATACTCGGCGTCGAGCAGCGCCTTAAAGATGGAATATTTTCTGCGCAGGTTAAACATGTCCACCGGTTTGTCCTGTGCTATCGAATAAATCGTTCTCGGTTTCGTCCTCTCATCGCTGACCGTTCTATACCGCCCAGATATGCGATCAAGTTCATACGCAGTGTGGATGCCGAGAATGTTTGCGATCGGTTTCCACTTGAGAATATGGGCGTCGACGTACAGTTCGTCTCCTTCGATTGTAAATATATCCGAACGGCCGTCGGCGAAAGTAAAGCGGGCAATGAATGTTTGAGGCTCGATGGGATTCAGCGTAATGACTGCGATTGTTTCTTCCCGTGTCAATGCCTGGTATCCCTGTGTGGCCAGGGCGAGCAAGACGAAGAGACCGGAAAGGGCGAAAAGGAGCAAGACCAGCGTCATGCTTACCGCCGCTCCGAATAATCGCTTTTTCTTAATGGCGGCAACTCCCGCAATGAAAAGAAGAACAGCCGCAACGGTGCAGGCAATCGCGACGATGAGTGGCAATGGCGTCATCGATGTCATCTCCCCGTGTAGTAATATGCGGACTATGGCATTTCTTGATCAATAACGACAGGAATATCCTGTTCTTCGTAACAATGATCGGCAAACCGGTCGACGATGAATAACCCGGCCTGTCTGCTGTGTGTTTCTCTGTTGCTTGCCATCGTCTCCAGTCGTCCGTGCGGCATGAGATCAACCATGGTCTGAATTTCCGAGACACTATGCAATATATCCGTTTTTGCGGCGATTACCATGACCGGCGTCGAAATTTCAGGCAGTTTGTGCCAGAGACTGTATCCTCTCAGCGCGAGGGCGCTTGCCTTCAGCCGCTTCGGTTCCGCCGCATCGATGGTGCCTTCGTATTTTGACACCTGTTCCGGTTCTCTTCGCTTGTCCAGGCGGAAATTTCTGAGATACCATTTCAGGATCGATTTCATGAATGGATACAGCGACAGCGGTAAGATCAGGACTGCCGTGACGAACCACAGGGGAAAACGGAATTCGCAGTTGGGAGCAATGAGATAGGCATCAAGGGGCTTTCTGCTGTTTTCGGCCAGATACTCGAGAATAACCGTCGATCCGAGAGAACTGCCGACAAAACAGAACGGATGATCCGCTGGGACCTCTGAGCGCACGAATTCATCAAGGTCCATGCGCATGCGTCCGATCGAAAAATCAACGGCGGTCTCCGCGGGAAGGCGGGCGCTGATCTTTTCGCGTGTTTCAAGATACAAGGTTCTGTATCTCGCGGTGATTTCCTTCAGGACCTCCCGCCATCCGCTAATATGAGAAATCCATCCGGCCACGAAGACGACCACCGGTCGGCCGGGGGCGTTGCCGGGAGGGATAAAATCAATTACCTTAAGGGCGACGCCGTCGGACGTAACGAAATAATATTCCCTGATCGCTGTTCCGTTGCCCGAATATTCATGATACGGCATCACGATTTCTCCCCAACGTTTATGATGTTACATGCATTATTCTAACAGTTTGATGTACTGTGGGTCAACGGTCCGATTCAGATGCCCGTGCTTTAAAAACATTCTGTTCTGAAGCGGCATGGTGTGTATCGAAACCCCGGAATCGGATGATGATGAGAAACAGACATGTGCGCCCGTTCCCCATTCCAAATGATCATATTCACAATGTGGATACCATGCCGTTGTGCTTCCTTCAGCGAACAGGATTCCTGCTCCGGTTTATATGGTGGTGATGCGATGATGAACCTGGGCCGCATGATTCGCCGCTAAACTTTAACAGAATTGTGATATAAGGCAACCACCAAAATAAAGGATGAATGAGAGATAGCTCGGTGATGATATGAATGAAGAATATCCCGGGGTGGCGGCGGGCCAAAAGCTGTTCGGCCATGTTGACCGCCATGAATGGAATGACTGGCGATGGCAGCTCAAGCATCGAATTCAGACATGGGAACAGTTAATCGAGATCCTTGATCTCTCCAAAAGTGATTGTGCGGCATATCGGGAACTTGTCGATACCTATCGTATGTCGGTGACTCCGTATTATTTTTCCCTTATGAATCCGTCTGATCCGATGGACCCCCTCCGACTGCAATGTATCCCCGATATCAGGGAATTATGGGCTGCTCCGGAATATGTTGATGATCCTCTCAATGAAGAGCGGGACATGCCGGTGCCGGATCTGATTCACCGCTACCCCGACAGATGTCTCGCCATGGTAACGTCAGCATGCGCGCTGTATTGTCGGCATTGCAACCGGAAGCGTCGATGGAAGGACCGCATGAGGTACGGCAGCCGGGACAGCCTGTTACAGATGGTTCATTATATTTCTTTGACGAAAAGCATACGTGAGGTCATTGTTTCGGGAGGCGATCCTCTCATGTTGAGCCGTGATCGGCTTGAATGGTTCCTCCGTTCCGTCAAAGATATCAGTCATGTGGAGATTCTTCGCGTCGGAAGCCGAATACCCGTGGTTCTCCCCATGAGGATTACTCCGGATCTCTGCGCAATGTTGCGGAAGTATCGACCCCTGTGGGTTGTCACCCAGTTCAATCATCCCCGGGAAATTACGGCGGAGGCGGCACGGGCATGTGAAATGCTTCTTGAGCATGGCCTCCCCGTCTGTAACCAGTCGGTTCTGCTCAAGGGGATCAATGATTCATATCATGTGATGAAGGATCTTCTCTATGGCCTGCAGCGCATCTCCGTGAAGCCGTACTATCTGTTCCAGTGCGAACCCGTGCGGGGGACGGAGCATTTTCATGTTGATGAAGACGCGGGATTTCGAATTATGGAAGACCTCTGGGGCACCATATCGGGCCTTTGTATTCCCCGATATGTTTATGACCTCCCCGGGGGAAAGGGGAAACTGTTGCTGCACCCGGCTTCCCGCCCGTCGGACGCCATCAAGGAAGATTTGACTTAACACGTTAAATGAATTAAATATACCCGGTTACCGAAACCAGCATGTGTCGATTATGTACGTAGCGATCCTCGGGATCGG
>DSDU01000092.1 GCA_011056835.1 Deltaproteobacteria bacterium
ACTAGTGTCATGTCACACGACTAATGTCGGGTAAAGGCGTTTAAGTTTGATGCGTGCATCCTTTGTCGTAAAGCGCCAATTCACCGTAGCGTGGAGCTGATCTCTGTGAGTCTGCCAAGCCAGGATTTCCCTCTTGATTTCTTTCATGCTGTCGATCCGTCGGGACAAACATTGGCGGATCATCACATTCAGTTCGATTTCCGCCACGTTGAGCCAACTGCCATGCTTCGGTGTATAGACAAATTCGAAACGATCCCACAACGCCTTGGCTTTATGAGGCGGAAACCTTTCGTAGAGCGACCCCGGACCGTGTGTGTTCAAATTGTCCATTACCAGTATGATCTTGCGGGCATCCTTGTAGCGCTCAGCTATATCCTGGAGGAATTCAGCCCAATCAATTTTTGTTTTCCGTTCGGTTACTTTCGTCATACGTCTGCCTGCCAAAGGTTCACAGGCCATAAAGACAGTACAGACGCCACAGCGTTCGTACTCGTAATCGTAACGCTCGGGAACATTCGATCCTGCCGGCAACGGCCTTCGCGTTTCTCGAATCAACTGACGTGGCGTCTCATCCATGCACACCACGGGAACGGCGGCGTTGTACGGAAGCCGGTACACATCGAGAACGCGCTCCATCGCTGCAACAAAATTGCCGTTTGCCTCCGGCGGAATTACCCAGCAGACTTTCTTCCACGGCTTGATTTCGTTTTTTTTAAAACCCGCCGAATCGTCTCATGTGAAACGCTGTCGATGTACTGGAGTTCCACAGCACGATCGGCCAGAAGGCGAAGGGACCAGCGAGCGAAACCCTCCGGCGGTGTGCTACAGCTGAGTGCCACCACGTGTGCTTCAAAATCGCCATCGGCTTTTCTTTCGTGGACCCGCCGGCCTTGGCGACTTCCTAACGCCGCTTCCATACCATCTTCAACGAAACGCTTCTTGACTCTGTCAACTCTGCGCATACTGATTCGCAAAACATTCGCAACGTCGACACCACGCAAGCGATGGTCATTGAACTCACCCTCGTCGCAGTTCAAAAGAACCAAGGCGTTGAGGACTCTCTGCGACTGGTGTGAACCTTTGCGCGTAATGGCTTCCAGGTGCTCCCTCTCCTCCCTCTGCAGGGTGACTTTGTACTTTTTCATCGGTAGCTCCTCCCCAGTGTGGAATCAACCGCAATCGGAAGGAGTATAACATTATATTATACGTCATAGCTAGTGTGACATGACACTAGTGATATCAAATAATTATTATTTGTTCTTTCGATACAGAGAGAATGTGTTGTTGCTCAAAATCATTTTCACATCGTCTATTTCGCTTTCCGATAACCTTACGGATTGTTCTCGTCAATTCAAAAACATACCCTTCGGGCTCGGAAAGTTGGAATTGCCGATCTTTCTCTTCTCTCAGATTGATTCGAGAAAAACTCCATGATAACCAGTTCACATGAACTTTCATCTGGACAACAAGCCATGAAATGCCGACGGGGCAGGGACGATAAAGAGGAGGAGTTCTATGCCGGCTTGGTCTGTAAATGCCTATGGGATAAACAGGGCTTTGAATTTTTCGGGAACATTTACGGGTTTTCGCTGTTCATAATCGAAGAAGACAAATCCGTTTTTTGCCCGAACGATTTCCTTTTCAGTTTTCTTATTTGTAACACGGTAAATAAAATCACAACCATACTTGTTAAAATCGCGAACCCCCACTTCAATGACGAGAATGTCGCCATAGAAGGCTTCCGATTTATATAAAACGGCAACATCGGCCATAATAAGGCCCGCTCCTTCAATATCCAGCTCCCAGTAGCCGTAACTCCGCAGAAATCTGGCACGCCCTTCCGCTATTATCTGAATGATCGCATCATTGCCAACGTGGTTCGCGGCATTAATATCGCCGATTCGAACGCCGATTTCGGTAGAAAAAGGAAATACTTCTGGAAAATCAAGTATTATGCGGGCCATTCTTTACTCCTTCTTTGTTTCGAAATGATATATTCAGCAGTCTTCCGCTGTCATGTGATAGTCGCAACAACGATTTTATTCTCACTTCATCTTTTTTTTAATCCGTTTCCAGGCATCAAGACGCTGTTTTATGATTTTTTCATACCCCCGGTCAGTCGGAGAATAATAGGTCTGTCCGGTTAGTGTGTCCGGCAGATAATCCTGGGGCACATAAGCATCCTCGTAGTCATGGGCATATTTATAGTCTTCCCCGTATCCGAGTTCCTTCATGAGCTTTGTCGGTGCGTTCCGTATATGTAGCGGTACGGGAAGAGTTCCCGTCTTTCTGATTGAATCTTTGACCCTTCCGTATCCGGTATAGAGGGCATTGCTCTTGGGTGCGGTGGCAAGATACACCGCCGCGTGGGCAAGGGCAAGCTCTCCTTCGGGAAGACCGATAAAATGGAATGCCTGCATGGCCGACATGGCAACACTCAGTGCCTGAGGATCGGCATTACCGACGTCTTCAGAGGCAAACCGCACCATCCGACGCGCCACATACAGAGGGTCTTCACCCGCTTCGATCATACGGCCGAACCAGTACAGAGCTGCGTCCGGATCACTTCCCCGCAGGCTCTTATGAAATGCCGAAATGAGATTGTAATGTTCCTCGCCGCGCTTGTCATACTGAAGGGCCTTTTTCTGCAGAGCTTTTTCTACAACCATCTTTGTTATGGTTCCGACGGAACTGCCTTTTTTCGTCACAAGCGCCACCGAGGCTTCCAGGTTATTCAACAGCGTCCTTGCATCCCCGTCAGCTGTCCAGACAATATGGTGCAGGGCATCATCGTCGATCTTCAGATGCAGAGATCCGTACCCACGCTCCGGGTCGGTGACCGCTCGCCGAAGAATCAGAAATAATTCCTCTTCAGTATAAGGTTTCAGCACCATAAGACGGACCCGGGACAGAAGCGGGGCAATGACTTCGAAGGAAGGGTTTTCAGTTGTTGCACCGATAAGCGTAATAAGACCGCTTTCCACGTGCTGGAGAAATGCATCCTGTTGGGCTTTATTAAAGCGGTGGATTTCGTCGACAAAGAGAATGGTCCGCTTTTGGTGATATTTAATCTGGGATTTTGCCTCTTCAATGACGGCTCGTATCTCTTTTACCCCTGACAGTACGGCGGAGAACGTCTCAAAGTGAGATTTCGTCTCCCCCGCCATGATCCGTGCCAGAGTGGTCTTGCCTACTCCCGGAGGGCCCCATAGAATAAGCGAAAAAAGTTTGTCTTCCTCGATTGCACGGCGCAGGAGAGTCTCCCTACCGATTATGTGATCCTGTCCTATAAATTCATCAAGTGTCTCCGGCCTCATCCGATCGGCGAGAGGACGATTTGCCATTGCTTCTCTTTTGCCCTGTTGATCAAAAAGATCCATCGTAACGTTTCCAGTTTGACGTTTCATGTCTCAGATTATTGCTTAACCTATAATACAAATTTCATTTTTTTTCATTTCTTTGATTCATGTCTGGACAATCAGGGGAAGAAGCGGAAGGAGCCCTTGGAAAAGGTTGCCGGGAGAAGAGCAATCCCGGCATATGCTTACAGATGGTATTCTTAAAACGGCAGCGCGATGGAATCGCATCCGCACGAATAAAGTCCGGCGGTTTTCAACATCAACGTGAAACATCAAACCTGAAATGTGAATCGCTAATCTGTTGTCTGCTTCTCTTTTTTGATTCTGTCAATGATTTCAAAAATAGTAGTGATTTTATCCTTCGAGGGCTGATTGAAGCACCGGTCCCATTCTGCCGGTGAAAGTATCTCTTTCAGGTATTCCTCAACGGGAAAATATATCTGCCAGCATCTTATCGTCCTTCCACAGGGCATTCCGTTGTTTTCCTGTCTGCAGTATGCGAACGTAACTTCTCCCCCCAGCCGGGGGCATCTGATTTCCAAGGCGTCATGTCTATTCATGGGGATGTACCTTCCCGCATACACCGTTTCGAGTCCAAAGTCGCAAGCAAATGCTCAAAACTTTGAACTCAAAACGGGTAACGCTTCCTTATGGTTTAGGATATTGTCCGACTGTTTTCTTTGCTCGTTCGATCTCATCGTCGGGTAACTGATAATCCGTCAACTTTCCCGACAAATAGGCTTCATAGGATGCGAGGTCAACAAGACCGTGCCCGCTCCAGTTGAACAGGATTGTTTTTTCCTTCCCCTCTTCCTTGGCGCGCATTGCCTCATCGACGACCGCGGCAATGGCATGATCCGTCTCGGGCGCGGGGATAAATCCTTCGGTTCGAGCCCACTTGATGCCGGCATCGAACGTGGCAAGCTGGTTGTATGATCGTGCCTCGACGATACCTTCTTTGACAAGGTGACTGACAACCGGCGCCATGCCGTGATAGCGAAGCCCCCCCGCATGAATCGGCGCCGGAATGAAATCATGACCGAGGCTGTGCATAGGCAGCAGCGGCGTTGTCATGGCAAGATCGCCAAAGTCATAGGCAAAGGGTCCCCGGGTCATAGTTGGACACGATGTCGGTTCGGCGGCTATAATGGATATTTCCTTCCCATGGATCTTGTCTCTTACGAAGGGCAGTGAAACCCCGGCGAAATTACTGCCGCCGCCGGCACATCCGATAACCACATCGGGGTACACACCGATTTTTTCAAACTGCTTCTGCGCCTCAAGCCCGATAATAGTCTGATGCATGCACACATGGTTTAAAACACTCCCCAGGGAATAACGTGAACCCTCGTGGGCAAGGACATCCTCGATCGCTTCGCTGATAGCAATACCGAGGCTCCCCGGCGAATCGGGGTGCTCTGCAAGAACTTTTCTTCCCGTCTCGGTAAGGTTGCTGGGACTCGGAAAGCACTTTGCCCCCCAGGTCTCCATCATCAATCGCCGATATGGTTTCTGTACGTAGCTGACCTTTACCATGAAGACTCGGCACTCAATACCGAACATCTTGCAGGCCATACTCAATGCACTTCCCCACTGACCGGCTCCCGTTTCGGTGGAAATCTTTTTGATGCCGAATGCTTTGTTGTAGTACGCCTGGGCAACAGCAGTGTTCGGTTTGTGGGAACCGGCGGGGCTGAACCCTTCATTCTTGTAATAGATCTTGACCGGGGCATCAAGCAGTTTCTCGAAGTTGTACGCCCTGCACAGAGGACTCGGTCTCCACAGGGCATAGATATCGAGGACCTCCTCGGGAATGTCGATCCATCGTTCGGTGCTTATCTCCTGCTCCACCAGATTCATGGGAAAGATAGCGC
>DSDU01000198.1 GCA_011056835.1 Deltaproteobacteria bacterium
AAAGAGGCCACCGATTACCTTGATAACCTCATTCGCAATGCGAATACGCCGATTGTCGTCTGGGATACCGGTCGCCGGATTACGATCTTCAATCGAGCATTCGAGACGATGAGCGGATGGACCACGGCGGAAATTGCGGGACAGCCCCTGAACGTTCTTTTTCCTGACGAACGTCATATCACCATGCTTGAAACAGCATCCCCCGCAGAAGAAAACGGACCAGTGGAAGCACAGGAAATACCCATCGTCATGAAAGACGGGGAGCGGCGAATCGGAATGTGGACGTCGTCCCGCATACATGCCGATGACGGCACGACATTGATTGCGACGCTGGCACATGGCGAGGATATTACAGAGCGAAAGAAGACTGAAGAAGCGCTCAGGCAAAGCGAGGCGTATTATCGTGCCGTCGTCGAGGCCCAGACCGAACTCATCTGCCGATACACGCCGGATTTCCGGATCACTTTTGTGAATGAAGCTTACTGCCGCTACTTCAACAAAAGTCAGCAGGAACTCATCGACACAAGCTTCATGCCGTTAATACCGGAAGAAGCTCAAAAAAGAGTTGAAACGATACTCCATGACCTCCGCACGAAAAAAATTCCGGAAATACGAATCGAACATCCCGTTGTAAACGGCAAAGGGGAACTGCGGTGGCAGCAGTGGACCAATCGCGCCCTCTTTGATGACCACGACCGGGTTATTGAATATCAATCGGTCGGACGGGATATTACGGAGCTGAAACGGGTTGAAGAAATGCTGACGAGGACCATGAGGAACCTCTCAATGGCTCAGGAAATAGCGGCAATGGGAAGTTGGGAATGGGACATTGGGACGGATGAAGTCCTCTGGTCCGATGAAACATACCGCTTGTTCGGATTGAAACCCCGGGGAATCAAGGTAAACCTGTCCAGCTACATTCAACGGGTCCATCCCGAAGATGCAGACAAGGTCCGCTGTGCTCTCAGAGAAGCACGCGACAAGAAACAACCATATGAATCGGAGCACAGAATCATACGGAAGGATGGTTCGGTAAGAATACACCATCTCAAAGGGGAAATAGTGCTCGATGACTGCGGCGTTCCCATCAAACAAACGGGCATTGTTCAGGATATAACCGACCGGCGGCGCTCGGAAGAGCGATTGCGCCTGACACAGCAATCGGTCGATGCCGCGTCCATCAGTATTTTCTGGATCACACCGGAGGGGAATTTCATATACTCCAATGACGCCGCGTCCGCCAATCTCGGATACAGCCACGACGAATTATGTGCCATGAATGTTTCCGATATCGATCCGGATTTTCCCGCCGTCAAGCGGAGAGCCCATTGGGAGAATTTGAAAACCCGGAAGGTTATGACGTTTGAATCTCATCATCGTACAAAGGACGGAAGAATCTTCCCGGTGGATATCACCAACAATTATTTGCAATTCAACGATCAGGAATATGAAATCGCCTTCGCCGTGAACATATCGGAACGCAAACTGGCGGAGGAAGAAAAAAAGAAACTCGAGGCTCAGCTTTATCATTCACAAAAAATAGACACGCTGGGGGCCCTAGTTGCCGGCGTGGCCCATGAAATCAACAACCCCGTGAATAAAATTATTTTCGACATCCCGCTTCTCAAAAAAATCTGGATCGATATCCTTCCCGTCCTGGCAGCACAGACCCGAAAAGAACCTCATCAGAAATACGGCGGCCTCACTTACGAATTCCTGAAGGAGAATCTGCCGGAGATGCTTTCCGATATGGAGCTTGCGACAAATCGAGTGGCAAAGACCGTCAGCAACCTGAAAGATTACACAAGGAAATCGAGCATCGCCGACAGAAGGCCGATGCGGATCAATACTGCCGTGGAAAATGCCATTCGCCTTATTGAGACGACAATTAAAAAAGCGGGCATCGATTTGACGACAAACCTCAGGGATACCCTTCCCATGATAGACGGCAATACGCAAAGCATTGAACAGATCATTATCAATATCGTCGTCAACGCCATACAGGCAATCGATCACGATCACGGACATATCGACATTGCAACGGGTTCAATGGAAGAAGGCCGGCTGGTCTTTATTGCCATATCAGACAACGGAGAGGGCATTGATCCGTTCATTTCCGATAAGATTTTTGATCCTTTCATTACAAACAGGCATAATTCGGGGGGAACGGGCCTCGGTCTGGCGATAACCCGTAATCTTGTCGAAGCCCATGGAGGAGACATAACTTTCACGTCCACACGAGGGGAAGGCACCATATTTACCGTTGTCTTTCCCACTACGGGACTGGAATCATGGTGGTAAAAGAACATCAGCCGGCAGACCGATGAATCACGATGAGATGCTCATCCCCATTCTTTTTGTATCCGGTCTTTACAACCCGTTGAAAACATGCCACCATAACGCTGTAAAAAAACGGCAAACTATAAAGTTATTACTTCGGCAACAATATATGTCAAAGCCGTGATTCTCGTGACAACGGGAATCCAGAATTGGCCTAGATGCCGGATAAAGTCCGGCATGACAGTTGATATGTTTAATTGCCGCAGTAATAACGATGAGGAAATCAACAACAACATATTCCGCGATGAGAGTCGTATAAGATGGAATCCATCCCGAAACGAAAAACCCCGATCGCCATTGTCGATGACGACGTCGGTCTGCTCCTCAGCATGAGAGCGACAATGGTAAGTTCGGGGTTGCCTGAACCGGCGCTCATTTCCGACAGCAGGAGGGTGATGGAAATAATCAGGACGAATGACTTTCATCTCATGCTGCTCGACCTTCTCATGCCATCAGTAAGCGGCATGGAACTCCTGCAGAAAATAAAGGAGGAACTTCCCGATATCGAATGCATTATTATTACGGCCGTCGATGATGTCGATTCTGCTGTTCAGGCCATGAAATTCGGGGCATATGATTATCTCGTGAAACCCATCAACAGCGAAAAACTTGTCATTACGGTCAATCGCGCCCTCGAACGATATCACCTGCGCAACAAACTGGCGCTCTTCGAACGGCATCAATCTTTTGATACGCTGAAACAGCCGTCGGCCTTCCAATACATGGTAGCCCGCGACCCGTCGATGGCAATGGTTTTTCACCAGATGGAGATTGCCGCTCCTACGGAATACAATGTCTTTCTTACCGGAGAATCGGGAACAGGAAAGGAAATGGTCGCCCGAATCATTCACACCTTGAGTAATCGGTCAAGCGGGGCATTCATGGCCGTTAATATGGCCTCCTTCAGCAGATCACTCTTCGAAGATGATTTCTTCGGTCATGTCAAGGGCGCTTATACCGGGGCGGCGGACGAAAAAAAAGGCTTTTTCGAAGCAGCTCAGGGAGGAACTCTCTTTCTCGATGAGATAACGGAACTGGATCCCGGCCTGCAGGGGAAGATGCTCAGGGTGGTTCAGGAACGGGAACTTTACCGGCTTGGGAGCACCGAATCACGAAATATCGACATTCGAATCATCTCTGCTACCAATACGGACATCGATGAAACAATACGGAAGGGACTTTTCCGGAAGGATCTTTTCTTCAGACTGAACATGTTTCATATACATATTCCTCCGCTCAGAGAGAGAAAGGGGGACATTCTTCCACTTGCCCACCATTTTCTTGCAATTCACGGACAAAAAAACAAAAAGGAAATCAAATCGATCGACACCGACCTCTGCGATCTCCTCTTACACTATTCCTATCCCGGCAATGTGAGAGAACTCGAGAACATCATCGCAAAAGCAGTGCTTCTAGAAAGCGGACCGACGCTCACCGTATCATCCGCCCGCGAACTCGTGCCGGACCGGGACCGCTCCGGGGAAAAAGAAGAATCGCTGATGTCACTGGAAGACCTTGAAAAACGACACATCCTCCATGTTCTCGAGGCAATGGAACAGAACAGGACAAAGGCGGCAAGAGTCCTGGGAATCGGCCTGCGTACCCTTCAGCGAAAATTAAAAGAGTTCGAAACACCCCCGCATGCGCCAAACTGACCGCAGGTGCGCCATTCCGGCATACAAATCCAACCAGCTGTAATAACGTGTAAATTTTTATTTGAGCACCCTCCCGTACGTCATAAATGCGTGATGTATTCCGTCGCAGAGCACCGGATGAACATTCATGATCACTGGAATCATGTTAAGGCTCTACAATTATTAGATTATTTATTTAAACTCACCTCTCTCAAACCTTGCATGATTCGTGAAGTAAAAAAGGCAACGCTCGCGATTACAGCAGGTGTAGTCACCGAGCAGAGGTTCCAGAGTTCCTTCTTTGAAACTTTTTTAACAGGGGGAATCGGATGATTCAGAAAAAAACCGAACATGGAAACTTCCGAATTCCCCCTCACGCAATCATCCCGAGAGAGAAGACACGTTGTCCGGAATCTCAGGAGCGAGATTGATGGCATGTAGTGAACAATTTCAGTAAGAAAAGTGCATGTGGGCGGCGTGACGACATGCTGTAAAATATGCCGTAACCGCTCTAAGTCATGAAAAAATATTTTAAAACCCACGCGATGATCTTATAAGAGCCTAATGCCGGCGGGTGGTTTTTCGTTCCCTTCTTTCCATCCGCCGGCCCCCCCTGTCAGAAAGGGAGTTCTGAAACCGGAGAAAGCGATGGGAGAAATAAAACCCGGCCAATGATGCCATACACCGTATAATCGCCGACCTGAATTGTACATCCCTCGATCATTGCCGGAGTTGCCGTCACAACGGGAGGTAATGATGTTCGCACATCATGTAACGGATGAACAAAATTTTAACAACAATGCAGGTACCGTCGAGACGATTCCGGCGGTAAGGGAAATCGTACTCGATGGTGACTATGTCATTGTAGGAATTGACGTATCGTTTCCTCTTAAGGAAATTCTTCATTGTCTCCGCAATGTGATAGGACAATATGTGGATCAATAACGGAAGGAGGCAGACAATCGCATCGCCGGCATAGGTCACGCCGGTCAGTCAAAGAGATTTCCAAGGTGCCCCCATATCCATCTTGGGAGAAAGGTGTTTTTGGCGGGTGGTTTCCCTTCCCCTCCTTTTCCGCTCGCCACAACACTGAAAAAATCCGTGAGGCTTGCAGGCTTCCGAGCCTCTCGGTTTATATACGAGGCGGTAGGCTCAAACCGGCCGCCATTTTTATTTTCAGCCGCACGACACCGGAT
>DSDU01000222.1 GCA_011056835.1 Deltaproteobacteria bacterium
GCGTGTCGATCTTTGAAAGAACAATGATAAATCAACTACTTACATTTTACGATTCCACAACAGAAAAACCAGGAAACGATAACCAACTGAATTTATTTATCGATTATTCCGGACACTAGTGATTTGATATATCAACATCACAGAATAAGAAGCATGTAAAACAAAATGTGTGAATGATAATCTTCAGTACCGTACACGAATACTATCCTTTGTAAAATTGCTCATGTTACGACCGATATGTAATGACTTGCCGATTTTCACTCGTTAAACCGTAATCCCTGCCAGGAATTTCTCCGTTCAAGTTCCTTGTCGATTGAATTGAGAACATCCATCTTGTTTCTTCCCCAGTCCGGTGCAAGATACTTGTCCCGGTAGCCGTCGGCGGTCAATCGTTGAATAACCATGTGCGGCGGCAGAATTTCAAGAATGTCGCAGACGGTTGCAATATACTCATCCTTTTGGATCATCTTGATCTTTTCTGCTTTGTACAGGTCTCCCAGGACAGTTCCCTCCAGTGCAAGGAGGAGATGAATCTTGATGCCGTTGACCGGCAGTGAGGCAATAGATCGTGCCGTATCAAGAGCATCGTACCGCGTTTCGCCGGGAAGACCCACAATCATGTGGACGCAGATGTTAATATTTCTTCCTGCTGTTCTTTCGACGGCATCAATAAATGTTTCGGCATGATGTCCCCGATTGATAAAATCAAGGGTTCGGTCGTGGATGGACTGCAGGCCGTATTCGATCCACACGTTGTAATCTCGTGCGTAGGATTCGAAAAGATCAATAACATCATCAGGGACGCAGTCGGGACGGGTTCCCACGGCGATGCCGATAATATCCTCCTGCAACAACGCCTCGTCATAGAGAATCTTCAGTTTTTCCCTGGGGGCATAGGTGTTTGTTGCGGTCTGGAAGTATGCAATGAACTTTTTCGCCCCTCGCATCCGTGCATACAGTTTCTTGCCTCTGCATATCTGGTCTTTTATTGTTGGTAGAGGGCCTGTCTGTCTAAGGTTGGAAAATTGACTGTTGCAGTAAATGCATCCACCGGTTGAAATCGTGCCGTCCCTGTTCGGACAGGTAAAGCCCGCGTCGATCTGCAGTTTGTATGCCTTGCACCCGAACGTATTGATCAGGAAACTCTTAAAATCGTAATACCGTTTATTGTTGTTCCAGAATTCCGGTTTTGTCATGAATGCCTCGTATAATGTGTCAAACGGTCACGAACATCGAAATGGAGGTTGTTCGCTTTGAATATCACTCCCGCCGTTGACTGCGGCTGATTGAGGGTAGGGGAGATATTGTCCTGCCGCCCTGTTGACATATATCCCATCATTTTTATATTGTTTTTTATCGATAGATGGTATTAAATCACATGCTTAAATTCAAGGTATAATTTTGGTGCATCATGAGTTATCCGAAAGAATTCGACGTCGTCGTCGTGGGAGCGGGGCATGCCGGCTGTGAAGCGGCGCTGGCAACGGCACGGATGGGATGTGAGACGTTGCTCTTCAATATCAATCTCGATTCCATTGCCTTGATGTCCTGCAATCCTGCCATCGGCGGCCTTGCCAAGAGCCAGTTGGTCAAAGAGATCGATGCCCTGGGAGGGGAAATGGCAAAAATTGCCGATAAGACGGCGTGCCACTTTCGTCTGCTGAACAGCTCGAAGGGGCCCGCCGTTCAATCCACCCGGGTCCAGTGTGATAAACAGCTCTACCGGCTTGCCATGAAAGAGGTTGTGGAAAAGCAGCAGAATCTATATTTGAGACAGGCTCTCGTCGACAGGCTCATTGTTGAAAACGGCAAGGTCATCGGCGTTGTGGACAATACGGGATATTTTTATGGCAGTAAGGCTGTTGTCATAACGACAGGAACTTTTTTGAACGGTCTCGTTCATGTGGGCGTTTCCCGGCAGCCTGCCGGGAGGGCGGGGGAGATCGCCTCGATCAGTCTGGCGGAATGCCTGAGAGATCTTGGATTTGATATGGGGAGAATGAAAACGGGAACGCCGCCGCGGCTTCGTGCATCGTCAATTGATTTTTCAGCATTTCAGCGGCAGGACAGCGACCCCGATCCCCAACCTTTTTCCTATGCATCGGAGCGTGTCAGGTCTGAACGGCTCCCTTCCTATTTCGGTGCAACATCGCCCGAGACGCATAAGATTATTCGGGACAACATCATGCACTCACCGCTCTATTCGGGAGCCATCAAAGGGGTCAGCGCACGCTATTGTCCCTCACTGGAAGACAAGGTCGTCCGGTTTGCCGATAAAGAGAAACACCCTGTCGTTCTGGAATTCGAGGGGCTCGAAACGGAAGAGGTCTATTCCAAGGGCCTGGGAAACAGTCTACCGCTGGACATTCAGGATAAGCTCGTTCATTCCGTCCGCGGGCTCGAAGAGGCGGAGATCATGCGGAGCGCCTATGCCATCGAGTACGACTATGTCCAACCGACGCAGCTGAAGCAGACCCTTGAAACAAAGCTCGTTGACGGACTCTATCTTGCCGGTCAGATCAACGGAACGTCGGGGTATGAAGAAGCTGCGGCCCAGGGAATGTGGGCCGGCATTAACGCGGCATTGGTCGTGCAGAAACTGCCTCCTTTCATCCTCGATCGATCCGATGCCTATATGGGGGTTTTGATCGATGATCTCATCACCCGCGGTGTCGATGAACCCTACCGGATGTTTACGTCCCGGGCTGAGTACCGACTGATGCTCAGAGAAGATAATGCAGCCTTCCGGTTAATGGGCAAGGGTCATGACCTCGGGCTGATTCCGAGTCGTGTCTATGAAGATCTTCAGGAAAAGGTCCGTGAAATTGACTCCGGCAAAGAAAAACTGTCGTCGCGAAAAATATACCCCGTTATCGAAGTCAATGAGACTCTTTCGGCACTAAATACGAAGCCGCTGAAGAGTCCCGCTACCCTTTACAGTCTTTTAAAGAGGCCCGAACTTACGTACGACGACTTGAAGCTGCTGGACGGATGGGAAGAAATACCCGACAGGATTGTAAAACGGCAGATTGAAATCGAGGCGAAGTATGAAGGGTATATCAAGCGGCAGGCCGATGCAGTTCGGCGGTTCAAAAATATGGAAGGAAAGAAAATCCCCGCTGGTATTGATTACTATGCCATACCAAGTCTGTCCAATGAACTGAGAAAGAAACTTGCCACCGTGATACCGGCGTCAATCGGTCAGGCCCAGCGAATCCCCGGAATGACCCAGGCCGCCCTGACAGCCCTGCTGATTACCATCAAGAAAATGGAATCGCTTTCAGGACGGACTTCAGAGAAAGAACAGAGCATGGTGTGATTGTTGCGGTGAAAGACATAAACAACAGAACAGGGAGTCATGTATGAAAGAAAGGAGAGTTGAGGATAAAATAACTCGTTTAATTGAAAAGGGAGTGACAATCCCGAATCCGTATGCTGTTGAAATCGGAGATGATGTTGATGTCGACAGGATTTCAGGTGACGGAACGTTTTTTTACAGTGGAACCAAAATCTACGGGGTGCAAACCCTCGTTTGTGCAAAAACGAAACTGGGATATGAGGCGCCTGTAACAATCGAAAACTGTCAACTCGGTTCAGCAGTTGAACTGAAGGGGGGCTACTTCAAGGCTTCGACATTTCTTGAAAAGGCGAACATGGCCTACGGCGCTCAGGTTCGAGAGGGCTGCATTCTGGAAGAAGAAGCCTGCGGAAGTCACACCGTCGGCTTGAAGCAGACGATCCTCTTTCCTTTTGTAGCCCTCGGGAGTCTCATTAATTTCTGTGATTGTTTCATGGCTGGAGGTACCAGCCGAAAAAACCATAGCGAAGTGGGGAGTTCGTACATTCACTTCAATTATACGCCGAACCAGGACAAGGCGACGGCATCATTGATCGGCGATGTTCCCCGTGGTGTCATGCTTGATCAGCAACCTATTTTCCTGGGAGGGCAAGGTGGATTAGTGGGACCCGTCAGGATCGGATACGGTACGATAATTGCCGCAGGGTCAGTCTATCGTGACGATTGTGTTGACGGAGGAAAGCTCCTGAGCAGTAATAATCGTGAGACCGATAAAGACTTTCATGCAGGTTTTTATGGTGATGTCCACAGACGAGTCCGTAACAATATCTGCTATCTGGCAAACCTGCTGGCACTGAAAGAGTGGTATTCTCATATCCGCCGGCCCTTCTTCGAATCGTTTGAAGGCGGATTTGCACTCTATGAAGGTGCGATCCAGAAACTGGAACTGGCTCTTGAAGAGCGGCTCAGGCGGTTTGAAGCCCTTTCGGAGAAAATGGTCCTCTCAATTGAAATCGGAAAGAAGATACTCAGCGGAGAGACAAAGGAATTGATTCTGAAACAGCAGGCGGAACTTCTCACAGGATGGAAAGACCTCCGGGCATGTTTTACCGAAGAATATGAAAAAAGAGTTGGATTCGATAAGATGGATGCCTTCCTCCGTGTGATTGAAATCAAACGCACAGAAAACGGTGATGACTATATCGGGACCATACAGTCGCTGAGTAGAGATGAGAAAACGACAGGAACGGCATGGCTCCAGGCTATCGTTGATGATATTACCGGTCGTGCGTTTGATTTTTTGCCTTCATACGCGATTTGATGTTTGATCGTTTTACCCGGTACCGACATCATTGATGCGCCATGACATGATTTGGATTATTCGTGTATTGTGGAGGAATGGTGAAGATGTGAACAGCAGCGGAACTCATGAGCAGCTCAGATCCGTTAACGGCCAAGTGCTTCATATTCGACTTGACGGGGCCCCTCCGGAATGGTATCCAGGATCCGCTTTTTAAGACAAGGGCCCGCTCGTTTGATTTGGTTGATGGATCGGCGAGTTGAGTGAAAAATTTTTCTGTTCGTTGTTTTTTGTGTGTGTTAGCGGTTTTACCGCATGAGGAGGTTGCTCGTTGTTGTCCGAGCCGATAATCGTAATTGTCGCACTGATGGTGATCATGCTTATCTTCTGGAGATATTCCGATAAGATATATGAGTCTCACCATAGTACGAAACAGAACCACCCTTTATTATTTAAGATCACCGGTTTTAATGAGAAGCATCTCCATGAC
>DSDU01000093.1 GCA_011056835.1 Deltaproteobacteria bacterium
CATACTATCTCCTTAAACAGTCGGCAGCGATCTGCATTCATCAGTCAGCATATGGTGTTAGCGGGCTGCCGTTCAAACGAGTAACCGTGTCAGCAACGACCCGGTGAGAACTGACTGCTCATGGTTGACTGTTTCTCACTCTATTGCTTTTTCTATGTCAACGAGTATCTTTCCGTTTTTGAATATCCGAACGGTACCTGTCGATTCAGACACTACAAAGGCAATGGAACCGGTAACACTGGTGATACCGGCGGCGGCAATGTGCCTGCTCCCGAGCCCCTTGGGAAAATCCTTTCCCTCAAAGGCTGCGCTCAAATGTCGTCCAGCCGTCAACAGCACACCGTCACCTCTGATGATAAATGCACCATCCAGAGCGGAAAATTCCTTGATTGTTTCTCTCAGGCTGGTATCGAGGATATTCAGAGCATCCTCATCATATCCCTTGAACGGATTGATAATCATCTGCCGAGAGAACTGCATCACTTTTTCATCATCTCCCAGAATAAAGATGGTGCCGACGGGACGTCCCTCCCGTCCCTGTGCCGCCAGTTCAACTGCGATGTTCAACACCGTCTCAAATACTTCGGGATAGATGCCCCCGAATATATCCTCGGTATCATCCAACGTAAGGACCTCATATTCCCTGCCCACATCTATTACGAAGATACTGTCGATATAACCGAATTTGGGGATACCGGTAAGACAGAGGATTTTGTCGCCTTTGTTGAAATGTCCTGCGGAGATGCCTTTCGTAACGGCAATTTTCATCTGACTCATACGGGTCAGCTTGACCTGCGGGATAGTTATGATTCTTGTAAGCTGCCGCAGGTTTTTCGGTATTTCATCATCGCCGCGGACTACAAGAATAACATCACAGAATGGCTTACCCCCTTCATCAAACGGCACATCCACAGCAACCTCGCTGTTCAGGATGATTGCCTTCGCATTGACTTCCTGCGCAAACTTGCACGCAAATGCCATGACCAGCTCATTGATAGATCCCATACGCCTCTCCTTTGCTGTGATTGGTTGCCGCTTTCGTCACCGGGATATCATTTATCAACCCGAAAAAGCCGTCATTCCAGATTGTTCCCATTTATCAGCAATCTAAGCATGTATCCGAACAATGTCAAGGCGGGCACGTTCATAGCATAGATCGCAATTACCGGCGCTGCTTTCTTCCATGTCCCCCTTGACTCTTCCGTCTCATCAGGTATACTGCTTTCGATGTTCAATATATTTTCGAAAGGTTACAGGAACACGTGATGAAACTTCCGGCCGTCACCGATACATTAGACCTCTATATTGCCGACATAAATCGTTTCGACATTCTTTCGGCGGACGAAGAATTCAAGCTTGCCGTCCGATTCAGAAAAAATAACGACATGGAGGCAGCTCAAAAGCTGGTGACTTCGAATCTGCGATTTGTCGTCAAGATCGCCTATGAATACAAAAATTATGGCGTCAAGCTGGTCGACCTCATTCAGGAGGGAAACATCGGGCTTATGCACGCTGTCAAGAAGTTCGATCCCTACAAAGGTTATCGGCTCATATCATATGCCGTATGGTGGATCAGAGCCTACATGCAGAATTTCGTGATCAAGTCGTGGAGCATCGTCAAGGTCGGCACCACGCAGGCACAGAGGAAACTGTTTTTCAAACTCAACCAGATGAAAAAGAAGCTCCAGGGGCTTTCGCAGAAAAACCCCGAATTCAAGGACATCGCCGAGTTGCTGAATGTAAAGGAAAGCGAAATCGAGGAAATGGATGTCCGCCTGAGCCATCGAGATGTTTCCCTTGATGCCTCAATGAACGAAGACGGCGATTCCATGTTTATCGATCATCTCGTTGACGGGGGCGAAAGCCAGGAGACAACCCTTATAAAAATGGAGGAAACCTCTCTGGTGAAGAAGCACATAGCCGGCGCCCTTGCTCACCTCAATGAGCGGGAAAGCTATATTATCAAGCACCGGATCATGGCGGACACGCCGGAAACTCTCCAGGAAATCGGCGACAAATTCAACGTCACGAGAGAGCGGGCACGACAGATTGAAAAAGAGGCTCTCAAAAAACTGCGGGCATTGATCCCCTACTGGGGAAGTGAACCGAAACTGCTGGAAGACAAGGGGATCAGAAGTATTCCCGGGTCTTAGCAAGATTTTCGAAGCGCGTATAGTCGTTGAGAAACGATAGCTTTACTTTGCCGGTGGGACCGTTCCTCTGCTTGCCGACGATAATTTCCGCCAATCCCTTTTCCGGATTATCTTCAGACTTATTATAGACTTCATCCCTGTAAATGAACAAGATGACATCGGCATCCTGCTCGATTGCTCCCGACTCCCGAAGATCCGCCATCTGGGGACGTTTATCGGTCCGTGACTCAACCTGCCGGTTCAGCTGCGACAGGGCGACTACGGGGACATTCAGTTCCTTTGCAAGGGATTTCAATGAACGGCTGATTTCCGATATTTCCTGTTCTCTCGGCATCGATGAATCTCTTCCCCGCATGAGCTGGAGATAGTCCAGGACAATGAGTCCCAGCCCATGTTCCGCTTTCAGCCGCCGGGCCTTAGCCTTCATTTCAAGGACTGAAATTGCCGGTGTGTCGTCAATATAAATTGCCGCGTCGGATAGCGTTCCCGCCGCCGTCGTCAGCTTGGGCCAGTCGGTTTCACCAAGGAAGCCTTTCCTGAGACGCTGAGAATCAACCCGGGCTTCCGAGGCAAGCATCCTGATGGCCAGTTGCTCTCTCGACATTTCCAGTGAATAAATGGCAACAGGGATACCCGTTTTTGTGGAGGCATTCTGTGCGATATTCATGGCCAACGCCGTCTTTCCCATACTGGGACGACCGGCGATAATAACGAGATCCGAGTTCTGAAGACCCGAGGTCAGTTGGTCAAGGTCGTCATAGCCGGTGGGAACCCCCGTGATCAGCGCCTTTTTTTCATAGAGCCGTTCGATCGATTTAAAGCTGTCTTTGATCAGGTCTTTCAGAGGAATAAACGAAGGCTTGATCTTGTTTTCCGATATCTGAAATATGGCGTTTTCAGCGTCATCAAGAACATCATTTACATTCGACGCTGAGTCATAGCTCTTCATCAGTATTTCCGTGGAAGCCCCGATAAGCCGTCGCAGTATTGATTTTTCCTTAACAATTTTTGAATAATACGCAATATGAGCAGCGGAAGGAACATTGTCAACAAGAGATGCCAGGTAGGCAACGCCGCCGATATTGTCAATCTGCTTCCTGTCGCGGAGAAGATTGCTCAACGTAATAAGATCACTGGGTTCGCTCCTCTCAGACAGTTCAATAATCGCCGAAAAGATCTTCCTGTGTGCTTCACTGTAAAAATCGGTGATGTCGAGAATTTCCACAACACTGTTTATCGCATGATTGTCCAGGAGAATACCGCCGAGAATCGATTGTTCCGCATCTATATTCTGCGGGGGGAGTTTGTGCAACGAATAGTCAATATCCTTCACGCTTTCGGCTCCTATGCGTCGCCTCTGACACTAACCATTATTTCGGCGGTCATGCCAGAGTATATTTTTATTTTAACCGGATAGCTGCCGACATTCTTAATCGGTTCCGCTACAATAATGTTCTTTCTGTCAATTGCTACACCCTGTTCGGAAAGCGCCTTTTCAATATCCTTTGCAGTCACGGCACCGAACAGCTTTCCCTGGTCGCCTTCCTTCCTGTAGATGATGCATTCCATCCCCTGCAGTTGCGCCCGCACCTGTTCTGCCTGCCCTCTCTGTCGTTCCGCCTTTTTCTCTCTACTTTTCTTTTCCTGATCAAGGACACTGATATTCTTGTCGGTCGCTTCAACGGCCAGACCTTTGGGAATCAGAAAATTCCTCCCATAGCCGTCGGATACCTTGACGACCTGCCCTGTTTTCCCGAGTGACGGAACATTTTCCTTCAAAATGACTTTCATATGGTGCCTCCAATGATAATCGTTTCACATCTTACATTCTTAAAATTACCCATCTGTCCAAACAGATCCGTCCATGAAACAGCCGCCGTATTCGACTGGTCGTCCTGGAAATCACCCAGGGGACCCACAGTCGATGCACATTCTCTTACATTTCCGGATCGTGCACCACGGGACATCAAGATCATCACAATGATTCCCCTCGAACACCCCGGCTCTTTACATGGCCATTATGTTTGAAGGCTTCACAGACCGTCGCTCAGGGGGGAACCATTTGATCATTCATAACGGCGCCTTCCGATAACATACCTGAGCAAAGCAGGAGAAAGGCAATTCCAGGTCGTTTAAACGGCAAGGAATAGTGTGGAATTGCATGAAGTGCCCATTATCCCTATCAAAAAGTGACATACGTCATTTGAAGATGAAGGTGAACACACGCCCTCAAAATGGCACGTACACGCTTATGTACAATGAGTTTCCGGCCGGTTCAAGATTTAATTTCAGAAAAACTGCTTTAGCAATAGAAACGTGGTATTACAAGGCTCACTTGAAACATGAAACGAAAGGCCTGCATCACTGTTTCGCTTTTTGCAGTTTTCTGAAGTTGACCCAGACATCAATCAGCCCCAAACCGACAACAAGGAGAAGGACAAATTGCTGTGCAAATATGAGGAAATAGCCGATTATACGGACAAAGGCCGGTATCCGCTTTGCGTTAAAAAAGAAGTTTATCACGGCTAATCCCTGGAGAAGATACAAAAACAGCATAATGATCAGCATATTGAGACCGACAATTTTTACATGTCCCAGTGGGAGGAGAACCAGAAGACCGGATATAATGACCAGCCACACGTATCGGTCACGAAGTTTCCACCGCGACAGGTCACCGAAATCAGGATACCACATCCCATTTTTCACAAATAATACTTTTCCCGCGATGATGGTGAACCATGTGAAAAACATCGCACCCACCAATACGATCGATGGGAAAAGTCCGAAGAATACACGGGTTATCTGTTCGCTGTGACGTTTGAGAAGCTCAATCTGGTCGTGAGCACCGCCCAGTTGAGCGTATGCATCTATATTTTCCCGGACGGTTGCTGCGATGTACGACTCAATAATATGA
>DSDU01000166.1 GCA_011056835.1 Deltaproteobacteria bacterium
ATCCTGCTGAGAACCTGAGGTTCCATATGTTCTTTCTCTACCATGTTGTTTCTCCTTCCCCACCCTCGATATATACTCTAATTTACGGGTTGGGAAGTGTCTCACTTATATTGGCACAGAGGGTTGCTCCAAAATTCTCCACCCCACAGTACCTGCTTAACTGACGGCTTTCTTTTGAAAATCTCGCGGGCTGTTATGCTCTTGATTGTTTGTACCACTTTCTTCGGACTGTATGTCGGAACTGATTGGACCAAAAAATGTACGTAGTCCTTGTCCGTGCCAATCTCTAGAAAGTTGATCTCAAATCGATCTGAAATCTCTAAACATATTCTCTTCAGCTCAATATCAACTCCCTCGTCAAAAACAACCCTACGGTATTTTGCTGGACACACTATATGATACATTATGACTCTTATGGATGTATTCGCTCATCCATACACACTAGCATTATCAAAAAAACCAAGCAAGCTTCGGGGAATTATACCCCTGAGAGATTAAAAAGTAGAATGGACTGCGGTAAATGATTTTGAACAACATCCCTGCACTCTCAGAGGAAAGTTCCCATCAGATGGTTCTATGTTGATTACCGTCGTGAGACATAAAAAAAGGTTGCAGAAATCACCCGCAACCTATTCGTTGTATATGGAGGCGGCAACCGGATTCGAACCGGTGAATAACGGTTTTGCAGACCGCTGCCTTAGCCACTTGGCTATGCCGCCGCTGTATCCTGGAGCGGGCGAAGGGATTTGAACCCTCGACGTCCACCTTGGCAAGGTGGCACTCTACCACTGAGTTACGCCCGCCTGTGTCAATGATTCGTAGTTAATAATAAAATACGATTACGTTGTCAACAGAAATCTGCTCTGCGAATGAGAATTCACAACACTTTAAAGCAGGGTTTCTCCATGGCCCGTCATTGTGTTTTCAAGAACTTTACAAAGTAATCGACGCCCGACCAGATCGTCAATATGAGAGCGATATAGAGGACGGCGATTCCCACGGCATGTGCATCGGCTCCGAACAGAGGATAATGGATCAACAGTGCGGACACGGCGATAACCTGGCATAGTGTTTTCTGCTTGCCGAGGGTACTCGCATGGATGACAAGGTCATCGGTCGATGCAATGCTTCTCAATCCGTCAACGGCAAGATCACGCATGATAATAATCGCCACAATCCAGGCTGGTATCCGACCGATGGGTATCATCAAGATCATGGCGGTATTAACGATCAGTTTATCCGCCAGCGGATCAAGATATTTTCCCAGCCTGGTAACGATTCCGTACTTTCGTGCCACATATCCGTCGAGGAGATCCGTGATGGCAGCAAGAATAAACAGCACCGCAATAACCAGACTCAAAGCCCTGCCCGGATTGATAAGTAGAAGAAACAGAATCGGAATAACACCGATCCTGACCATGGTGATCGTATTGGGCAGATTCAATACATCTTTTTTGTCCCCCGATATGGGCAATTTATCAAATGAGTCTTTTAAAAAATCTATCATTTGCTTTTCGGTACTTTTTTCCAATCGGTCAGAAATCTTTCTACCCCGATGTCTGTTAATGGGTGTTTCGCTAGCTGCATGAGCACGCTGAACGGTATCGTTGCAACATCAGCCCCCATCATGGCAGCATCAAGCACATGAATGGGATTTCTCACGCTTGCAACCAGCACCTCACAGTCAAAATCGTAGTTGTCGAAAATGGTTACTATCTGTTCAACCAGATCCATCCCGACGTGTGATATGTCATCAAGCCTCCCGATAAACGGGCTGACATATGCAGCACCCGCCTTTGCCGCCATCAGCGCCTGAAGGGGAGAAAAAATCAGAGTCTGGTTGACCCGGATTCCTTCATCGGACAGAATCTTTGTTGCTTTTAACCCTTCCGGCAACATGGGCACCTTGACGACCACATTATCAGCAAGCTTTGCCAGCTCCCGGCCTTCTTTCACCATGCCGACGGCATCGAGACTGACCACTTCCAGGCTCACCGGACCTTTCACTATTTCAAGTATCTCGCGTACCACCGTGTCGAAATCCTTCTGTTCCTTCGCCACAAGCGACGGATTGGTGGTGACGCCGTCGACCATGCCGAGTCGAAGCCCTTCTTTGATCTCCTCAATATTGCCTGTGTCGATGAAAAATTTCATACAGTCTCCCTTTTGAACATTCTTCCACCCAGCGGACACTAATGCATGCTTTTTCTTTTCTTGTACGTTTCACAACATGTTTCACTGCAAAAGTAAAGCGTTTTCCCGTTCACCGTCGTTTTATGTGCATCCCCCAGGGGGACATACGTACCACACACTGGGTCCCGCACCATATCCTCACTCTCGATGGGTGCCGGTCTCGGTGGAAACTCTTCTTTTTTCTGACTTACCGGCAAAAAGAGTTTCTTCCCTATTCTGTATGCCAGGTAGACAATACCGATTGCAAATAATAATCGAAATATCATTGTTCCTTTAATTCTCCGGCCGTTCGTGGTGCGTCGACTGATTGTAATCACCTTTTGAGCAGATCTGTCAACCCATTTAACAACAGTCAGCGACAAATACTGGGACCCAGAGTGATGAGTTCGACGGCATTCAGGTCCTCAAGGCGATTCAGCAAGCCCATCATCGATATTCCGTACGACGGATGTATCGCATACGGCGCGATTTCACACATGGGCACAAGCACAAAGCGGCGCTTGTGAAGTTCCGGATGCGGAATGATCAGGTTATCCTCGATGATAATCTCCTGTCCGTAAAGCAGGATATCGAGATCTATGGTCCGCGGTCCCCATCGATCCTTTCGAAGCCGACCCATGTCATTTTCGATCTTCTGCAAAATATCCAGGAGAGTCGACGCCTTAAATCGTGTTTCTATTTCGACGACACAATTGACGAACCAGTCCTGATCGGGCATCCCCACCGGTTCCGTCCGGTACAGGGACGATCGCCCGGTGATCTTCGACCGGGCAAATGCAGCGATACGATCAATCGATTCCAGGCAGTTCGAAACGGGGTCCGCCAAATTTGAACCGATACCGATAAAGCAGACGATACGCCGCCCGTCTTCCCGCACTGCCCCACTTACCTCTCAATCGTCATTGTTGTATCACGATTCACGCAAACCGAGAACATCCTGCATATCAAAAAAGCCGTTGCCTTGGTTTACAACCCATTTTGCCGCCATGATCGCGCCCTTTGCAAAATTATCGCGGCTGTGTGCACGATGGATGAATTCCAGGCGTTCGCCGATGCCTCCGAACATTACCGTATGTTCGCCGACAATATCACCGGCCCGCAACGTCTGGAGGCCGATTTCCTTCTTCGTTCGAGCACCGATCATACCCTTTCGCTCATATACCGCATCTGTGCCAAGGTCTCTTCCAAGCCGTTCGGCAATGATTTGTGCCATTTTGACGGCGGTTCCACTCGGCGCATCTTTTTTCAGATTGTGATGCGCCTCGACGATTTCCACGTCGAAGTCATCACCAAGAATACCGGCGACATAGTCAAGGATCTTGAACATGACATTGACCCCGACACTCATGTTCGGTGCCTGCACGACTTTCGTCGTTTTCGACAGGTTTCTGATCTGATCGGTTTCTTCAGCAGTCAGACCGGTCGTTCCGATGACCATCGCCTTCGTATGTTCCGCTGCAATCTTAATGTGTCCGACAACGGCATCATGATGAGAAAAATCTATCACCACGTCACCCTTATCGATACACGATTCAAGATCATCATCAATGGCAACCCGGATTGTACCGAGCCCTATCTGTTCGCCGACATCCTTTCCCACAAAGGGATGACCTTTTCGTTCCACCGCACCGACAAGTTCTATTCCATCGGTGGCGGAAATCAAATTAATGATCCGGCTTCCCATTTTGCCGGCGCCACCAATAACAATTGCTTTCACCATCATCATGCCCCCCCACTGTAATGATGCTTTTTTTATTCGTTACAGATACAACCGTGTCGTGCCGATAACCGGAGACCTTGATGCTACTTGATCAATCCGTAGGTCTGGAGCACTTTTTTCAGTCTCTCGAAGTTGGCATCAGACATCTTCCACAGAGGCTGTCGAACCTCGTATTCAATCTTTCCCATCAAATAGAGGGCTGCCTTACTTGGAATGGGATTCGTCTCGAAGAACAGTGCCTCCATCAACGGAAACATTTTATAATGGAAAGCTCGTGCCTTTGCTATGTCACCTGCGTTGTACGCATCGATCAGGCCGGCCATATCGGAGGGCGCCACGTTGGATATGACAGAGATGACTCCCTTACCGCCGACAGCCAGAAGGGGCAGTACCGTAAAATCGTCTCCCGAAAGGACAGAGAAATCTTCACCGCATGCCTCGATAACCTTGCTTACCTGTTTCAGATCACCCGTCGCTTCCTTGATGCCGACGATATTGCTGATCTTGGAAAGCCTTCCGATGGTCTCGGGCAGAATGTTGGTCCCTGTTCTGCTCGGTACGTTATAGGGAATAATGGGAATCGGAACTTCTTCGGCAACTTTTTTGTAGTGTTGATACAGGCCTTCCTGAGTCGGTCGGTTGTAGTACGGTGTTACCATCAGAGCTCCGTCTGCTCCGACTTCATAAGCATGCTTCGTCAGTCGAATCGCCTCCCGTGTACTGTTCGAACCTGTTCCTGCAATAACGGGAACACGCTTTTTCACATGATCGATGGCAATCTCAATCACCCGATCATGTTCTTCGTGAGATAACGTTGCCGATTCACCAGTTGTACCGCAGGGAACAATGCCATCGGTTCCATTTTCCAGCTGAAACTCGATAAGTTCCCTATACCGCTCCTCATCCACCTCTCCATTTTTGAAAGGTGTAACAATTGCCACGATGGCTCCTCTAAACATGACATCCTCCTCTTCCTTTATGGATTTGTATCGTATTTTATAACTTGTTGATAATTAGCATTTTTATCCGTTCTAGAGTTTAGAGTTTCCTTATATTTTTTGTTCTTTCAAAATAGCATACCTCGGTATCGCCGTTTTTGTAAACGGCCTGCAAGTCCTTGATTGTTCGGCTATACCGCTATTGTTCAGGCAACA
>DSDU01000142.1 GCA_011056835.1 Deltaproteobacteria bacterium
AGAAGAATGCACAGGGTGTCTCGGCTTTTATCGTTGAGAAGGATTTTCCCGGATTTTCACGGGGAAAGAAGTTCGAAAAGATGGGATGGCGCGGTTCTCCCACGGGCGAGCTGATTTTTGAGGATTGTAGGGTTCCCGCAGAGAATCTTCTGGGGATTGAAAACAAAGGAGCCACGGTTCTTATGAGCGGACTCAACACGGAGCGTGTCTTGCTTGCTGCTTTTTCTCTTGGTCTGGCTCGAGGTGCCTACGAATGTGCTCTGAATTATGCCAAGGAAAGGATTCAGTTCGGGAAGCCCATCGCTACATTTCAGATGATTCAAGCAAAACTGGCCGATATGGCCATGGAGATTGAGCTTTCGCGGCTGATCACCTACCGGGGAGCCTACCTTGCCGATCAGAACAAACATCGTGAAATGAACCTGACTGCCTCTTACGCAAAACTCTACACTTCCGAAGTCGCCATGCGAGTCACCACCGAAGCGGTGCAGATTTTGGGCGGATACGGCTACATGAAGGAATTTCCGGTGGAGAGAATGATGCGGGATGCCAAACTCCAGACCATCGGAGGAGGAACCTCTGAGGTCCAGCGTATAATTATAGCCAGAGAGATATTGTCTAGATCATAATTACAAGTCATTCACGTAATAAATAAACAAAACGGTTCTCTTCAGTCATATGTCGAACAGATTGAAAACCGGTGGAAGACTGGCAGACATTTATCAACAGGCAATATCGAATGTGAGAAAGAAATAGCAATGATCGACGAGAAATTCAGGAAGGTAGTTGCTTACAATGAGAACGGCATTGAAGGTATTAGAAGGACAGGTGTCAAAATCTTAGAAATGCGTGACCGGTATGTTAAGTTAATGATGCCCCTGAAAGGAAACGTAAATCATGTCAACATAATGTATGCTGGGTCTCTGTTCTCCCTGGGAGAGATGACCGGAGGTGTCATTTTCTTTGCTGCCTTCGATTACATGAACTACCATATCGTCGCGAAGGAAGTGAACATTCGGTTCCGCCGTCCTGCTGTGACGGACGTGACGGTAACCGCCGAGATCTCCGAAGAGGCAGTCAGGAACATAGCGGAAGAAATGACGGAAAAAGGGAAGGCTGACATCATTCTTGATCTTGAGCTAAAAGATGCGAAGCCGGAAGTTGTCGCGCTGGTTCACGGTGTCTGGCAGGGAACGAGAAATCCCGAGGGTTTTATCGTACCGTGGTAATAACTGATACATACTAAGATGACCAACGAACGTTACCGAAAATCAATGCCGTCAGCGATATGACGACAGAGAAGAAACAGGATATGTTTGTTTTCGAAAGAAAAAAAGAACTGGCAATCACTGACAAGGATGAGCAGGATAACTGGATTGACTCAGTTTCGATTATATACTTGGAAGGAGTAGCCTATGGGCACCGAATATTTTTTTTCAGATGAACAAAACGCTTTCAGGGATATGATGCGTCGGTTTATTCAAAAGGAGATCGAACCGAACGCTGAGAAATGGGAAGAGCAGGGCTGTTACGATAAGGCAATCTTCAAACGCATGGGAGACTTGGGTCTTCTTGGTATCAATTATCCGGTGGAATACGGCGGTCAGGGTGCGGATCTCAAGACGCATCTCGTTTTCTGGGAAGAACTCTGCCGTAGCGGAATATCCGGTTTTGCCATGAGTGTCATGGCTCATACGGACTACGGGAGCGCCTCACTGGTACATGCGGGCAGTCATGAGCTGAAAGAAAAGTACGTAAAGGACATTTGCAGCGGAGACAAGCTTTTTGCAATAGGCATAACGGAACCAAATCACGGTTCCGATGTGGCCACCATTGAAACGAGGGCAAAATCAGTCGAAGACGGCTACAGTATCTCGGGGTCGAAAATGTTTATTACCAACGGGACGCAGGCCGATGTGGTCAATACTGTAGTTCGCACCGGCGGACCGGGTGTCAAGGGTGTCAGTCTTGTTCTCGTCGATACAGACACGGAAGGTTTTTCAGTCGGGCGGAAACTTAACAAGATGGGAATGCTTTCGTCCGATACGGCGGAACTCGTCTATGAGGACTGCGTTGTGCCGAAGGAAAATCTGATTGGAGAAGAAGGAAAGGGATTCTATTACCTCATGGCGGGTCTGGAAAGGGAACGTTTGTCCGGAGCGGTTCTCAGCTATATTATGGCGGAACTCGCCCTGGAAGATTCGATTGAATATGCAAAGACGAGGATTCAATTCGGTACACCGATTATAAGTTTCCAGGCGGTCAATCACATGATTGCCGAAATGGCCACGGAAATAGAGGCAGGCCGGCAATTAGCCTATCATACGGTGTCGCTGATGAATGCAGGTGTCCGGTGCAACAAGGAAGCATCCATGGCAAAGTATTGGTGCGCTGAGATGTTGCTTCGAGTTGTCGATAAGGCTGTTCAGATTCATGGAGGCTATGGATTCATCAGAGAATATCGAGTTGAGCGGCTTTACCGGGATGCGAAGCTCCAAACCATCGGCGGCGGAACAAACCAAGTCATGAGGAACGTCATCATTTCGGAGATGGGACTCCGCGTAAAATGACGGCAGCTGTTAAGACAGGTGTAGCGAACCGCTAAATTAAAAATGAAGAGGGGCTGTTGAGAAATGTCCATCTGTCCCGATTCCTCGAAATTACCCTCATTCTCGTTACTACAACGTACATATGAGGCCAAGGGCTAAGGGCGAATGGCTTAAAGCAAATACGGATTTAAGAACCGAGGACGCTGTTTCTCAGAGTGTTGTGAAATTTTGAAAAAGTACCGAAAGGATCAGACTTGTATGCGATGCCCGGCGGAGGATCAACTGAATGATTATATAACGATATGCGGCCATCATATTTTCCCCGCATATCTCATACAAGGACATGAAAGCAATCTCATGATTGAGGCGGGTGTCAACATCCTGGGGCCATGCTATAAAAAAGATATCGAAATGATAATCGGTGAAAAAGAGGAGCTTGATTACCTCTTTGTAACCCATTTGCATTACGATCATATGGGAGCTCTCCCTTACCTGAAACGAATGATTCCGAGTGTGCAATTGGGGGCTTCTGAAAAAGCAGCACAGACGATAAAAAAAGAAGCTGTCGTTAAGACATTGAACTTTTTGAGTGATCAGTTGCAGGGGTATTTCGGAGATCTATCGGAAAAGGGAAATTCTGATGATGTCAGTATTGAATCGGTGAATTTTGAGTGCATTTTGAAAGAAGGCGACAGGTACAATATTGGTGGGATTACCTGCGAAGTATTTGAGACGCCGGGTCATACTCGGGATCACCTGTCATTTTATCTGCAGGAACCGGAAATACTCTTTCCCGGTGAGGCCTTCGGAAATCCGATCAGAGAAGACGAAAACGCCGTTAAAGTCGAATTTCTCACATCATATACGGATTATATCGCATCCATGGAAAAACTCATGTTGTTGAAACCCCGTATCGTTGCCATGTCACATCTGTATTTTTATGAAGGATATGATAATGTGCAGTTATTATTTGACCGATCATATAGAGCGACTTTAGATTACAGAGAGCTTATCGAAAGCCACCTCGATGCAGTTCACGGAGATATTGAGGTCGCCGTGGACCGTATGGTTAGAATAGAATATGATGAAAAGGGAAATATCTATCAGGAGCGAAATGCCTACATCGCAAATATCAGGGCACAGATAAAAGCCATAGCAGAGCTGAAATCATGATGAATAGATGAGAGTTCGAATGACGTTGCGGCAGATCAATGATGAGCACGGAAAAACCTGAGAGTAAAATACATTATGTCAGGTATGAAGATATTCTGGGAGCCGTCATAAGGCCCGGCAGGGGGAGTGTTTTAAATCATAAAACGTGCGGGGATTCAATTCTCATCGACTTTGAGAATAATTTTTTTGCCGTTGCAGATAGTCCTGAAAGAAATCCGCTTGCATCAAAAGCTTTCTTACGGAAGCTGCACTCGACTTTGACCCCCATACTTGCCGGGAGAGAAGATAACAAAACAACAAAGCGGGAAGACGCAGAGTTAATAGATAGAATTGTAAAAAACACCAATAGAGTCATCAAGTCGACAGACTATAATGAAAGCACGACGTTTACGGGTGTGATTATAGTCTGTCGTTCAGGAATGGGAAAGGCGTTGCTGCTTCATACAGGCGACAGTCTTTTGTGCCATTACAGGATTGGAAAAATGACAGCCGAGAAAATTACCACAACAAATCATCATTTTGTCGGCAGAGTGAATGAGCTTTATCAAGTTGTTCTTTTTGATTATTTCACGGATTCACGGCTTCTGTTGGCCACTGACGGAATAAATGACCTACTCAGAAATGTAATAGGTGACGGTAACGGAAAAATTGAAAAAGTCTGTTTAGAAATTCTAGAAAAGCATTCGGTTGATATATTTCCCGAGAAGCTTTTGAGTTTGTATGACATGAATCCTGAAAAAAGTGATGATCTCGGACTTATCGCTGTTAATCCCACCTTTCAGTATGACGGAGTCAAGTCTTCCATTTTTATATAGATGGTGAAAAGTTGACATCATTCCCGTGTCCGGCAGTTCTCAAGCGAGGATGTCCTCGTAATCCCTGCGTTCTTCCAGAAAGGCTACGATATACGGACAGGTGGCGTGTATTTTTTTGCGGTTTTCCCGGGCCCAGTCCAGGGCGAAACAGGTGATCTCTGCCGCAATGCCTTGCCCTCGCAACACGTTCGGTACAAAGGTATGATCGTACTCGAGCGTTCCGTCAGGTCGTTCGCGGTACGTTATTTTCGATTCCATACCGTTCATAACGGCGATAAAGCATTTTCTTGTGTAGTCGTGGCGTATCTTGATAGTATTCATAGAACCTAACATAGGGCTTGCTGAAAAAGTCATAATCCACACATTCATCATCAGGCAAGGCATGATACCGTTTATATTACACACCAAGCGCCATACTCCTGATCAGGCATAAAT
>DSDU01000122.1 GCA_011056835.1 Deltaproteobacteria bacterium
CGGTTGATATTTCCTTTTGTTACTTGCCCTCACGCCAGCTAGCACTTTTATGATGATTTGGCTGTGTAACTATTTGCGAGGACGTCATTTTTGCCGTTAGAAAAAAGAAGCAAATTGTTTTCATTATCGACCTTGACAAGACATAAATTGTACTTACCTTAGTGCTGAATATCTTTCTATGGGAGTAAAAGGAGTCACTGTAAAGAGGATGTTTCTTTTATTTTCTTTCCTAAATGCTCCATAGCTGTCTGGCCATCCCTTGCACCATATAACAAAATACTGATTTTACAGAGTCAACATCAAAAAGGTGAATTTTTATAGTATAAGAGGAGGTAAAAGAAAATGAAGCTTAGACCGTTGCACGATCAAGTCCTCGTCTTGAGACTGGAAAGCGAGGCAAAAACAGCAGGGGGGATCATCATACCCGACACAGCCAAAGAGAAACCCTACCAGGGAGAAATTATCGCCGCCGGTCCGGGGAAACTGGATAAAGACGGCAAGCGGATTCCTCCGGATGTTAAGAAGGGTGACCGTGTCCTGTTTCAGCGATACGCCGGCACGGAAGTTAAAATCGACGGCGTTGAACATCTCATGATGCGGGAAGACGATGTTCTCTGTATTATCGAATAATTAACGGGAGGAAAGAACCATGGCAGCAAAGGAAATCAAGTATGATGTAAATGCCCGCAACAAAATCATGAAGGGCGTCGACACCCTGGCAAACGCCGTGAAGGTAACATTGGGGCCGAAAGGACGAAACGTTGTTCTCGAACGGTCCTGGGGCGCTCCAAATATAACAAAAGACGGCGTCACCGTAGCAAAAGAAATCGAACTGGAAGATAGATTCGAAAATATGGGCGCGCAGATGGTGAAAGAAGTGGCGTCAAAAACATCCGACATCGCGGGGGACGGCACGACAACCGCCACACTGCTGGCACAGGCCATCTATCGTGAGGGGTCAAAACTGGTAGCAGCGGGCATGAATCCCATGTCACTCAAGAGAGGCATAGAAAAAGCCGTCGATACTATCGTAGGCGAATTAAAAAACATTTCACGGCCCATCAAGGATAAGAATGAAATCACTCAGGTCGGGACCATATCCGCCAATAACGACAAAACCATCGGAACTATTATTTCAGAAGCGATGGAAAAGGTGGGAAGAGAGGGTGTTATCACCGTCGAAGATGCAAAGGGGATGGAAACAACTCTTGACATCGTCGAGGGAATGCAGTTTGACCGGGGATATATCTCTCCCTATTTTGTAACCGATGCCGACAAAATGGAAACTTCTTTTGAAGACGCGTACATATTGCTCAACGAGACAAAACTCAGCAGCATGAAGGATATGCTGCCCCTCCTCGAACAGACGGCGAGATCAGGCAAACCGTTGGTAATCATTGCTGAAGATGTGGAAGGCGAAGCCCTGGCCACGCTCGTCGTCAACAAGATACGGGGAACTATTAAAGTCGCCGCGGTCAAGGCTCCCGGATTCGGTGACCGGCGAAAAGCAATGCTCCAGGACATTGCCATTCTGACGGGCGGCCAGGTTGTATCGGAAGACCTGGGAATCAAACTTGAGAATCTCTCATTGGACGATCTCGGCAACGCCAAGAAAATTATTATCGGCAAAGAAAACACAACCATCGTCGAAGGGGGCGGAAGCAGGACCGACCTCGAGGGTCGCGTCAGGGAAATACGAAGCCAGATGGAAATGACCACCTCTGATTACGACAGAGAAAAACTGCAGGAACGCCTCGCCAAACTGGTCGGCGGTGTTGCCGTTATTAAAGTCGGCGCCGCCACGGAAATCGAACTGAAAGAGAAAAAGGCACGCGTCGAAGATGCGCTGAACGCCACCCGGGCAGCCGTTGAGGAAGGAGTTGTTCCCGGCGGCGGCGTCGCTTTGCTCAGGACGATCACGGCGCTTGAAAAAACAAAATTGCCGACGGATGAACAATACGGGTTGAACATCGTCAAGCGCGCCATTGAAAACCCGATCCGTCAGATCGCCGAAAACGGCGGATACATTGGATCAATCGTCGCCGAAAAGGTAAAAGCGAAGAAAGATGATTTTGGTTTTGATGCAGATACGGGTGAATATGCTAACCTGTTCAAGCGTGGGATCATTGACCCCACCAAGGTCGTTCGAACGGCGCTTCAGAATGCCGCATCGGTATCATCGCTGCTCTTGACAACGGAAGCCACCATTGCGGAAAAACCGAAGAAAAAAGGATCGGCACCGGCAATGCCGAATATGGGAGACTACGATTATTAACAATCATAACAAGTAATTGCAGAGCCGGGTTACCGGACAGGACCTCGTCCGATAGCCCGGCGCTTTTTACTCCCGTGAACCCCACCTGCGGAACTGTGAAACCCGCGTGAAATCCTCATGCCGCAAGCAGCAGATGAACGAATGTGGCCCTGAAGGGCTCGAATGTTTTCTTATGAGCACACCGACAGGATACACGCATTGCCGATGCGGGCCGTGCTTCTTTTCCTCTTGAATGCCAAGGCTCTTATAAGATACTATTGCAGTAAAATTATCTCATGAAACGTCGGATGATTCGATCTCTTATGTACTGACGAATCCTACAGGACCTCGGACAGGATCACGTCGGGTCAACCGGGGAGGCGATTGGAGCAGCAGAAGCATCCACTGCGGATCAACGAATCGAAACGGAAATATCCCCATCGGCCATTACTGCGATGTGGGCTTTCTCCTTGCATGGATTCCTTCAAAGGGGGCGGGCGTTGTCCGTTTGTATCTCGATACCCCTTTTCCGCTTTGCAAGCACCGATCAGCCTGATACCTCGATCTTTGCATCGACAATGACACACCCCGTGCCGCTGTCACCGACAATCATGGGGTTGATGTCGAGGTTTGTAATCTCCGGATGATCATACAGCAATCTGGAAATCGTCACCAGACACCTTTTCAGCGCCGCTTTATCCGCGGGGGGGTGTCCTCTGAAACCGTCAAGCAGGCGGGAACCCCGTATGTCGGCAATCATGTCTTCGGCATCGTTGTCTTCTATCGGAGCAACGCGAAGGGCCACATCCTTCATCACTTCCACAAAGATGCCCCCGAGGCCGAAAAGAATCACCGGTCCGAATTCATTATCCTGCTTACCGCCGACAATGACCTCTCGTCCCGGAGCAGCCATCTTTTGAATCAGAAATTCGTTTCCGTTCATGTCAACGATGGCCCGTTTCAGCTCTACCGGATCAGCGATACCGAGCTTCACCCCTTTTTCCTCCGTCTTATGGAGAACATCCGGGGCAGCGATTTTTACGGCAACGGGATACCCTATTGCATCGGCAGCCTTAACACCTTCCTGTGCATCCTTCACAATCTGATACTCCGCCACGGGGAGCCCCACTGAAGCCAACAGATCATAGGTTTCTCCCGGCCCGAGCAGTCGTGAAAACGACTTCGCACTACGGTCATCCGGTTTTTCAAGCAGAGGGATCTTTTTCAAGTGCCGACCCGGAAGCTGCCGAGTGGTGAAATACCGGTACGAATTAATCAGGGCTCGAACAGCAGAATCCGCTTCGGTGAAAACGGGAAAATCGGCGGCCTCTTTCATTGAAAACCATTCCCGCTTTCTCGGCACCACTGTCACGACAACCGGTTTCCGGTACTCGAGAGAGAGGTCCCGGGCGGCGCTGATAAGTCCTTCAGAAGCATGAACTTCGGAATCAGCCACATATGCATGGCTGAAGACCAGACCGTCCACAGTCTTTTCCTGAAGAGCTCTTTCCATAATGTCGATATGTATTTTAAGATTGAAAATGTCTCCCAGATCCAGGGGATTGGTCAGGCGAATGACACCAGCCCGAACTTCCTTCTTAACAAATGCATAAAAGTCGTCTGAAAACTGAGACACTTCGAGTCCGTGCCGATGCGCTGCATCCGCCAGTATAACGCCCTGACCGCCGGATCGGCAGAGCAAACCGAGCCGCGGACCTCTCATGGGCGGAAGGGAAAAGATTTTGAAGTTGTCCATCATTTCCTGCATGTTACTGACGCGGATGAGCCCGGCCTGCCTGAACGCAGCGTCCGCAACCGTGTCGTCTCCGGCAAGGGCTGCCGTATGAAACCGGGCGATTGTCCTGCTGGCATCACCGATGTTTCCTTTTAAGATAATGATGGGCTTGTCGCTTTGATACGCGCTGTTCATGAGCCGACGTCCGTCCACAATATTTTCCAGGTACAATCCGATAATGTGAGATCCGGGATCTGAAACCAGGTAGTCGAGAAAGTCATTCTCATTCAGATCCAGCTTATTTCCCATACTGATGAGTTTGTTGAAACCAAGATTTTCCAATGACAGGAGCCGAACACTGTCAACAATAATCCCGCCGCTCTGGGCGGCAAGGGATATGTCACCTTTTTTCGTTCCTTCAGGGTTAAAGGGAACAAAGGGAAGAACGAGTCCGTTTTCCAGGTTGATGATGCTGATGCAATTGGGACCGACAAAGCGTATGTTCCACGCTCCGGCAGCTTGACGCAGTTGATCTTCAAGCGTGCGACCTTCGTCGCCATACTCGGTAAAACCCGCCGTTTCGATTACGGCATAGCGTATCCCTTTTCTGCCGCATGCATCTATCGCGTCGGGAATAAATCGGGCGGGAATGAGGAAAACCGCCAGATCGGGCGCTGCATCGACATCTTCAATTGTCGGGTAAATCTTTCTATCCCCAAGGTATCCGCCGTCTTTTCCCACACAATACACGGGACCCTCAAATTTGAAGCGGTCAAGATTCTGAACAATAGATTTCCCCAGATTGACCGGGGCATTTGAAACACCGACAACCATGACGCTCCGAGGGTAAAATATAATGTTCCCCCGAAATGATGGACACACCGAAAAGATAGAGATAAAGAAAAGATACTTGGAGGTGTGTAGTGAAAAACAAGGGAGAACGAAGAAGGTTCGACAAAGAATA
>DSDU01000110.1 GCA_011056835.1 Deltaproteobacteria bacterium
GAATTTCAGGAGAAACACACCGTGAGCCGTCTCATCGGGTCTCCTCCGGGGTATGTCGGATACGGCGAGGGGGGAATGCTGACCGAAGCGGTGCGGCACAAACCCTATTCGGTGGTGCTCCTTGATGAAGTTGAAAAGGCACATCCAGATGTACTGAACCTGTTCTATCAGGTCTTTGACAAGGGCATGCTGTCCGATGGCGAGGGACGAATCATTGATTTCAAAAATACGGTCATTTTCCTCACGAGCAATCTTGCCACCGACGTTATCACAGAAATGACGCAGGGTGATGAGGTACCGCCCGTTGAGGCGGTCATGGGCGCTGTTCGGCCCATGCTGTCGCAGCATTTCAAACCGGCGCTTCTTGCACGCATGACGGTGATTCCCTTTTTCATGCTCCGTGCCGATGCCATGAAGGGGATCGTTGAACTCAAGCTGGACAAGCTTGCGGCTCGAATGATGCAGAATAACAAGATGAAGCTCGTCTATACCCCCGCAGTGGTCGATCAGATTACAGAACGATGTACTGAAGTGGAAACGGGCGCTCGAAACATCGACTATATTCTCACGGGCAATATTATGCCTCGCATGTCGCAGGAAATACTGTCACATATGACTGAGGAGGGCATGCCGTCGGCGGTGAATCTCAATCTGAATGACGACGGATCGTTTAAAATGGAGTTCAGTGTGGCATGACGGCTTCCTCGTAACTGATTACAGGATGGTGGATTGCAGCATCTCGATAGTGCGGTCCACCGCTCTCACATCATGAATCAGATTCGCAAAGAACCCGCACCGACTTCTTATCTTACCATTGAAACTATAGCTTGCTATGAATGAGTGAGTACCTGATATCTTTAACCCTGTCGCGATGAATCTGTTTTTTTATACTTACACTATGTTTGATACGATCACGTTTGAGCAATACATACGTTCTCAATCACATTACCGGTCACCGAGGTGACCCTGTTCAGGAAGGAAGGTTGTCATGGACTATCTTACCGAGAAAAAGTTTGATTTCAGATCACATACTCTGCCGGAGGATACCTTTGGAGTCGTGCGTTTCAAGGGTTCGGAAGGATTATCCATGTGTTATCAGTTCGAGGTTGATCTTGTTTCCCGGGAGGCGGAACTCGATCTGACAGCCGTTCTCAAGCATCCTGCCACGTTTACGATACTGAGAGAAGACGGAGACATTCCCTTTCACGGAATCCTCGCGCAGTTCGAACAGCTCCATGAAATCGATACGTTTATCTTTTACCGTGCCGTACTGGTGCCGAAGCTCTGGTGGTTGTCACTGACTCAACATAATCAGGTGCTGTTGAACAAGAAAGTTCCCCAGTTAATTGAGGAGGTGCTGAAGGACGGTGGACTGACAACGCTTGATTTTGAACTAAAACTGGAAAAAGATTATCCTCCATGGGAATACATCTGCCAGTATCGCGAGAGCCATCTCAATTTTGTGTCTCGATGGATGGAACGTGACGGGTTTTACTACTACTTCGAACAGACGGAGAATTGCGAAAAAGTCGTTATCACCGATACGGGACTTGCCCATGGGGAGATGCCACTTGGTAAAACCATGTATTATTCGCCGCCGTCGGGTCTTGATGATGCCCATCGGGAAGAAGTGATCAAGGCCTTTATACTCAAGCAGAAGTTACTTCCCCGGACCATGCGACTCAAAGACTACAACTACCGAACCCCCTCACTGGAAATTTCCGGGAACGCCGAAGTATCCCCCGATGGGAGAGGTGATGTCTACATCTACGGGGAACATTTCAGAACAGCCGCGGAAGGGAATGATCTTGCCAAGATCCGGGCGGAAGAGCTCCGCTGCCGGGAACAGCGCTTTCACGGTGAGAGCACTATTCCTTATTTACGTCCGGGCTATCTTTTTGACTTGGAAGATCACTATCGAGGCAGTTTCAATCAGTCCTATCTGACCATAGAGCTTGAACATGAAGGGAGCCAGTCGGCCCTTCTCATTGCCGGTATCCAGAAAGGACTCGCCGAGGTGGAAAAGCAGCCTTATTACCGGAACAGTTTTGTGGCAATTCCGACGAACGTCCAGTTTCGGCCGGAGCGGAAAACGGAGAAACCCAAGTTTTACGGGGCGATGAATGCCAGGGTCGACGCGGCAGGGAGCGGAACCTATGCGGAACTCGATGAACATGGTCGATACAAGGTCGTGCTTCCCCTAGATGTGAGCGGCAGGAAAGACGGCAAGGCATCAGCTTACTTCCGAATGGCTCAGCCCTATGCAGGTTCGGATCACGGTATGCATTTCCCTCTTCACAAAGGAACAGAGGTTCTCCTTACTTTTGTTGACGGAGATCCCGACAGGCCGATTATCCAGGGCACGGTGCCCAATCCCGACAACCCGAGCATCGTCAATTCAGGCAACCCGACCGGAGCCGGCATCAGAACGGCAAGCGGCAACCAGATATCGATGCAGGATAATGAAGGGCATCAAAGAGTTTTAATCGGTTCCGGCGATGGCAAAACCCGCATCATATGCGGGGCGGGGAGCAGCTCAAAAATATTGACGCAGAGTGAATATCAGGCGAACTGTGCCGATTATTATATGACCGTGGCGAGCTACGGCACCACTATTGCGAACTCGTTCAGTTGGAGTGCCATGTCGGGCTCACTGATTCCCCGGGTCGGAATCAACCTTCTTAAACGGTGGAGCCAGGAAGTTGCTGACTGTGACGAACTGGGTCACCGGATCGGAGCCATTGATAAAGGAACCCATTTTAAAAACTGGACAAATACTCAGGAAACACTCCTTTCAGTGACACCCTCGATCCTCGGGGTCATGTTCGACAGTTGGATCATGTCCTCACTGGCAAAGCATTTGAGGCGGAAAGGACTCGTGAGGAGTGACAGCGAATATGGTAAGAGCGCGAAAGAGTTTGCCCAGTCAATGAAAGAAAAAGGATTGCAGTCGAAGTGGAAGTGGATTACGGAACACACCCGTTATCTGCAGTTGGTTGCCAGGGCATACGGATTCGGGACGGCCGGTTCGTATGGTGTCGCCCTTGTTTCTCATATCCCGGAAAAGATTGGAAAATGGGAATCCAGTGATTTCGTAAAAGGTCTTATCGATCCACGATGTGCGTCGTTAATAAAATTAAACAAGGCGTCCCCCGATGTGCTTATTGCTTCAACGGCGGGACATGTGGATATCGCCGGCGATAAGGGTATTCATCTGTATTCCGGTGAGGAACTCCATGTCGAAGCGCTTGAAGAAGCAACGATTCAAAGCCGGAACTTGGTCTTGACTGCGGAAGCTAACGGAAGGAAGGGTCTGTTTGCGATAAACAGAGAACAGAGTTCACCAAAAATTGAACTTGAAATGAAGGATCAAAAAATCATTCTTGATGATGTCAACGGTATTACAGCGAATGCTGGGGCCGGATTGATAATATTCAATGTTCATGAATTAGAAAGACCGGAGAAAATTGTCGGCACGATACAGATTAAAAATCCCAATGCCGGTTATTCAGCAAAGCCACAGGGGACGGAAATTTCGCTGGAAAATGAAAAATGTTCCGTGAAACTGGACAGCATCAAAAATAAGATGGAACTCTGTATAAGGCAAAATAAGGATGCCGATCCTCTGGCACAGATCGAAATGGATCTTTCATCAAAGAGAATCAGAATCGTGGCAGAGACAGCTGTCGAGATCGATACTGCTGGTGTAAAGATAGGACAGGGTAAGCAGACATGTAAATCCGTTGATATGGGTTCCGACAGTACGCGCATTAATTTCAGGGGAAGCCAATTTAATTTTAACGGCAAAAAAATCAAACTCGGATGAACGGGTACGGCATGAACATTCATAAGCAGGATGTGCATTCAGTCTTTTCAAAGGTGTTTCAGGTAAAGGATGAAAATTACCTCACTCTCACGATCATGAGTGCCTTTTCGTTTGATGATCCCGGAAACCTGATTGATGAAAGCGATCTCTGGAATGCCGCCGGCTCAGCCCTGTCGAATCATGATGTCCTCGATATGTTGATGCCCAAGCAGATGGGAGAGGTTCTCGCAGCAGGTAAATTTTTCAGCCCGGGCGGGAAGTCCGTGCGGGCCGGTAGTGTGCGAATTTCAGTAGGGTCTATTGATAAGACATTACATGTCTTCGGTCATCGTGACTGGATAAAGAAGACCGGTGTGGTTGGCGGCATTTCAGATCCGCAGCTGTTGACCGAAATGGAAATAACATACGTGAACGCATTCGGCGGTCCAGGCTACAAACAGAATCCATTAGGTAAAGGAACAGAAAAAAAAGATTCAGAGGATGTGATTTCTCTGCCAAACATAGAATATCCGAATCAGCTAATTGGATCTCCCCCCGATCGACCGGAACCTGCCGGTTTTGGGCCGCTCGGGCCGGACTGGCAGCAGCGGGCAGGTAAACTCGGTACCTATGACCGGAAATGGCTGGAGACCCGATGGCCCTGGTTCCCCGAGGATATGGGCTGGACATATTTTAACGCCGCCCCGCAAGACCAGCAGATAGCGGAATATTTTACCGGAGATGAACGTGTCATCATAGAAAATATGCATCCTGAGCGGTCAACCATTTCAACGTCGTTACCGGCTCTGAGAATGCGCTGTTTCGTCCGGCAGGAACAAAACGGTGACGAACTTTTTGAGGAAATGGGCACTCGCCTCGATACGGTATGGCTGTTCCCTGAATATGAGACAGGTGTCGTCATCTGGCGGGGAACCCTCCAGGTTCATGACGATGAAGCCACGGATGTTCATGCGGCCTATGCGGCGCATGAAACTCTCACCGAAGACAAAAAATCCCTTGAATATTATCGGGATATATTTTTTGCAGAAAGTGCGGAAGAGGCTGTCCCGGGAGTTGAACCCGTTAAGCCGCCCAAAGAGGC
>DSDU01000008.1 GCA_011056835.1 Deltaproteobacteria bacterium
ATCTCATCATCAGGCAGCATTTATGCCTAATCAGGAGTATGGCGCTTGGTGTGTAATATAAACGGTATCATGCCTTGCCTGATGATGAATGTGTGGATTATGACTTTTTCAGCAAGCCCTAAAAAGAATTCACAAAGAGCTTTTACTGGTCAATCGGCAAGCATAAGCTCGTCATAAGGCTTTGATTACTGATCTCTCGTATTCCACCATGAGACATGGAGGATCGGCTCTCAGATTGTGGGATCAGAGTACAAGGCGCCTGTGTGTAAAAACAAGGGCTGTGATAGATATTTCTGGATGATTTGTGAAGGGTCGAATCATTCTGAAACAGTTTCAGAATTAAATCTTACGCTCTCTTGCATGGTGTTCTGTGCGGGATGTGGCATTCATAGGTTGAATAAAGATGTCTTCACTATTATATCTTACGTGATTTCACTTTCAGTAGAAAAATTATTTTCTGAAAACTACCGGTGATAGCCTTTCTCACCTCCCTTTTGTATATTATTCATTCTTCATTACTATATGTAGTTTGCCGAATTTTAAACAAATATAAACATAATGTTCTTGATTGTCAAGGCGTTTTCTCGGGACGAGTAAACCCGCTGCCCATGCAGCGGCCGCGGGGTTACTCCTGCTTCTTCAACGGACGACAAACAGTGGACAATTGACATAATCGTACTATCTTACTTGAATTTCTCAGCCCATCAGCGTATAAAAAAACCATACACTCCTCTGCTGATTTTCCTCAGAGAGAACATAACGTTATAATAATGAAAGGGGTCCTGCCACCGAAAAGAAAGACACGAAAAAAGAGAACACACCGGCTCAAACTCACCTGACGCCCGAAAGCTCGCTCGTTCCGCGCATGCAGACACAACGGCCGAAACCCGGAAAAAGAAACAGAACTGTTAAGCACGCTTCACACCCACGCTTCAAAGACAGGACCTTTAGAAATAGACTCAGCAAACAAAATCAAAACGGAAAATGAATAATGAACCGGGGTTTTATACGGAACAATATCACACCCCGGAAATAAATAGAAAGCGGACTTATATGTACATGAGAATTGACCTTGCGGCTATCGTCTCAACTGAAGCCGGTGGTCAGCGAAAGGATAAAAATATGTTTTGTCCTATTCGTTTAGTCTTCGCAGCGATTTCCGTCCTGCTGGTATCGAACGTATATGCCCAGCCTCACGAAAGTATGCTGCTGGAGGGCAAAGAAACCTCAACTGCCGTTGTCCTTGCACATGGGAGAGGCGAAGGACCGAACGGGAAGGTTGTCGGTCCGCTGTGCAAAGCCATCAACAAGGAGCTGGGGTTCTACACGCTTTCACTTCAGATGCCTGTGATTCCCACCAAAGATTTCCGAGCCTACGCACCCACCTTTCCGGAAGCCTACAAAACCATCCGGGCGGCAATTGATTATCTCACAAACGAGAAGGGGGTCAAACGAATCTATATGATGGGCTACAGCATGGGCGCACGAATGACCTCATCCTTCCTGGCAAAGCAACCGCATCCGGCGGTAGTCGGCTTCATCAGCGTAGGCGTGCTGAAGGGCGGTGGCGATCCGCTGGACGCAAATGAAAATGTTCGGCACATAGACCTGCCGATAGTCGACGTTTTCGCTGACACCACCCCCCTTGACCTGGAAAGCGCAGAGGAACGAAAGTCACTCGCCTCCAACCGATATAAGCAGATCCGCATCAGAGGTGCGAGCCACAGTTTTCAGGGATACGATTCACGCCTGGCACAGGAAATCATCACGTGGCTGAGAGAGCAGGAACAACGGTGATGATGTTGTATCCCGGTATCCATGCATTGGTGGCATGTGCCGTCGTAATGAATGTATGGGCTCCGGTACCTGGTGAACATCATGATGGCCTGCGAAGGGAGCCTTGGAATCAAAATGAGTGGGAAGATGAGCAGCTGGCCATTAAAGGCTGTTCTCAACGAGAATTCATTTGAACGGGTCATCATTGCACTGTTTGCGGAACAGAGAAGGATATTAGAACCTTGCCCTGCGTTTTACTCATGCACATCCTACGTTATCGATTAACAATGAAAGAAAGGAGATGATGATGGAGGTATTGTTTACGACAAACAGCCTGACGTGGGTTCCCCATCCCGCCGTCGAGAACGTATCTATAAAGAAAATTATTACAATGGAGAACTTCGGTAACGAGAGTCCTTCCATAATCGTGGTGCGCATTCCTGTCGGCGTGGTCGTGCCGGAGCATATTCATGCAGACAGTGAGGATATCCTTTTTATCCTCTCAGGTGCCGGCATAATGCGGATAGATGGTGTCGGCGAGGTACCCCTTCGCAAGGGTAACGTGGTCAGGGTACCGCGCAATACGAAACACAGGATATTCGATGTTTCTGAGGAACTTCTGGTTTACGATGTTTTTTCGCCTGGAATAATGTAGCGAAGGAACATGGTCGATTCTCTGTTTGACGTGTGCTCATAAGGATATTCAGAAAAAAGCGAAGACGAAGCCTCGGTATTGAATCCTCGGAGAAAGCCGGGCTGCCCCTCAGTTCAAGAGGATCGTATGCGGGATGTGAATCACTCCATATAAGGTGTTGAAAGTCATGAGTGGAGAAATTCACTGGGATGTCGGGTAATTCAAATTTGAACATTTTTTTGTTTAGAAAGGAGAGAACTGACATGAAACTTAAATCTCTGTTGACGCTGTCAATTATTCTGGTTTTCGTTTCGATGAATGCATTCGCCCAACAAAGCGGCGAGATAGTTTTTTCAAAGAGCATGATCAACCCTTCGAGTCCGGAAGGGCTGACGGACCGATTTCAATCAGGCGACCGTATCTATTCAGTAGCTTTCTTGGAGAAAAGCATTTTAGAAATCCTCGGAAAGGAATCGGCAAAGAATGTTCCCGTGGAAGTCTTCATTTACGATCTGAAACCGCCGCTCTACGATTATCAACAACCGAGTGAAATGCAATTGGAGACCGGTACATTATGGGTTTCCGGTGATGCTCTTCAGAAAAATCATCTTCCCGTTGATATTGTTCCGGGGACACATCAACTGACTGCATACGGCAGCGAAGAGCTGGCTTACAAAAAGTACGGGCCTAAGTTTTACGGTCCCATAAAGTTTGCTGAACGAATAAGTCAACTTGAAGCCGGGGAGCATACGATTATTGTCAGATTGAAATGTCAGTACAAGGTGGTGTCCGAAGGGAGATTCGTAATAAGCGGTGATGATTACACCGTTTATAAAAAGGTATCCGATGAACTGAACACGTTTGCAGCCAACGTAAAAACAAAAGCAGCAGTAATGCCGAAATCCGCACGTTCCGATAAAAAGCTTGAAAAGGAGATGATCGCTGCGTTCAAGTCTTCACAAACGTACCGGGACAGAGTCAAGGGTGATGTGGTGCGCGTCGTTATTGTCGATCCCGACTGGATGATGCGGAGAAACCAGCTTACCGGAATTATTCTGCACAGATACATCCGGGCCGCCATTGCAGTGAAGAACAGTGACGGCACCTGCACCGTATGGCAGAACGTCACTTTTCAACAAGATTATGTAAGCAACAAATTTCAACAAACACGATTTGACGGCATAGGCGATCCGTATAAAATCCCCTGTGAAAGTGTAAATAAATGACCTTGATGTTTCCACAGGGGTCATGGAGATTACAAAGGAACGCAAAGAAACGGGGTCCGGGTATTGTGTGCATTGTCCGGACCCTTTCAATGATGAAAACAATCGCCTTGAAACCGCGTCGAACAGATCAACCATTGCTGATTTTCCGGACATAACATAATCGCCACGGATAAATGACTCATATGCGGAAAGTCACCGTAACAGACTGATCTCATATCTCACCATTAACCAGGCAAATGAAATTGAGTATTGACCATTTTTATGTTATCCGTTCGACAAAGAGACCAAAGGGGGGACAACAAAAAGCTCGCTGTCTTGCGTGCCGCTCCCATCGGCACATCTTTCATCGCTTTAGTCTGCAACGTAATGAATCGTGGATGGCATATGCTGATTGATGACGCAGTCAAAAGGAGGAAGCCGTGACAAAAAAACTGAAGAAGCGTGTTTTTTTTCTTATTTATTGTGGAGCTTTTTTACTTCCCCTCGCATTCTTCATTCCCGCCGGTGCAGTCAATAGCGGATGGGTTAAGCTCCTGGGAACGGCAGCTCATGATCTCGGCCGAGACATTACGGTAGATTCTGCCGATAACATCTATGTCACGGGCTATACGGAAGGCTTCCTTGACGGTGAGGTCAACACCGGCGGTTATGATATCTTCCTCGCCAAGTACGATACAAACGGCAACCGACTGTGGACACAGCTCCTGGGAACAACATTCAGGGATGACGGCTACGGCGTGGCCACCGACTCCACAGGCAACATCTACATAACGGGACGCACAAACGGCAACCTGGACGGTGAAGTCAACACCGGCGGTTATGATATCTTCCTCGTCAAATACGACACAAACGGCAGCAGGCTGTGGACACGACTCCTGGGAACGGCATTGGCCGAGTGCGGCTACGGCATTGTCGTGGACTCCACAGACAATGTCTTCGTCACAGGATCTACGGAAGGCGACCTGGACGGCCTGCCCAACGCCGGCGGTTCCGATAGCTTCCTCGTCAAATACGACACGAACGGCAACCGACTGTGGACACAGCTCCTGGGAACGGCATTTGATGATCAGGGCCGGAGAGTCGCCGCTGATTCCACTGGAAATATTTACGTTACGGGATCCACGGAAGGCGACCTGGACGGCCTGCCCAACGCCGGCGGTTCCGATAGCTTCCTCGTCAAATACGACACAAACGGCAACCGAC
>DSDU01000233.1 GCA_011056835.1 Deltaproteobacteria bacterium
CGCCAGGGACTGACTCGCTGATGACACCTGACTCGATGCCGTGGCGACCTGGTCCGCCGCCTCGTTCAACATCGCTACGGCACTCGTGATCGGCCGGGTGATGCTCCGGGAAAAGAAGAGAACCGTCACAATCGTTATTCCCAGAAAGAGTGCGCCCACGATGAGAATCAGGTTCCGTATGGCATATACCGACGCCATAAACTCCGCAGTGTCCTGGGTCACTGCAACACCCCATCCGGTCAATTCGATCGGGGTGAATGCCGCTATCTTTGGTGTCCCTTTGAATACATATGATTCGACACCTGTTTCACGGGCAAGCATCCGTTTGCTGATCATTTCCATCCCCTGAAGCTTCTTCACATCAAGACTTAAGATAAAGTCCTTGTTGGGATGTGCTATAACGATTCCCTCCCGATTGACAATGAAGGGATATCCCGTCGACCCAATTTTGATACCGGTCATTTTTTCCGTTAAAAATTCCGTTTTTATTATAGTAGCGAGCATACCTACAAACTCACCCGACGCAGAAAAAATCGGCGCTCCTATCGGGAGGACCGGTTTCCCTGTTATTTTCGATTCAATAACGCTGCCCAGATTGATATCTCCCCTTTTCGCATTAACGAAATAGTCCCTGTCGGCAATTGATACTCCCTTATATGATCCGCCGACACCATCAGATATAATGCTTCCATTCGAATCGGCAACAAAAATTACTTCATAGTCATGACCGAATTTCTTCATAACCGCCGTCAGACTGCGGTCCGACATTTCTATTTCATCAGCCGCTCCCTCAGCACCCCCTCGTCTCGACGAAGTGGCTGCATTGATTGCAGATTCTCCAACAGCAAGATTTGACGCAAGTTTCATTTCCTCCTGAAGGACGAGCCCGGCCATGTTCGATATATCCTTTGCGATATTGGCCGCCTGTTCTTTGGCAAGATTATCCAACGAACTGGACGCCTTCATTATTGAAAATACACCGACAACCACAATTGGAATCAAGACTGCTGAAATTCCACCGACAATAAGTTTAAAACCAAGGGACCTCCTCTTCATAAAACATTACCTCCTTTTATTATATGAACAGCTATTTTTCAGTTTCATTCGAATCATATATATAACGGTAACGGGTAAAACTTCCCTCATCCCTGATTTTCTTCCTCACTTTTTTTGAACGGGAACAGTGCACTGTATTGCTCCTGCTGCGGCTTTTTTGTTTCTTTTCCCTGATGTAATAAGGCAAATGCCGTGCCATATCCGGCACAGAAGTGGTATCTATATGATATTACATACTATTATTTCATTCAATGCATTCATGTTCCCGTGGTTGTAGCCCTGGAATGGATCAACAATGTGACATGAGAAGAGGCATTCATACATAATATATTGAATTCTCAGGGTATTTAGAAATGTAGCAGGCATGCACCATTATGGTGCTGGATGAAGCATCAAAAGGTTTGTGCAGTCGTAAAAAAGGGGCATATTTTATAAAATATACCCCTTTGTGAATCGGATCATTCAAATATTTCTAACTTATCATAAAAACGGATCTTCAATCATCATTCTTCATTAAGAATATCTCTTACGACTGATGACAGCATTGGTATGCTGAACGGTTTTTGAATAAATCCGTCATAACCGTTTTTCATCATATTTTTCGTTGATTCATCAATTTTACGACCACTGACAAGGAGTATTTTAACATCGGTCTTAATATCCTGCATTGCATTGACAACCTCGCTCGTCGTCATACCCGGCATGATCATATCGAGGATTACAAGATCTATATTCTTACTATCCGATTTAAAAATAGACAATGCGTCTGTCCCGTTTTCTGCCGTCAGAACATTATAACCGAGAACATTGAGAATCTCTGCACTCACTTCCAGGACAATCGTTTCATCATCCGCCAGCAATACCGTCTTTTTTACCGCACATTCATGAGAGGATATGTCAGTGGGAAATCCACGCGCCTGAAGTCCATCGTTCGAATTTTGTAATTCGTTCAGTTCCGTTCTTACAGCATACATTTCAGCCCCCTTAATAGATAACAGATCATAGCGTTGCATTATGTTCAACTACTTAACGACACCACTGTTTTAACATTTTGAATACAGGATACGTGATTATCAATTTTCATGCCAGTATATTCTTCAGGATTATCAGCAAAAAATACATTGCGTTATGCTTCACAATCATACGCCTTACTTCCTGAAGCAGGCAATCCCGTCAAGCGCGTCATAGCTTTGACGATCTATGTGTCCATTCGTCAGCCGAAACGTCCATGAGCTTTCGATGGAATTACTGAAAGCAATCTTTCATGGACATGAGTCATCAGCGGAAGGCACCTTTCAAAACATCCTCACGATATTACAGTGTGCTTTTGTGGATATTATCGGCACATACAACAATTAACTATAGCTTTCATGTGAGATCGCAGGCAATTCAAACACGGGATGCTTCATGCCGATTCTGCCGAGACCTCTCCTGAGTGAGAACATTACAGAATGTAGGGGAATCAACAAACCTCCATGGCATGGAAGTTGCTGTAATAATACAAACAGACCATGTAACGGGAATAACAGACAGTCACGCGCCCTATAATTATCGACGTTCAGTCGGCACAAATAGAAAGGAAGAGACTATGGATCTGCATATACCGGGAATTAAATTTCTTGTTTCGTCAATACCCCTGGAATTTGAAACAGACGGATATGTCACTCATATAATGCCTGTGAAATTAAAGAACATCCATCCCGATCAAATTCTTGTTATACCCCAGATCCATGCGTACCAATTTAAATTAAACGAGATTTCAGGGATTTCACTGTTTGATAAAGTCACCTTTCCAAATGACATCAATTTACCGGCATTGTACGACGGAACTCAGACACTCCATGGGAAAAGTATCCTCATTCTTATGTTGAACGGTTGGGGAGACATGATACTTATCCAGCCGGCCTTGCGCAATTTCCATAACATGATATCAGCCGAAGGGCCTCCCCCCCATATTACCGTGGGTTGTAACTGGATCAGAAACTTCCCCTACCCCAACGTACCCTACATACAGGAGGTAAGACCGAACATTCTGACGCTGAAGGAACTCTGTTCCTATGATATCGTTGTTAACCTCACGCCGGTACATTCTCAGCGCACAGCGGAACGGTCCATGCGGGATCTCTTCACTGAAATTTTAAGAATCTCTTCTGACTATGACTGCGATGACCCGCCGTCAATATCTCCCAACCCTAAAAAAGTGCGGAAGCTTCGCCCCCTGTTTGATCAGCTTCGGGAGGAAACGGGGAAAAAGCTCCTGTGCGCCAACTGGAAATCGCGACTTAACCACAAAAGCGCCTCGCCGGAACTTATGTATGACATTGTGACGAGACTCTATGATACCTATCAACCTGTCATTTTTAAGGATGAAGGAACTTCACAAATCATGCAGGGCGAAATCCGGAGATTGAACGCACCGATCATCAACCTCTCCTCAGTCATTTATGATTATCATGACACCATCGCGGCATTATCCCTCGTTGATGCCTTTATATCCGTTGATACCGGCATCGTTCATGCCGCCGGCGCCCTGGGAATTCCCGGTGTTGCACTTTTCGGACCCTTTCCGCCGGAAGCACATGTACCGGATTACAAATCGATAGTACCGATCAGGGCTTCTTACAGAGGGAAAACATGCAACGTGCCATGTCTTGAATTGCACAAGGGTTGCGCCGAGGTCAATTATTCGCCTGAAGATGTCAGTCCCTGTCTCGATGCAATTGATCCTGCTGATGTCGTCGATGGACTGGAAAGAATCACCGGCGATTCTCACTATCAAAACAGCATATCAAAATTGTATTCACAATCCGAAAAGACATCAAAAGAAGCAGCTTATGTGTATTAATCATTGGTAAGAACAAGTCAGTGACCATTCCAACAAATGAGCCCTTCAATGATAAGTGCACGGCGGACATTGTGCGGAATCTTGCTTTTTCTGTCGGATATTTCAGATATATATTTTACTTTCTTCGATTTAATGATTCGTACTCACTTTCGAATTCCTGTTTTCGTTTTAACACCTGTGACCATCGAATCAAAATTCCGGTATGTCTAGGACTGGGCTTTCAGTCGTCGTTATCATATTTCCCTGTTAATAATTGATGACAATTATATTATTCACGATTTTCGTGTGTTCAGTGAAATTTTAAGCAATTAAAAGAAGTCACTTTCGGCTTCCATAATTCTGCCCTCATGGAAAAGTGTTTATCCCTGTCTAATTTATTCCTCCACATAAAAGTCCCTTTCTTTTCGTTGAATGCAATTGAAACTTTTAGAATAACGGCCACTCATAACATCATACATTTTCCCCTTAGAATTCTTCATGATCCCCTATTCTATGGATTGCGAACTTACAAAATCGCAATTTACATGCCCACACATCAGTTTCACTTTTTAGAGTTTTACTCCTATATGACTCAATATCAGCACAAAAAGTACTTCATATTTACCTAGACTGTCATATATTTGACGAAATACTTTCTCTCACGTCACTAATTCTTGGAAGCCATCTGAACCCGATCATTCATTTGAACCTTGCAATGCATAATCCCAGTTCATTTTCATTTTACTTCATGATTCAGAGATGAAGAATATCAATTATCAATAATTACAATGTGGCAGACGAAGGTTTCTTTTGATTATTCCAATATATACTAGAGTTTAGAGTTTCCTTAGCGCCTGTTGTTCTTTAAAAAAAGCATACCTCACCGTCGGTGCCTTTTTAAGCGGCAAATAACGCATTGATTGTACAGATGTAACGCTGTTATTCAGGCA
>DSDU01000112.1 GCA_011056835.1 Deltaproteobacteria bacterium
GAATATCGACATATGAAGATGCCAATTTCGCCTGGCAACCCTGCTACCCTATTCCGATTGACTCAGAACGTAGGCCAGTGGCTTTGCGTCCCACCCTTTCGGTGTGGTTTGCCCTTTTCAGGTCATGATGTTCCGCCTCACATAGAAGCAGACAATCTTGTTATTATCCTCCCTCGTGTTCTAAATATTTTTTAATTATACTTTCGGCATATATCTAAATATACTCAAGGAAATCCGCAATGAAAGACTTCATGAGTTATGAGTGAAAGATCTCACTGTCACTGGTAAAAGTATGGAGAGTTATTGCTCATAGTTCGGCATATAACCCAGAAATATTCAGCAGATGAGCTGAGAAAGATAGCGTGTCCCTTCTATAAGGCACAAAAAACCCGGTTCTTTTGACACAGAAAATAACGTTAGTAGCGGGAACTGTGAGGACAATCGTTGGAGAATCCAACATAGATAAAGGCTTGAGGTAGCTCCTTGAAATTCCAGTCAGCGAAATAATTCTCTTGTGCTTCCCCTAATAACCTAATAAATATCTCTCCAAAATGAAAAGCATAAACCATCTAAAAAAAGGGTAACGGCACCAACCGTAACCCCTTGATTTCATTGGTAGGCGGTACTGGATTTGAACCAGTGACTTCTACCGTGTGAAGGTAGCACTCTCCCGCTGAGTTAACCGCCCATTAAGAGTTGTTATATAGCGCAACGGTTTTCCTTTTTCAAGATAAAAACATACAGGTTCATTATTATACTCTGTCGTTATGGCGTTGAATCCAAACGGGGTATGGTCTAATGAAAATTCATGTTAGCATAAACGGGGAGGTAGTTGATGCAACAACGGCATGCTGTCGCTTTTCTGTATAATATCATTGATATAGAAAGATAAACCTGCTAGAAATAGTTTATATTTGTATCTCGCAAAGTTTTGATGTTTCGTGTGATTAATGGCATTTTTAAACACTCCACTCGTCCGTTGCAATCATCTTAAACGTTATTATTTTAATCTATGGACAATATGTGGTGAAGAAGGGAGGAATCCGTTATGAAAAAGTTTCAGTATGATATAACCGTTCATCCTGTCGAATCTTTCAAGAAAGTGGCTTTTTTCTGCACACAGGAAGGTGAATGCAGCCTTGAAGAGCTTCCATCAGATCAGGTCGGTATTCTTGAAAATCTTCTGAACAAACGGGGAGAAGAGGGATGGGAACTGATAGATATGGCTTTTGGCAAAGATGGGCTTCTAGCGATCTGGAAAAATGAAATAAAACCGTGAAGCCCTATTGATCAGATGCATTTGAAAGGAAAAGAAATGTGAAAACAATTAGAATACTAGGCATGTCCTGCCAACACTGTGTAACTTCTGTATTAGAGGCATTAAGCAGCATAAAGGGAATACATGATGTCAGGGTCGACCTTGAGAAAGGTACGGCGACATTCGAACATAACGTTCCTGTTGATCTCGAGATAATCAAACAGCATATTGAAGATGCGGGATACGAACTTGGTCAAGAATAATATTCATGTTCGGGGAATGACTTGTGCTGCCTGCGTCAGACGCGTTGAAAATGTCCTGAGGAAAATTCCCGGCGTTGACGATGCCACTGTCATTCTTTCATTAGGTAGAGCCGTTGTCTCTCATCATGGTCATAACCTCGACCTATCTGCGGTGGAAAGCTCTATTGCTGATGCAGGTTACGAATTTCTGGGACTGATCGAGGATGACCGAGAAGATCCGATCGAGTCGGCGCGAAGGAAAGAATTATCTGGACTGAAGGTTAAAGTGACTGCTGGTATTATTTTGAGCATTCTAACCTTCATGGGCTCTATGCAGCACTGGTTCCCCATTTTCAGTAATATACCACGACAATCAATGTTATTCATATTGTTGGTGCTTTCGACACCAGCCGTTTTTTGGGTAGGAAGTCGATTTTTTACTGGAGCGATCAAGGCGGCATTACAAAAAACGTCCGACATGAATACACTTGTTGCAATCGGATCACTGTCGGCTTACCTGTATTCCGCTCTCGCTACACTACGGCCTGACTTTTTCGCAGAAACAGGAGTCATGCCCCATGTATATTTCGACGGGGCCGCAATGATCGTCGCGCTCGTCCTCCTCGGCCGCCTCCTTGAGGTAACGGCCCGCGGCAAAACGTCCCAGGCAATTAAAAAGCTCATCCGTCTGAAACCGAAAACGGCCCATATCATAAAGAACGACGTGGAAAAGGATGTTCCCATTGCAGACATTATACAGGGCGATATTCTCCGCGTTCGGCCCGGTGAAAATATTCCCACGGACGGGATTGTCATCAAAGGCTCATCAACGGTTGACGAGTCCATGCTGACCGGAGAAAGCATCCCCATTGAAAAAGAAAAAGACAGTGCTGTGTTTGCCGGTACAATCAATCAGGGTGGAAGTTTCGTATTCCGGGCGACTAACACCGGATCAAAGACCGTTCTTTCACAAATTATTCGCCTTGTCGAAGAAGCCCAGGGGTCAAAAGCGCCGATCCAACGATTTGCAGATAAAGTTGCGTCAGTCTTTGTTCCGATTGTCATAACGATAGCCGTAATGACGTTCTGTATTTGGTTGTTTCTTGTTCCTGATCCGTTGTTTTCACGAGCGTTACTGAATTTCGTATCGGTCCTTATTATCGCCTGCCCCTGTGCCATGGGGTTGGCAACACCGACGGCAGTCATGGTAGGAACGGGACTCGGCGCCGAGAACGGCATTCTGATCAGGGGCGGCGAAACGCTCGAAAAAGCACATAAGCTTGACACGATTGTCTTCGATAAGACGGGGACGCTGACAGAAGGCAGACCCGTCGTCACTGATATCATACCCCTCTCCGACTATACCCAGGATCAGCTCCTGGAAGCTGCCGTTTCAATAGAAGCCGTATCGGAACATCCCCTTGCCGAAGCCGTCATGAAACGGGGACGTGAGGAAGGTTTAACACCTCAGGATATTAAAGATTTTGAGGCGCTTTCCGGGATGGGAGCCGCTGGTACGATGGCCGGCATGCAGATACTCATCGGTAATTCAAACATGATGAAACGTAACTCAGTATCCCTTACGTCTGCAGAATCTCATGCGGAACAGCTCGTTTCGGCAGGTAAAACAATTATTTATTGCGCCATCGACGGGGAACTGGCAGGAATTATCGCCTGTGCAGACACACCGAAACCATCAGCGTATCAAGTAATATCACGGCTCAAAAGACGACACATCGAAGTAATCATGATCACCGGTGACAATCCTAAGGCAGCTGATGCCATCGCCGGGGAAATCGGCATTGACAGAATTATGGCGGAAATTCTTCCTCAGGATAACGCGGCGGAAATTCATCGTCTTCGGAACGAAAACCGCATCGTCGCCATGGTAGGAGATGGGATCAACGACGCACCGGCGTTGGCTGCCGCAGATATCGGCATTTCTCTTGGTACAGGCACCGACATTGCCGTTGAAACGAGTGATATTACCCTCATGCACGATGATTTAAATCTTGTCGCATCGGCGATAGAACTCTCTTCGCTGACGGTGAGGGTTATAAAACAGAACCTCTTCTGGGCATTTTTCTATAACAGCCTCGGAATCCCCGTTGCCGCAGGGCTTCTCTACCCTTTCTTCGGCATCCTTCTGAATCCCATGTTTGCCGCAGCCGCAATGGCCATGAGTTCCGTTTCCGTAGTAGGCAATTCGCTCCGCCTGAAACGTTTATGGAACAATCAGCGTGATTTCTGAGATTACGTGAACGATCAGTAAACCGAACTCCCTTAAAAATTAACGTATTTGCTAGTCAACGGAGGTCTTAATCATCTCCACACATCTCGTCCCGTCGCATAGGGTATAATTGACTCTTTACAAACTTTGATTTATACTAGTTACAAACAATATGAGTGGGGTTGTATCGGGAACTGCTCGTGCCTTCGCACTCTCGGTAACAACCTGAGGTGTCATCGTTATGTAACATGTATTAAGGATTAATGTAACTGGTCCTCTTGACAGTAAGGAAAGGAGGAGGGAACCATGAAAGCAAGTATCATTTTTACTGGAACCGGGCCGATTCTAATCCTGACATCATATGAAACACTGACAAATCCGAATCTTGTTGACAAGCTGGCAAGCAAAGGAATCAAGAAGTATATTGCCGTTGAAATTCCCGTGGAAAAGGTAAAAGAAAAATACGGCCAACGATTCGAAATTGTTTTGGGTGATCTTCATCAAAGCGACGACCTGCGTGTTTTGGATTATAATGGATACAACGTCTTTCAGAATTTCTCATTTTCTGAACTGGGACAGCCCATTTATTATGAACCATAGCTGTCATACCTTGTTCAAAAAAGCGGGCGTGATAAGCCTGCTTTTTTGTGCCTTTTTTACCAAAATGCTCCGTGTTTTCAGTCACCTCCGGCAAAACGACGGGCACCTGATTCCGCCTCACCACTTTCAATAACTCTCATTCCAAGCCTGAATTCAACTTCAAGTGCCTGGTCAAAATCCCGATCAAAACCTCGATAGACAGCTTCCCGGTCACTCCTGAGACAGAACTGCGGAAATTCGGCAATCCCCATCGCCAGCGATTCCGCTTCTTGCCGCACTGTTCCTTTTTTCACAACACGATTTGCCAGGCCAATGGTTAGGGCTTCATCCGCACCGACGGGCCTGCCCGTCAAGATCAAATCAAGGGCCCGACTCAATCCAATGAGACGGGGCAGACGCTGGGTGCCGCCGTCTATAAGGGGAATACCGAATCGTCGGCAGAAAACGCCGAAAACTGCATCTTCCTCAACAACGCGTAAGTCGCAGAGACATGC
>DSDU01000138.1 GCA_011056835.1 Deltaproteobacteria bacterium
CCAGGATACCGGTGACGCCTCTGTAAAAAAGTTCTTCATTGATAATCACCGAATACTCAAACCCCACTGCCGATCCACCGTATTGTTCATCAAGCCATGGGCAGAGAAATCCCTGCTCACCCATCCTGTTCCATATCTTCCGGGGAATGATTTCATCTTCTTCCCATTGTTCCACGAACGGAACAATTTCCTTGTCGAGAAATTTTCCAAAGGCATCGCGAAAAATTTCATGTTCTTCCTTAAATAATGCTCTCCTCATGTTCCGCTCCTTGCTCCCGAGTTCGATACCGAAGCTCGATCAAAGTTTTGCATCAGACGAACCCGGAATTAATCAGTTCTCTCTCGCATAATGTCTGAAAGGCCGCAGTGTCATCCGCGTTTATACTTTAAGAATGACTGCTTCACCCTGGGCAAGACCGCCGCAGATAGCCGCGGCGCCGTATCCGCCACCCCGCCGTTTCAGTTCATGAGCCAGTGTCATGGTGATTCGGGCCGCGCTCGATCCCACGGGATGTCCCAGTGCAATTGCACCGCCGTTGACATTTGTTCTTTCCTTAAGCTTGTCCCATTTGCCGGCATTATCCTGTGCAAGAATTTTTGTGGATACCAAGGGCATAGCCGCAAAGGCCTCGTTGATCTCGATAAGATCCATATCGTCGATGGCAAGACCGGTGTGTGCCAGTGCTTTCTCAATGGACTCAGCGGGAATGGTGCAGATGTACCGCGGTTCCGCGGCGGCGCACACCGAGGCGACAATGGTGGCCAATGGTTCCAGTCCCCGCTTCTCCGCCTCCTGCCGGGTCATAACGATCAGGGCGCTCGAACCGGCGCTGATGGGAGGAGCATTTCCCGCGGTAATCGTCGGGCTCCCATAGACCGTTTTCAGTTTCGCCAGTGCTTCCATAGTAGTGTTTTCACGAATGCACTCGTCCTTATCGATAACCAGCGGTTCTCCCTTCTTCCGAGGAATTTCAACCGGCATGAGTTCTTCACCGACTTTAATTTTCCCCTCGGCATATGCTTTCGCCGCGAGTTTGTGGCTTCTCATCGCCCACTCATCCTGCATTTCCCGGGTAATGCCATATTCCAAGGCAACCTCTCCGGCATCGACGGCAATCGTATTGAATCCCATGGCGTCGTAACCGAGATAAAAGAGAGGATCGATCAGTTTGAGATGTCCCAGCCTGGCAGCCCACCGCATTCCGGGGGCCAGATGAGGACACCGGGGCATGTTCTCCGACCCTACGGCCATAACAATTTTAAGTTCCCCCGCCTTGATTCCCCGGATACCCAGCCGCATCGCCGTCAGAGAAGAGCAACATGCCCGATCCAACGACAATGAAATGCTTTCACCGGGGAATCCTGCCAAGAGAGTGGCCTGCCGCCCCGGGACATCAGTTTCCAACGCAAATTCAGCGGGAAGACAGCTCCCGTAATTAACCTCGTCAATCTCTTCGGGTTGTAGGCCGACACGATTCATGACCTCCCGAATAACCATTTCACCGAGCTTTATACTCGGGATATCTTTCATCGGACTGTCGAATTTACTGAAGGGAGTTCTCACCGCACTCACCAGAACAATATCATCTCTTGATTCCATAGAATTCCGTCCTCCTCTGGGGCTTTTCCCGATCATGGTCTCTCTATGATGTCTTTATATTTTATTTCGCCGCCATCCGAATGGAACCGTCAAGACGGATAACTTCGCCGTTCAACATGGTGTTTTCGATAATGTGGCAGGCCAGCCGGGCATACTCGGATGGTTTGCCGAGACGCTGAGGAAATGGAACCATCTTACCGAGGGCATCTCTGACCTCGGGCGGCAATGTTGCCAGCATGGGTGTATCGAAAAGCCCGGGGGCGATAGTCATGACCCTGATTCCATATCCGGCGCACTCCCGTGCAACGGGCAAAGTCATGCCGACAACCCCCGCCTTCGAGGCGCTGTAGGCGGGCTGACCGATCTGTCCATCGAAAGCGGCGGCAGATGCCGTATTGACAATGACCCCCTTTTCACCATCTTCACCGGGATTATTATGAACCATCTTTTCAACGGCGAGCCTGATGACGTTAAACGTTCCCACAAGATTAATCTGCACCACTCGGTTGAAAAAATTCAGCGGCATAGGACCCTTTTTACTGAGAATCTTTCCGGGATCTCCCACGCCGGCACAATTAATCGCCACATTAACCGAACCGAAGGCGGAAATCGTCTTTTCTATGCCATCCTTCGTGCTCTGTTCGTCGGTTACATCCGTCTTTGCGAAAATGACAGCATCGCCAAGTTCCCTGGCCAGTGCTTCGCCTCTCTCTGTCTGGACATCAAAAATTGCCGCCCGTCCGCCACCTTCAACGATTTCACGAACACAGGCTTCTCCCAGACCGGATGCACCACCGGTAACAATTGCGATTGAATCAGCTAGTTTCATTGAGTTCCTCCTTATTTTATATTTGCTTAAAAAGACGTGGCTGTTTCACCACTGATGCAACCGGATCTTCGAATCGTGTCAACCGGTTCCGTGGCATGCGTCTTCCGTTACAGCAATTGGTGTGCCATCGGACAGCTCTCCGTTAACCTCTTGGTATCACTATCCATCAAGCCATTTATGCATCTATGCACAATATAAATGGTGAACCATTTGGATCGACAATTTCAGTATTCTCTCCTACGGGTACCACTGTCCCACTGAAAATACACATCAGATGAAGGGGTTACACCCGGTGTAGCATTTGCTTCACCAATGAATTATTTCATTCATACAGCCGGAGAAAGGAAAGAGTTTATGAAAAACATATAATTCGTTATGATAATTTTTAGCTTGACAGTACCATACATTTCTGTTTAACTTCCATCCTAGTTCATAGAGGTGAAAGTCAGTCGATGGGTAAAATTACCGTTTCTTACAAAGTGTACAGCTATTTTTGGTATTATTTTAACACATTGGTCTGCCCATCGCTCAGGAGGACATAGCAGGAACCTAAACAGATAAAAAAACAGAGCCATGGGGAGATCAAATGCTCCACCATGGTTTTTTTTGTATATGAAGCCATGGTGAGACCGGATACGCCATGGCTTTTTTATTTCAGGGAGGACTAAAAAATGATTGTAGTAATGAAAAGCAACGCGACGGCAGAGCAAATTGATTCGGTTATTCAATGGATCGAATCGGTGGGATACCGGGCCCATCCGTCATACGGCCTCGAACGGACGATTATCGGCGCCATTGGTGATAACCGAGGAAAGGAACATCTGAAACTGGTGCAAAACCTTTCCGGGGTTGAAAAGACCATTCCGATTCTGAAGCCCTATAAGATCGCATCCCGCGAGGCAAAGGACGGCAACACGGTGATCAGGGTCGGTGATGTGGAAATCGGCGGACGGGACTTCATTGTCATGGCGGGACCGTGCTCCATTGAAAGTAAAGAACAGATGATGGAAAGCGCCTTCGTTGCCCGGAAGGGAGGCGCAAACATCATACGAGGGGGCGCATTCAAACCGAGAACATCCCCCTATGCCTTCCAAGGAATGGAAGAAGAAGGCCTCAAACTTCTTCGGGAGGCGGGAGATCGAACGGGAATGCCCGTTATTACGGAAGTCATGAACACCTCGGATGTCGATCTGGTTGAAGAGTATGCCGATATTCTCCAGATCGGCGCGCGGAATGTTCAGAACTTCGCGTTGCTGAAGATAGTGGGAAAGGCAAAAAAACCGGTTCTCATCAAACGGGGCATGATGACCACCATCGAAGAACTCCTCATGTCGGCGGAATACATCCTGTCATCGGGCAATGACAACGTCATTCTCTGCGAGCGGGGCATCAGGACTTTTGAGACGGCTACCAGGAACACCCTCGACATCAGTGCGGTACCGGTCCTGAAAGAACTGACCCACCTGCCGGTTATCGTCGATCCCAGTCATGCCGCCGGTCACTGGAGATACGTTACGCCCCTCGCCAAGGGGGCGCTGGCGGTGGGTGCGGACGGCATCATGGTCGAAGTCCACCCCGAGCCGGACAAGGCCGTATCGGACGGCATGCAATCGCTGAAACCGGAAAAATTCTACAAACTGATGGAAGAGGTACGATGCCTTGAAAGACTGATAAAAGCGGAAATGAAGGTGTCATTATGAACAAGATAAAAGTAAACCTCGACAAACGCTCGTCCCACTCATACGAGATATATATCGGGTATGATATACTCGATCGTATTGCCCTGCTCATTGCCAAAAGCGCACTCGCCGCCAACTATATCATAATTGCGGATACTACCGTGTCTTCGCTCTACGGAGAGACAGTGTTGTCAGCCCTGAGAGAAACGGGACTTACCGTCGATATGATCGATTTCCCTCCCGGCGAGGCATCGAAAACCATTGATACGGCACTGTCCCTCATCGAGCAGCTTGTCGACCGAGGAGTTGATCGGTCATCCTGCCTCATCGCACTGGGCGGCGGCGTTACCGGTGATATGGTCGGATTTATCGCATCGATCTATATGCGGTCCATTCCGTATATTCAAATGCCGACCACGCTGCTTGCCCAGGTCGACAGCAGTATCGGTGGCAAAACGGGAATCGACATTTTCAAGGGTAAAAACCTGGTGGGAACATTCTGCCAGCCGAAGGCCGTCTATATCGATCTCAAGTTCCTTGATACACTTCCCGATGTCGAATTCACCAACGGTCTGGCGGAGATTGTAAAATACGGTATCATTGATGATCCTGACCTGTTGGCGACCATCGAAAGTGAAATATCGAACATCCGAAAACGGAACATCGATAATCTGGGAGTGATTGTGGCACAGTCATGCAAAATC
>DSDU01000219.1 GCA_011056835.1 Deltaproteobacteria bacterium
ACCCGTAATATACACGTAACTAATTACTATATCAATGTGTTTTACTTTTTCAGGAGGCTCTAACTATGCCACCGTTGTCAATAAAAACTTTAACCGGGGAATTTCCCTGACACTTATTGCGCTGGCATCGGGGGCCGTGGCTGCTATATCCAGTAAATTCGCCGCTATCGGCACGAACCATCTGGCATTTATTGCCCTATCATACGCATTGGGGATGTTTTTCTCATTCGCACTGAGAAATCGACTGCAGGGAGCAGGAGAAGATCTGCATCATGGCAGTGCCCTGATTATCGGCATCACTATCGGAATGGTAAATTTCGGAGGTTTTTATGCACTCCTCAGGGCCCTTTCAAATGGCCCCCTTTCGATTATCATTTCGGTTACAGGGATGTACTTTGTCATCGCTATCATTCTGTCCACGGTTATTTACAAGGAACGTCTTACCCTCTTGCGGCTTGCCGGAATCGTCCTGACAGTAATTTCAATCACGTTAATGAGGATGTAATCCGCTGACTCCATTCCGTTGATGATGGTTCGAATAATATCATATCATGTGTGACTGTTGTGAAATACTCGCCTGTCAAGACATACAGGGATTTTCTTCATCCTTCATCGCTGCTACTTCCAATAAGTCGACCTGCGTGATTCATATCATTATGTATACTATATGTATTCCCGCATAACATCAGCAAACCCCTTGATCGAATTAATAATCACAGCATCGTCCACACAGTATGCGATCCTGAAGTAACCCGCTTTACCGAATCCGCTTCCCGGCACAGTAAGAATATTTTTCTTCTGGAGGGCTTTGACAAATTCCACATCGTCCTCAATTGGCGATCGCGGGAAGAGATAAAACGCACCCTCGGGTTTCTCAAAACGGTAACCGGCTGATGCAAGCCCATTACAGAGAAGATCCCGTTTTCGTTTGTATGCTTCCACATCTACCGTTATACCCTGCATTTTTGCCACGATTCGCTGCATAATTGCGGGAGCATTAACAAATCCGATTATCCTGTTACAGAGAATCAACCCCCCCAACAACGAAACAAGATCGACTGCTGCCGGGCTGACGGCAAGATAACCGATTCTTTCCCCGGGAAGTGAAATGCTTTTTGAATACGACGTGGCAATGATGCTGTTGTGATAAGACTGCATGATGCTCGGCACCTCTACGGCGTCATAGACAATATCTCGATATGGCTCATCCGAGATCAGATAGATTTCTCTGTTAAGCTCGGCCGATTTTTGTGTGAGGAGTTCACCGAGGGCGTTAATTGATTTTTGATCATAAACTTTCCCCGTTGGATTGTTTGGTGAATTAATCAGAACGATTTTCGTCTTTTCAGTAACGGCGTTACCAATTGCCTCAATGTTGAGCGAGAAATCATCACGGGATTCTACTAGTTTAATTACACCACCGTGGTTATCGATATAGAAACGGTATTCAACAAAGAAAGGGGTCGGAACAATCACTTCTTCTCCCGGATCGAGGAGGGTTTTCAATACAACATTCAACGCTCCGCCGGCCCCGCAGGTCATGATGACATGATCGGGTTTTATTTCTTTTTTATGAATACCTCTCAGATATCCGGCGACTGCCGATCGCGTATCCGCATAACCGGCGTTCGGCATATATCCATGAACTCCCCGAGTCTTATCGTTCGCCACTTCAAGCAACAATTCCTTAAATTGTTGCGGAGGTTCAATATTCGGATTGCCGAGACTGAAGTCAAATACTTTATTCTCACCGAACTCCTGTTTGAGTCTCAAACCATCCTCAAACATTTTCCGAATCCATGACGACTGAGAAATAAAACCTTCTATTTTTCGAGAAATAGCCATTAACCATCTCCTCTCCGATCGTATAAGCGCACTCTTGTGATCAGTATTGCAGTCCCTTCGACAACGAGCTGTGTTATTTCATATTATTAATTTGTCTTCTAACAAATCTCAAAAAAATTGAAACGTTCTTTCTGAATACATCATACAGTCCCACGGCTCTCTCACGTCAGACATTAGATGAACATGAATTCGCCGACTTGAGGACACACGCAGGATCATTTGCACCTTCTCGTATGAATGAATGTTGATTAAAAAGGATCCCGATGAAGGAGATACAGCCGGTGAAAAGGAAAGTGGCTGCTATGTGACGTGAAAGCCATCGTGTCAACCCTTCAGATATCGCAATCCATGATGTACGCTTCCAGATTATTCATGTTGATCCATTGCTCGCTGATGATTTTATCGCGAACGGATATTCCTGCGTTATGAACCGTCTCGGAATCGCCCGATACAAGGGGATGCCACCACTCAAGCCTGTTTCCCTCACTGAGACGGCGATATGCACATGTTAACGGCAACCATCGATACAGCTTCACGGTATCAGGTTCCAGAAGCAGACAGTCCGGAACGGTTTTCTTTCGCTCATTATATTGATTGCACCGGCATGTTTCTGTGTCAAGAAGACGACAGGCCACACTGGTATACCGGACCTCCCCGGTCTCTTCGATTTCCAGTTTGTGGAGGCAGCATCGCCCACACCCGTCACACAACAATTCCCATTCATGGCGGGTCATTTCATTGAGAGATTTTACTTCCCAGAAAGGTTTCGGTTCGTTTTTTTTCATTATCAGGGTTTCACTGTTACCGAAAATGAAGCGTTTTACTTGTCAACTGTTAACCATACACGAAATTTATCTTTGCATGCCGTGCGTGCATACATGCCCTGCTGTGATATCATGTCACACAGAGATGTAGCCGAATGAAAGCGACTTTCCATGAGCGCCAGCTTTTCGAACAAGGCAATCAGTTTAATAACCGGCCTGTCAATATCCGGTTCCTCTATGACCATCCGACCTCCCCGTTTAAGGACCCTGAGAAGATTTGCCAATGCACGCTGCTGATCGCTAAAATGATGAAGGGCATCAACGACAAGGACTCGATCAAACACTTCATCCTTAAACGGCAGTGTTTCCGCATGTGCTCGCATCCGGACCAGGTCCGCTTTACACCTGCTTTGCTTGAGCATTTCCAAGGACGCATCGCATACGACAAGATGACCGATGAGATTTAAGAAATGAATGGCAACACGTCCGGTTCCGCCACCAACATCTAACATCCACCCTGTTGACGGCAGCTGAAGCAGCGACCGCAATAGCCGCACATCAGGCATTCCGACGAACCGATCATACTTGGATGCGATAAAGTCAAAGTGTTTAACCATGACTCACTTGCGGTTTTTCTTCCGATCTCGCCGCCGTTTATACGTATGAGAATTCGGCCATGAAATCGGCCTAGGGTTACCCTGCCGGCATCTCCAGTGCTGAGCGCTCTTACTCTATGCGGATCCGGCATTTTCTCCCTTGAACCATTACATTATTCCCACGATCATTGAGTCGTTAAACCGGTGGCGCCGGTGGAAGATCGGGAAAATTTCGGTCAAGGATTTCATTCCACTTGTTCAAATGGGGTCGAATCTCTCGTATCAACGCTGACAAATCGCCTTCAATCGTTACTGCAATGATTGTATCGCTCTGCTCGATTTTGTTGACAATATCCTGATCATGGCTGCTCCGGACTTCTCCAAATACCGTATGTTTATCATCGAGCCACGGAGTCGGAACATGCGTTATGAAGAACTGGCTTCCATTTGTTCCAAGCCCTGCATTGGCCATGGAAAGTATTCCCGGTTTGTTATGTCTCAGTCCGGAGATAAATTCATCATGAAACTGATATCCGGGACCGCCACGGCCGTCACCACGGGGACACCCTCCCTGAATCATAAAGTCCGGAATGACACGGTGAAATTTGAGTCCGTCATAATAGGTACGCCTGGCAAGATTAACAAAATTCCCGACTGTTACAGGAACTTCTCCGGAAAAGAGGTTCATCCGTATGGTTCCCTTCGTTGTTTCAATCACTGCAATAATATGTTCTGGTTTTCCCATACCGGACCTCACTTAATTCTGGTTACTGACCTGGTTCATCCCTGGCTGAAGCAATATGTCACACCTGTCGCCGAGCTCGCGCACCAAATTGATAAAGCGGCCGGGCAATGGGACTTCCCGGGAAACCAATAATAGTTTACGGTCATGAGCCCGCTGCAATATCGACGAATTATCAATACCATCCTGCCTGTCACAGATGACGGTAACTCTAAGGGCGTCGGTAAGCGGTATCATCAAACCTGATAATTCCTGAGGGATCTTTTTGATTTGTTCTTCAATACATTCCTTATTCTCATTGACAAACGTTGCAAACGGCTCTTCCATATTGGTTGTACCGAAAAGATCATTAACGATCGCCCCCGACAGTTTATTAATATCTCCCTTATCACGTTCCGGGTAGCTTTGAACAAGATGCTCTCTTATTCTTTTAAAGAGAATCATCTGTATGACCGCAATTCCCTGACGCAATATGGGGATCAACTTGTTCTCAGACTTCTCCATCATAAACCTTCCCTGTGCTGATCTTGGATGTTTCACTCATTACCTGTTACTTTGTCAAGGAAAATCGGGAACGCAGCGAACGGCTCAATATCTCACGTCAAGGCAACGACTTTGTATATGCCGCTATAAGTAGAGCCTCCTGAAAAAGTAAAACACATTGATATAGTAATTAGTTACGTGTATATTACGGGTCAATTGGTGCCCGGAAAATGAACACCGGGGGCCAAAAGCCGTGCACGTGGATGGACAAATGTATCGACACAATGTGAAACAACTTTCCTTTGAGGATTTC
>DSDU01000033.1 GCA_011056835.1 Deltaproteobacteria bacterium
CCTCATATCTGTGGCACCACATTTTTGAAACGTCATCCGATTTTCCAAAGAGCGATTAAATAAAATCAACAGGTTACAAACGGCTTGGGCTGATTCTCAGCAAGTAACTGTAAAAGAAAAGTATTACATATTTCCCTTCCCGGGGCCTCCGTCCTGTGGGGATACAGTCAATGACAAATGTTCCGACGTCACTGTCTAAGCGCATCTCCGAGTGATAGAAAAAGCGCTTGTGACACATAATAAGGATGATAGTGGACAAAATCAGACAATCGGCTGAGAGAAATTACCCCTGATGTCGTTGTGCCGAGTTGTCGGTAGTAAGTGGATGTACGGAAGTAATGTGAGGGATTCAGTGTGAACTATCATCCTGCCGGCTGCAGGCTCTTCTTGTCTGAGAACCAATTGCGATGAAACGCAGTATAGAAAAATGCTGAGGATCTGTCAATGTGTAAGGTTTGAGAATATTTACTATTTCATTGTGCCGGGCATGAAGGTGCCGGTGTTATCCAAAAAAAGTTCGCTAATCGTTTAAAATCATGATGAATTTGTGGTATCATTCCTTTGCCTGTCACTAGTGTAAAATTGTGCCGCATTGTACATCGTGAGCCGTCTCAATATGCTGCCCGACACCGCTTGAAAAGTGTCGTCATGATTTCCGGCTGCGTGCGACATTCCGACTGCCATTGATTTTCCTGTTGCCCCGTTGTTGAATGAGAAGCATTTTTCATATGTAGGTTATAACGAAAGTGTAAGGATATATTATCTCGAATCAGCAATTGATGGGCTGTGCCACCTGCCCATGAACGTCAAGGAGGGCCGTCATGAAAAGAGAGAAAATAAAGGTTATTGTCATCGGTGGTGTTGCCATGGGACCGAAGTCTGCGGCCAGGTTGAGGCGATTGAATCCGGAGGCGGATATAACCGTAATAGAGCGGGGAAAAATTCTTTCCTATGCCGGATGCGGAATGCCCTATTGTATCAGCGGCGATATCGAAGACTGCAAAACATTGAATTACACTCCGGTGGGTGTTCCCCGCGACGCAACATTTTTCCGTAATGTTAAAAATGTAACAGTTCTGGATGGTACGCTTGTCCGATCTATTGACCGAGAGCATAAGATGGTCGATGTTGTTAACATCGAGACGGGTGAGTACGGTTCGATTCCCTATGACAAACTGGTGCTGGCAACGGGGGGGATGCCGATTATCCCACCAATTGAAGGCTTCAGGCTGAAGAATGTTTTTCGCCTCTGGCATCCCGATGACGCCATGGCAATACGTGATGCGGTTACATCAGGGAGTGTAAAAACCGCCGTGATCATCGGCGGGGGGCTCATCGGCATTGAAATGACCGAAGCCCTGGCGAAACGGGGCCTTCACGTCACCGTCATCGAACTGTTGCCACACATCCTCCCGGGACTCCTCGATGAAGAGGTTGCCCTGTATCTGACCCGGTATGTCCGATCGCAAAACGTGGACATCATTACCGGGACAGGGGTTACCAGAATCCTGGGGGATGACCAGGGTAATGCCCGAACGGTTATTACTGCCGATGGTGAATTTCCGGCGGATATCGTTCTTACGAATATCGGTGTGCGTTCCAATGTCATGCTGGCTAAGGATGCTGGACTGGAAATCGGCAGCTATGGCGGTATTGTTGTAAACGACTATCTTGAAACGAGCGATCCTCATATTTATGCTGGCGGCGACTGCGTAGAAAATACGGTCTTGATAACCGGAAGAAAGGCCTTTGTGCCCATGGGGTCGACGGCGAACAAACACGGCCGGGTGGTGGCAAACAACATCATGGGATACCGGGAAAAATTCGGAGGAATCCTGGGAACGGCTGTCGTCAAGGTGTTTGACTATAATGTTGGTAAAACGGGCTTGACGGAACGGCAGGCCCGTGAAGCCGGTTTTGATGTTGTAACATCCCTGGTGCCGGCGACGGACAGCCCTCATTACTATCCGACGCACAAGCCGCTCCTGCTTAAACTTGTTGCCGACCGGGAGTCGAGAAAGCTTCTGGGATTGCAGGTTGCCGGATATGGTGATACGACGAAACGCGTTGATGTGGCCGCGACTGCTTTGTATTTCGGCGCGACTGTTGATGATCTCCCCGCGATCGATCTGGGGTATGCACCGCCCTATGCAACGGCTATCGATATTGCCGCTCACGCCGCCAATGTCCTCCGCAACAAGATGGACGGAACGGCAAAGGCTGTGACACCGCTGGAAGTCAAGAAGAAACTCGATGATGGTGATGAATTCATCTGGCTTGATGTAAGGTCGCCCGATGAGTACAAAGAAGTGCGAATCAATGATAACCGGGTCAAACTTGTTCCCTTGGGAGTGCTTCGGCGGCGATTGCAGGAACTGCCCCGGGACAAGGAAATCATAACATTTTGTAAGATCAGTCTTCGAGGATACGAGGCACAGACGATACTTGAAGGTGAAGGATTCACCGATGTCAAATTCATGGATGGAGGCATGGAGGCATGGCCTTATGATGAGATGATCGTTCGATCGTAGGCGAATGATCCGGCTGTGATGACGTGCCGGGCCGGTTCGTTCAGGGGAGAATTGGGTGACATCATTCCATATACCTTCACAGAGGGCATTGACAATTATCCGGATGTGAAGACGACTCTTGACGGTGGCACCGGGATCATGTCGAAACAGAACATCCTGGATTTAACACCGGGGTTGATTCTGAATATCATGGCGACACTGGAAGGACTCGATATGGTTCTCCCGGTCATTTTAGTCTGAGTATACGGCGGAAGGAGGCATGATGAATCTTACGGATATCATGTATGAGAAAAAAGGCGGGGTGGCGAAAATAATCATTAATCGTCCTGAAAAATTTAATGCTTTCCGGACGGAAACACTCATGGACATGGTACGGGCATTTGAGGACATCGAACTGGATCGTACCATCGGAGTCGCCGTTCTTACCGGGGCGGGGGAAAAGGCATTTTGTGTGGGCGGTGACGCCGGAGAAGCCGGCGGTGCGGGGTATCGCCCGGAATTGCTGGTATATGTCCGCAAGATTCATGATATGATTCGAAAGCTCCCCATGCCGATCATCGCTGCGGTGAACGGTTATGCCATTGGCGGGGGGCACGTGTTTCACGTGCTGTGCGATCTTACCATCGCCGCTGAAACTGCGGTGTTCGGACAGGCCGGTCCGCGCGTGGGAAGCTTTGACGGGGGGTATGGAGCGGCTTACCTTGCCCGGGTTGTCGGTGAGAAGCGGGCACGGGAAATCTGGTTCCTCTGCGAACAGTATAGTGCACAGGAAGCCAAAGAGATGGGACTGGTTAATAAGGTAGTTCCGCTCGAAAAACTGGAAGAAGAAGTGAATGAGTGGTGTAGAAAGATCCTGGAGTTGAGTCCGACGGCGTTGAAAATTCTGAAGGCTTCCTTCAACCGGGAAAGTGATCATGTCACTGGTTCCGAGGCAATGGCGTTTGATGCAATGTGGCTGTATTACCAGTCGGATGAAGCGGCGGAAGGAAAACAGGCCTATCTTGCTAAACGAAAGCCCGATTTCTCAAAATTTAGAAAATAAGTTGATTTGCCGACTGACGGTATTGTAAACACGAATATAATGTTTCTGCTGACGCCTGCATTCTTAATGCCGGGGGTGGATATGGATCCTACTGCGATTACGGATAAAGATCGAGAGATGGCTCAGAAATGCGTTGAGTGTGCCGTGTGTAAACGGGCAAGGAATCAACAGCGGGGTCTGGCTTACTGGTTTGTAAAAAAAGTTGAGGGAGGAATATGCCCTTACTGCAAGGCATATGAAAAAGTCTATAACCGGAAGGCTCATGAACCGATAGTGTAAAGATATTGAATGTCGTCGCCAGAATCGAGGAGCTCTTTTCCGAGATCGAGGACGGCATCGGAAACCTGAAAAAGGCCCGGGAGCAGTTGAAGACCTACCGCTAGGCCGTCCTGAAATACGCCTTTGAAGGAAAGCTGACCGAGGCGTGGCGCACCCGATAAGCACAGGAAGGCAACCCGCCGGAATCGGCGGAAAGGCTCCTGGAACGCATCCGAAAAGAACGGGAAGCACACTATAAAAAGCAGGTGGAAGAATGGCAAACAGCCTGCAAACAGGCTGAAGCGAAAGGCACCAGAAAGCTGGCAAAACCGAAAAAACCAAAGGATATCCCGCCGCTGACGAAAAAGGAACTGGCCGAATTGCCGGAACTGCCGGAGAGGTGGGGATGGGTAAAATTCGGCAATGTAGTTTCTGAAATATGTCGTGGAAAAATGCTGGACAAAGAAAAAAACAGGGAGGAACATCAGACATATTTGAGAAACATCAACGTAAGATGGAATTGTTTTGATTTAAATGATCTTTTGAAAATGAGATTTGAATCTAGTGAAGACGAAAGATATGGCCTTGAAGATGGAGACTTAATAATATGTGAAGGAGGAGAACCTGGGCGGGCAGAAATTTGGAAGGAACAGCTTCCAGGTATGAAAATTCAAAAAGTTCCACATCGTGTTAGGTTTTTACAAAAAACAGTTCTTAACAAATATGCTTTGTATTTCATATATTATAGTTGATGGACTCGCAAAAAGTCCTCATCAAATAACTAGTTAAAATAATTTACAAATATGTCATATATTTCTTGCATTACACCCTGTAATAATGTAGATTCTGCACGTAATATCAATATGTTGCAGGGGATACAC
>DSDU01000017.1 GCA_011056835.1 Deltaproteobacteria bacterium
CCAAGATTCGCCATTGTCGGGGCATTTTAGGGTAAAAATGATTGAAAAACCTCGTTGATTCGGATAGATATGTAATGTCAACACACACCGGCACCAAACCAACGAGGTTTCAATTATGATAAAACAAACCGTGCTGCCTTTCAAGCTGGAAAGGACAAACGATCTGATTACCTCCCATGCGGGCGTTGCTCTTTTAGGCGAGTTTGCCGTTGTCCTTGGCCTGTGCCGCGGATGCTGGACGAGCAGTTGCCGAAGTCCGGCAGTGGTTCCGGCTATAGAGTGCGGGAGCATGTCCTGCCCCTGGTATTGATGCTCAACGGCGGTGGCAGAAGACTGGAGGATCTAAGCGAGCTCAGGGCTGACCATGGTTTTCGGGAGCTTCTGGCAATGGAGCGGATTCCCTCATCGGACGCGGTGGGCGACTGGCTTCGCAGAAGCTTTGCCAACGGCGGTTTGGAGGGACTGGCGGCGGTCAACCGTGAGATTCTCAGGCGAGGTCTTTTGGATGATGTGATGTCATCGTATACCCTTTGATATTGATGCTACGGGCATAGAAGCGCAGAAGCAAACGGCCCGGTTTACCTACAAAGGCTATCGGGGCTACATGCCCATCATGGGTCATCTGGCGGAAAACGGTTTGACGGTGGGTGATGAGTTTCGTCACGGCAATGAGTCGCCGTCGAGTCGCAGCCTTGCATTTTTGAAATATTGTGAGCGGCAATTACCTGCGGGCAAACGCATCGGAGCCTTTCGATCGGACAGTGCGGCGTATCAGGCCGAGATCATGGATTACTGTCATGATCATGGTATCGCGTATGCCGTCGGAGCTGATCTTGACAAGGCCGTGGTGGAACAGATCGGGCGTCTTGGTCCCGATGCGTGGCGTGGCCTATCAGAACGGCAACATTGCTGAGACGGTGCATTGTATGAACAGCAGTCGGCATGGCAGCACAATGCCACTTCACGACACGATTCAGGTACCGGATTCCTGATTTGAACCGATTCTCATTAGTGTTGTGACGGCGCAACTTAGTTTTTCGTACCACATTGACCCTAAAAACTGATCCGTCAAAAATCAATCGCGGATTTTGGGAGTTTGATTTCTGCCTTGACCTTCCCATATCAGTAATATATAAAACGATTGTGTTAATGATAGTGCGACGCAATGCTGCAATTTAAGGGGAGGACCTATGAGGTATATCGACCAGATAGATTTGAAGGGGAAAAGGGTTGTATGCAGATTTGACTTTAACGTTCCACTGGATGAACATTCGAATATTGTCGCCGATGCAAGAATCAGGGCTGCTCTGCCGACTATCAATTATGCTTTGGATGAGGGGGCCAAGGTCATTGCTGTCTCTCATCTCGGGAGACCGAAAGGACGGGTTGTCGATAAATTAAGTCTCAACCCGGTAGCGCGCAGGCTGTCCCGACTTATCGGAAAAGATGTTACCCTTGCAAAAGATTGTATCGGCCCGGAGGTTAAACATATTGTGGATAATATGAAACCGGGTTGTATAATCATGCTGGAGAACCTCAGATTTCACAAAGAAGAGACCGACAACAACGATGAATTTGCAAAAGAACTGGCGAGTTATGCTGATGTGTATATCGACGATGCCTTCGGTAACGCCCATCGCAGCCATGCTTCGAATGTTGGAATTACCAGGTATGTTAAAGAATGCGGTCTTGGTTTTCTCATGAAAAAAGAGTTGAATTATTTCAGCAAGGCACTGGAGAATCCGTTCAGGCCATTTGTGGCAATTATCGGCGGTTCAAAAGTGTCGGATAAACTCCATGCGCTAGGCAATCTGGTCAAGAAAGTCGATAAGATGATCATCGGCGGTGGAATGGCATTCACATTTTTAAAGGCAATGGGTTACGAAATCGGAAAGTCAATTGTGGAGGATGATCTCGTCGATGCGGCAGCACACGGCATAGAAATGGCAAAGAAAATGGGTGTTAAATTGTACTTCCCGGTAGATTGTGTCATTGCCGAATCGATAGATCATAAAGCTGTAACGAAAATAGTTCCCGTACAGGAAATCGATCCGAACTGGATGGGGCTTGACATCGGTCCGGCAACAATAACTCTTTTCCGAGAGGTTCTGGACGATGCCAAGACAATTGTATGGAATGGCCCCATGGGGGTGTTTGAAATCGATGCATTCAGCAGGGGAACCTTTGCTATGGCACACGCCGTTGCCAGCTCACACGCCCTGACAATTGTAGGCGGTGGTGATACCGATGTTGCCGTCCATCAGGCAGGTGAAAGCGACTACATAACATACATCTCTACAGGCGGCGGGGCTTCACTTGAGCTTCTCGAGGGTAAAAAACTCCCTGCAATCAAGGCGATTGAGGAGTGTGGCGAAAACTAGCAGGGACATTTGTTCCATTGCAATCTGAAGAATTACGGATTGAGGGTTGGTCACAATGCATGGAGGATCAGCCCTCTCTTTGTCAGGTGGTCATGAGAAATATAAAAATTATTCTGGAATATGACGGCACCCTTTATTGTGGGTGGCAGCGCCAAGCGAACGGCACAACGATTCAACAGACGCTGGAATGTGTGATTCAACGTATAACCCAAGAGAAGGTTGTTATCATCGGCTCCGGCAGAACAGATGCGGGGGTACATGCCCTCAACCAGGTGGCGAATTTTCTTACGTCGTCGTCAATCGAATGCTACAATCTGATGCGGGGAATCAATAGCCTTCTTCCCGATGACATTGTCGTCAAGGGGCTGTCAGAGGTAGATGATCGGTTTCATGCGCGCTATAGCGCAAAGAGCAAGGTTTACTGTTATCGGATTTGCAATAGTCGTGTCAGAACGGCACTCTTGAAGAATTATTCCTGGCATGTATACGAAGTCCTCGATCTAAGCCACATGGAGGAAGCGATCGGTCTACTCATAGGAACCAGAGATTTTTCTTCATTCTGCGGTTCAAATGACGATGCATCGGATCATGTCAGAACGGTAATGGCCGTCGATATACAAAAGAAACGTGATGACATGATTGTCGTGACGATAGAAGCCGACGGTTTTTTGCGTCACATGGTACGGAACATAATCGGAACGCTGGTGGATGTGGGAAAGCGAAAACTTTCCGTTTTGGGATTCACTGAAATTATTACAGCGCTGGATCGAGCAAAGGCAGGGATAACGGCGCCGCCGCAGGGGCTGTTCCTGAAAGAGGTGCGATACTGATGAGAATTCTTGTTCTGGGACACAGAGGAATGCTCGGGTGTGATATTGTAGATCGATTGAGCCTTGATCACGATGTTGTCGGAAAAGATATTGACGAATTTGATATAACTGTGCCCGAGGAATGTATCCGTGTTGTTGCCGAAATACAACCGGAGGTGGTTGTCAATGCAGCGGCGTATACGGACGTTGACGGCTGTGAAACGAAGCGGGAAACCTGTTTTTCAGTCAATGCAGACGGTGTAAAGTTTGTTGCTCTGGCATGTCGTGATAAACACATCAAGATTGTTCACTTCAGTACGGATTATGTCTTCAATGGAACAAAAGAAACGCCCTACAAAGAAAATGACGAATGTGATCCCATAAACGTCTACGGTAAATCGAAACTTGAAGGTGAACGATGCCTGCAAAACCTGTCGAATAATTTCATTATCATTCGGACCGCATGGCTCTACGGGAAAAACGGGAAAAATTTCGTCAATACAATAGTTGGCAAGGCGAAAGAAGAAGCGACGCTGCGGGTAGTTCATGATCAGATGGGTTCACCCACGTACACCGTGGATTTGGCTACCGCTGTGCACGTCCTCATTAACGGGGATCACCGTGGTCTTTTTCATGTGACAAACCGGGGTCGATGCACGTGGTATGAATTTGCGCTGAAAATTCTCGAATATGCCAATATTACCGATGTTCGGGTTGATCCGATTACGACGGATGAGTTCCCCCGCGCTGCATCGCGGCCGCGCTATTCTGTCCTGAGCAGTAAAAAATTTTCAGAGCAGGTAAACAGAACAATGCGTTTCTGGCAGTTCGCACTGAAAGATTACATCAACCGGATTACATGAGAACACAGAGAGGATCTTTTTTCATTTAATATTGACACCCCCGGCCAATTTCAATATAAGATAAAAAACTAGGTTTATCCAAGATATCCGTTCTTATTATCGATTTCTATCTTAAGCATTTTGGCGAAGGGAATAGATCGTGAACAGGAATCTGCTGGTACGTGTCATTTTACTGTTTTCACCGATCGCACTGCTATCTTCTCCGGCAAGGAACATCATTATTGTTCAAGGAACTTCCTTCATTCACAGCAATCGAGTCGACATCCCCGGCGATCAGACAATGGAAAGAGAATTCCGAAGTGTTGGTAAAAAAACGGTGTGCGTGGTGACCTCGAGCACAAGGGAAAATGAGGTTACGGCGCGTAATAAATATTTGCACAAGGATCCATGAAGTACTAGAGTTTAGAGTTTCCTTAGCGCCTGTTGTTCTTTAAAAAAAGCATACCTCACCGTCGGTGCCTTTTTAAGCGGCAAATAACGCATTGATTGTACAGATGTAACGCTGTTATTCAGGCA
>DSDU01000226.1 GCA_011056835.1 Deltaproteobacteria bacterium
CCACGTGCACGGTTTTTGGCCCCCGGTGTTCATTTTCCGGGCACCAATTGACCCGTAATATACACGTAACTAATTACTATATCAATGTGTTTTACTTTTTCAGGAGGCTCTATTTATCGGGGACATTTACATGACGGCATCATACATGACGGGACATCACTGAAATGAACGGACCTAGTCATGATAGGATTTCCTGATATTTCCCCGGGCCAGAGAAGCAAACACTCCAACCACACAGAGAATACTGAAAATCGTAAAGGCCATACGGAAACTTTTCAGAATCACGGATGAATGAACGGTCGCCGGACCGACATCACCAACGTACAAGGCAATTAACACGGTGACAATGGCCATACTGACGGCCATGCCGATCATGCGCATTGTAGATACCGTCGACGCAGCCACTCCGTAAAACCGATCATCCACGGATGCCATAATAGCATTGGTATTGGGCGAGGAAAACAGGGCAAATCCCATGCCGATGAGCATCAGGTTACCAATCACCAGCCAGACAGGTGTCGTACCGGTAAGAAAGATGAAATTAAACAATCCAAAAGCGCTCAAGCCCATTCCCCCCGACGATATGATTCGTGGCTCGATTCTGTCGGAAAGTGAGCCGGCAGTCGAAGAAAACAGCGCCATCACCACAGGCTGGGCGAGCAGAACGAACCCAGCCGTCCGGGGGCTGTAGCCGAGAACAATCTGTAAATACAAAGAAATGAGAAATCCCACGGCAAATGTTGCGCTGTAATGAATCATGGCAGCCAGATTAGAAAACGCAAAGGGCACATTTCTTGTGAACAGTTGGAGATCCATGAGCGGTTCAGACGCCTTGAATTCGTGAAAAACGAACGCTGCCATGACAACGCACCCGGTAATGAGAAGGTATTTCGCTCCCGCCGCAGAATAAATTGACGAAAATCCGTAGAGGATCATCACCAGGCCGGCCATGTAAAGGATGCAGCCCATTAAATCGAACGATTCTCCCCGGGCTCCCGCCCATTCCCCCCGCAGGCGGAACAGGGCGACAGCACCGGAAAGAATTCCAAGCAGAGCTGTAAAATAAAATATACTCCTCCATCCGAGATACTGGCACATTACACCACCCAGGACAGGACCGAGAGAGAGACCGACATAGGTCGCCGTCACCGACAGCCCCATCGCCCTCCCTCGTCTCCTGACGGGAATAACCGAAGAAATGATCGCCATACCGGTTGCATAGATCATGGAAGCTGAAAAGCCCTGCAGCACGCGAAAGAGAATGATTGCGTTGTTCGACCACGCCACGGCACAGAGAAAAGTAAAAAGGGTAAAAAGAACAACGCCGGTGAGATATATTTTGCGACGTCCCACCATATCGGCAATTCTGCCCATGGGAAGCAGAAAGGCTGCCGAGGCAAGGATATAACCGCTGACGATCCAGCTGAGGACAATGGCGCTGCTGGAGAGATCATTCGCGATAGACGGAAGCGCCAAGTTCGTGGCACTGCCGATAAATGTCACCATAAAAGACGTCGTCATGACGGATAATACGGCGCCTTTTTCCTTTGATTCCATGATGTTTGTCATGACCAGTCCGTATACCCTTCAATCCGAAAGTCTCACCTGGAACAATTATCGCTTCTAACACTCACCGAATGAAGTGTAAAGAAAAGACTGTCCTGCCGACGGGCGGTCAGTCATCCCCTCTTTCGTGAAGCTTTCCGGTGACGGACTTCCCGGAAACGGGCCGTGTTCCGGCAGTAAAACCTCAAAGGACCCATCTTACGGGATAATACATCGGAGCGTTTACGATTATTTTGCGCCGCCGTCTATGTTTATTTTGAAATATGACGAGTCTTTCGGTATCCTGTGATCCATGATGGACTAACACGAAAAGGGGGGTTGAACATGAAGAACATTGACCCACGGACATTGAAACTGAATGTCACCGACATGTGGACCACGACGTGGTTCCTCTTGACTGCCGGTGATCGACAGAATTTTAACGCCATGACAATCGGCTGGGGAAGCATGGGTGTTATGTGGAACAAGCCCTTTATTCAGGTTGTCGTCCGGCCCGGCCGGTATACTTTTGAATACATGGAAAAATATCCAACCTTTACCGTGTGCGCTTTCCCCAAGCAGTATCGGAAAGCACTGACGCTTCTCGGGACCACATCGGGAAGGGATTCCGACAAGATAGAAGAATCCGGCTTAACCACTATAGAGTCGAAAAAGGTTGATGCCCCCTCATATAAAGAAGCGGAACTCATTCTGGAATGTAAAAAAATGTACCGGCAGGACATGAATCCGGAACACTTCTTAGATTCCGATATTATGAAGAATTATCCAAACCAGGACTTCCATCGCATCTACTTCGGAGAAATTGTCGGAATCAGTGCCGATGAACGCTTCATAGGATAGCGAGGATTATCGAGGACAACAGCATTCCGGAAATATTCACAATGAAACAGAAAAAGCGAGTTCACAAGAACTCCTCATACTCAATGTGACGGAGCAGTAATGGACTCAGATTTCTGAGATGCGGCTTCCCAATTGTGAACGCAACCTATCGGCATCACAATAGAAAGGCTATAAGGGGGAAGATAGTATGACACTGGAGGAAATGCAGGTTAAGGCGGAACAGATTTTCATGAAACGGTTTCATTGGAGCCAAGCCGTTCTTGTGGTCGGGCAGAAAAAGCTTGGAAAAGGAAACAAGGATAGTTGCCGTTATGGCAACTATCATCAATTTTCAAAACGCAAGGCAAACCACAATATGGAGTAATTCCACTTGAACATAAAGTATGATATTGACAGGCTGAAAGGATAATCCTATTTATAATGCCGCTTTCATAAAATCTGCATTGATCCTGGAGGAACGGATGGATGAACATTAAGCCTCTGACGCACCAGATACGAATGGTGGCCGTGTTTCTTGCCATTTTCTTAACAGCAACACTTTTCTTGTCTTCCCCTGTTCACGGATATGACCAAGAGATTGAAGCACTCTCTGCCTCACTTCAAAAATTTATCACCGAATCAGGAGAAAAAACTGCGGCCGTAGTTGATCTCACAGACCTTCACGGCAATGTCAGTGAACTGGGCCGCTTTCTGTCAGAAGAAATCTCCGGCAATCTGGCTGGATCGGGAAGTGGTTTTGATATTATAGATCGGGGCCATCTGAAGGCGCTCATAGAGGAGCATAAATTAGCCATGTCCGGTTTGTTGAACCCTGCGACTATTAAAGCCGTCGGTAAGATCTCCGGCGCCGGTGTACTTGTCACGGGAACCATCACGCCTTTTGGTGATACGATTCGAATCCGTTGCAAGGTCATTGACACCCAAACGGCAAAGGTCATCGGATCGGCAAAAGAAGAAATATCCCGAACCGTAACCCTTTCTCAACTTCTTTCCGAATCAGTTACGACAACATCGGACATTGTGAAAATGAATAAAAAAGGAACGGTGCCCGCCGAAACAAATGAAGAATCCGCATCGAAGCAAAAATTCACAAAAAGCCAACCTCAGACCGACGACCGACGTAATGCGAAGGCTGATATCATGCAATTCGACAACTGGGAAATCCTTGATGGAAACTGGAAGGCAGAGGGAAATGCCTTCACCGGAAGCGGGGGGCATTTGATTTTTAACCAAGCATTCAGAAATTACATTTTTGAAGTTACCGTAGAGCATCTCTCCGGACCCAAATCAGGCGTGGCTGTGGGAACGCGCAGTACCGTCATTCCGGGAGGCACTAAAAGATTTCGAAACCTCACTGCTGATATACAAGGTTATGCCTTTAACTTTACATTTTCAAAAACTTACAATCTCTTCAACGGAATTGCCGGCAACTGGTATCTCCTCAACCCACAGTGGCAAAAATGGGAATGGCAGCATTCGGATATCCTCCGGGAAGATGCAATGCGTATTCGGATCGAGGCCCAGGGACTGGACGTTAAAATATTCGTTAATAACCGTTTTCTGGCTGGCTACACTTCATCAAGCCACCTTGTCGGTGCACCATACCTCTGGGTTCAGGTTCCGTCGGAGACGGTTCGCTTTTCAAATATGAAGATCACTAAAATAATGCCCTGAATACCCAGGAAACATAGCAGTGCTTACATGGCGACATTTCTCTGCCGTGGATGATTTTATTACTTCATCGTCAAGAAGGCTTGATCAACGTGGTTAATACATAAGATTCTGTTTCCCCTTTTCTTTTTCCAAAAGACTGCCGATATGCTTCAAACGGGTTTTTTGGACGCAATAACTATAAAATGTGTGGAGTCATTATATGAAAAAAATAGTGGTTATTTTTATTCTCATGCTGTTCTCGTCAGGTGCTGCTGATATTGTATTTGCTGCGGAGAAATCAAATGTTGCCGTTCTTGATTTTTCAGGCAAGAGTGTATCACAAGAAGAAGCTGACATAATAACCGAATATTTCAGAAGTGAACTTACCAAAACTCAGCAATTTCCGGTTAGGAAATTGCATAC
>DSDU01000061.1 GCA_011056835.1 Deltaproteobacteria bacterium
ATACTGAGCAAAGAAAATCAGAAAACACAACAACATTCATATCCGACCTGCTGTAATATTGCGACCGACACCTTCTTATCAGTTCAGTTGCTCAATTCCATGAGCAGCTACTCTCTATATTTATGTGCAATCAATCCCATATGTTTCATTTATGAAATAATGTCTTTCATAGATGAAATACTCTTCTGGGAACATAAATCATAACTGGCTGATATCACACTAGTATTGCATGGCATGAATTGTGCTCTTTGTAGACTGTAATCACACACTATTCCACCGCATGAAAGGAGGATGTGCGATGACAGGATACAAAGAAAAGCATGTTTTAAATTTAAAAGATGACGCTTACGGTCAGATTTGCATCTACTGTTCTGAAACCACTAACAACAGTAAAGATGGTGTTGAGGCAAAAGCTTCTGAGAGGTCGGATGAAGTATGCTTGGACTCCATTATAATTGGTAATATTTTGCAAAAATAAATGATCATGTGGAGTATATACCATGTCATATGATAACTGGGAGATACAGCCCCCAATGAGAAAAGATGGAAAGATGACGTTGAAAATAACTATATTCCCATGTGCTGTATGCCAGGATACCGGCGAGGAATACGTTATTATACCGAAACGGATTGCCGATAAACTCTTCGAAGTACGCTTTCAGCCGAAATCGATCCAATAAGAAAAGCGGGATGGCAAAACTCAACATATTATTAAGGTTCGATCCGGAATGGGAAAGGCTTGTCTGAGCAGGTCATCGAAACTAATAACAGTTGCCTCCAAAAGAGACTATCTTTCAAAGTCAGAAAATTGCAGGCAGGAGAATACTACTATAACAAGAAAAGGAAAACCTGTGATATGAAGAGTTGATGACGTTTTTTGTCAGGAAAGACTCAATTCTCAAACTAGCCTGGTTTTTGGGGGGAAGGTCAGGTAGACTTGATTATTTAAAGACGACAGCATCACAATATCATCACTCATTCCGATCGAATACAGATAGCAGATATGTTCGCTTCTAAAAATAGATACTTACTGTCGATATTCGATTCATATCTTGAAAATCACCACATTTCATTGACGATACGAACATAAAAAGGCAGAGACGATATGCCCTGCCTTTCCATTTGAAGTTTTCTACTTATTGCTTCTTAGACTTTTCTCCTCAATCCTGCCAATCCAAACAACCCGATACTGAGGAGCAGCATGCTCGCCGGTTCGGGAACGTCGCTGGGTTCCCCGGAAATTACTGCTTGTGGTCTTATGGTCCGGACCAGACTAATGGCTTTGGTTCCCCCCGATGTAAATTCACTGACATAGGCGATAGGAGCCGATTGTAATCCTGTACTGAATGTATCGTAATAATAATAGTGGGTCTCACTAACCCCCACCATCGGAACCCAATGGTCTGCCCCGTGATCACTGTCATAATCAATGGCTAACCATAATGCAATACCATCCAAAAGCCACGCACGTGTCTGTTCAAAAAACGCTCCGTCGTCAATATACCATCCTCCAGAGGTAGTCTGTGCGTAATAGGTGGCGTCATTGGTCCAGGCATCATCAAACGGACCATAATTGTTATAAGATCCAGGATTACTGGCATCATAGGTCGGTCCGACATGAACCATGACATCAACACTGAAAAGGAACGACGGATAGCCCGGAATCACAGGATGCCTGCTTGCCACGTAATCTTCCATTCCGGATCTAATGTCATATTGACTGCCAAATCCAGCAGAATTGGTGTTCATATATGAATGTAGCTCCCAGGCAGTGCCAAGACCTTGAGTCAGGCCCGGCGGAGTGGGAGGGGCAAGTAAATTGTCGAAGCCCATCACATTTTGAAAGTATCCCAGAATCATAGCCCCCGTTGTCGGTCCACATCCGACATAAGCACCGTTGGACATATAAGCACCGGTATTATAGTCGTATGCGGGGAAGTCTTCAAAATTACGAATATAGAAAGTTTCTGCAACACTTATGGAAACAGTACCTATGATTAACAAGGTTGCAACCAGGAAACTCATTGTTTTTTTCATTAGATTTCTCCTTCATTTGTGTAGGCACATCATTTTCATAATGAAATATTGCCTTCTAATGCAGAAAAGGCTTTAGCGCTGAAGCTTCTTTCTCAACCCTGCAAGTCCGATGAGACCAAAACCAAGCAGAAGCATCGTAGCGGGTTCGGGAATGACGCTGATGGAAGTGATCCAGACGCCACCCTCGACGACCTCAACGTTCAATGAGCCGATTCCTGAAAGGAAGAAGCTGATTTCGGTTTCCTCCACATCATCTGACAAAGGATCATCAAGCGGAATGAGAACAGGAAGCGCGTCGAGTGGAATAGAAAACGGGTTTAAGATGAGGCTCGTTGATCCACTTCCATATCTATATGCGGCAGCAGTACCGCTTGATCCCGACGAAGGGATATTTCCCCTCAAGCCATCTCCGAAAGTGATTTCACCCGTGTCGCTGTTAAGGACAAATGCCTGATCTTGGGTTACTTCACCGTTTACGAGACTCAGGCCGTACATGGCTTCACTTTGCAGCGCAAGGTCAGAAACGGAAACTCCAAAAAGGGCATCTTGTTTACTCAGCAAAGCTGGTTCAAATATCACATTAAAGGAGAACGCCTGTGAAGAACGTGCTGAGAGGGCAATGCTGAGGCCGAACACCAGTAACCCTATTGCCATCATTCTAAAATACTTCATATTGTATCTCCAGACTTATGTGTGAATGCATCCTTGTGCTCGTTTTGAAAACCTTCTCCTGACCCCTGTCAATCCAACAACGCCAATCCCGAGAAGCAGTATAGTCACCGGCTCCGGTACCGGCACTCCTATCGCTCCCATTGCATAGTAGGCAAACAAGGCATGTGCGGCAGTAGTCGGATGTACTCCATCCCAAAACAGATAACCTTCAGGAGGATTCCCATTCCCGCTTGTAGAAACATCTGTAAATCCGTAGAAACCGGGATTTGCTATAAAGTCTCTCAGTAAGGTAAAGGCATCCAGGGTGTAAATATTAATGTCACCATACTCAGGCGTTGATGCCAAAACGGCGAGATCAGCCGCTAGAAGCATATTAAATGCTTCGCTCCAGAGCGTTGCGCTCTCTTGAAATTCGGTACCCAGAAATCGGGGGGTAAGACCGATATCGGGAAGGAAGGAGATAAGGAAATTATTACCGCCGGCATCAGCAAGTTTTTGAACGGCTGACGTGACATTTTGAGCTGCTGTTTCGTAATCCCTTAACTGGAAAAAGTCATTGGCACCGGCCCAGACGGTTACCAAAGCGTCACCGGGCACAGCGGAATAAACTGACGTATACGTATCTACCTGCCATTGCAAGCCCGTTACATGCTTATATGGATCCGGTGCCGCTGGATTGTCCCCGGAAGTCGTTGCACCGCCATATGCCATATCGAAAAGCGGTACATTCAGATGAGACGGGTCGGCCAGGTATTCTACCCAGACCGGGCCATTTGTGAAGTATTTGAAACCATAAATATCGTTGGGATTTGTGTTTCCCGGCGTACCACCTGGGTAGCCCTGGTAAAACCCGTTATCTGACAGGCTGTCACCGAAAGCAAGGATACTGCTGTATGAATGTCCGAGAACCGCTGTTGAAAGAACTAAAAAAACACATAAAAATAACGCTGCAATAATTTGTTTTATTCTCATGTTTTCCCCTCCCTTTTTCCAAGTGAAAAAAAGTGTCTCAATTATTGAAGGTTATCGCTCTACTATCCTTATACAAATAGTTGCCTGTTCTCTGGTCCCGACATGAATATTTTTCGTCGGAAGCCCCTATAAAAGTAATCTCAGCTATTTTCTTACCTCAAGAAATCCTTTCTCTTGTTCTCTAGATTTGGATACTGAACGTGGATTATTTTTCATTAATGATCGCGTCGCAAGAAGAACATGATATTGTTATGAACTCATTTCATTGGTGAACGAGTCAGACGGCTTATGACACAAGCAGGAAGAACAAATATATCCTAGTTTTAAGCGCAAAAAACATGCCATTAGTGATTTTATGTCTTCATTATATTCATGGCTTGCTCTAACGAACTTCAATAATTAGGTTTTTATAAGAGATACCGTTAACTCATATTCCAGTTTCGCATGACAGGAATCATTTTTAGATATTCAGATTTGTAAAGAAATCCGACAGATTTTCTGTTATAAAGTGATACGTCAACGTTAACAATATGAAAACATTATGTTATTCGCATCAATCAACGTTGTAAAGAATTCCGACACTTGTACACCTTATTTTACAGTTCTCGACATTTCGAAGATTATTCGTGGCTATGCAGGCGCTTCAGGGGGGAAATTTTTTTAGCAGATTCAGTAATTTCCGGTTACGTTTTTGCATATGACCCGCAAGGGAACTGATCTTTGATATTCTGCACGTTATCTGAAGCAGCCAAGCCCGTCATTCGCAGCTCATTTTGAATTTGAATGCGGAGC
>DSDU01000088.1 GCA_011056835.1 Deltaproteobacteria bacterium
AAATAGACATATTGTAAAGTATTATCATATAGTTATTATAGATTTGAGACATTATAGTGACGGTATTTTACCGGAGAGTTGTGCAAAGGTTTTATAACAAGCTATACGAAGATAAAATCAAAAGGGGAAGGAATCATAGCGATCGTGACCATGCCTTGGCCATGGAAAAATGCATGACGACCATGCACCGGCTGGAAGATGCCCGCATCGATGACCACTGTGCGGTCCTTGGCCAGATTGGGCCGCAATGCGACAAGCGACTCGACGATGTGCGGCAGGGTGTGACCGTCGGCCTGATTGCCCGGATACAGACGGCTGTACTTGGCAAAGCCCCGTTCGTCCACCACCAGCGCCAAGGTGACCAGCTTGCAGTCCGCACGCTTTTCTTTGCTGTGGCCTCGCATGGCCGTGCCGTTGGCCGCTGCCTGCCCCTCGAAACAGGTATTGGTCAGGTCGAACAGGCAAATCCGCTCGGGGAGATCAATTTTGCCAAACTTGGGTTAAGCTTATATCTGACGGCGTTGACCATATTAGAGCTTTATGTTTATCGGTATTCTTTCGCTTACTGCTTGAGAAAATCAATATCTGAAACACGATTCCGATGACTATACAATGCCGCTCAGATTTATCTGAGAATGGGGGTTTTCAACGGCCCGTGAACGGATAACCCCAATGACCCCTAGTATCACAAAAGTGGCATCTATTTTGCTTAAAACAAAGAGTGTTTGAAAAACAGCAGACCGGGCATGTCTTATTATTATAACATTCTGACAATACAACACATATGGCATGGCACAATCACTGCTCAGGGAATCAATCATTGATTTTTATGTATGCAACACGTAAAATCTGTCCATATACTGACATTAGTTACAAAGATGGTGAGTCAGTACGATAACAAGGGCACAGCCGATCGTCAGCTGGAGAATCTCAAGCCATCATTTGTGAAACCGCTTGAACCGTGAAAGAAGGAGGCCGATGACAATGATGAACGGAGAAGATTATCTCAAGTCTATACAGGCAATGAAAAATGTTGTCTATGTCAATGGGGAGCGGGTAGAAGAATTCTGGGCTCATCCCCTGTTGAAGCCTGCATTTAATTCGCTCAGGTTGACATATGACCTGGAAAGCAACCCGGACATGCATCCCGAATTACATTCTCTGCTCCGTGCCGAGAGTGAATTAACGGGAGGAACAGTGAGCAGATTTCTTAAGATCGTTACATCGACGGAAGACCTTATCGGTCGAATGACGATGCAGCGGGTGCTCATGCGGTACACGGGCGGTTGTTTCGGCGGGCGATGTATTGCCGGCGCCGTCATAAACCCCCTCTGGTCGGTGACGTACGAGGTTGATGATGAAAGCAACGGAGCAACCGATTATCATGAGCGGTTCAAAACGTATATGAAAAGGGTTCATGAAAAGGGCCTTACCGTGATGGGTAATATTACAGATGCCAAGGGGAACAGATCGCTTCCGCCCCATAAACAGGCCGATCCCGATATGTTCGTCAGGGTCGTAGAGAAACGGAAGGATGGAATCGTCGTAAATGGGGCCAAGTTACAGCAGTCGGGCGCGCCGTTCGCCCATGAACTCATTGCCGTTCCTACAACGGCGCTGGGACCGAAGGATGCGGACTATGCCGTTGCCTTTGCCATACCGGCGGATACGGAAGGTGTCATATTCGTCAATGATTCTGCATGCGCAAATGCAAAGTTTGCCGCCATGGATCCCGAGGACATCGGGAATGCAGCATTCGGCATGCATCAGAGTGCTCACGTCATCCTCGATCATGTTTTTGTTCCCAATGAAAGAGTTTTTCTGTGCGGCGAATGGGAGGCGACACGGCATCTGGTCCATCGATTTTCCGATTACCAGCGGCTGTCAAGTTCCTCGTGCAGGTGCGGGTACATCGATCTGTGTATGGGTGCCGCTGAAGCCATGGCAGATTACAATGGTGTTGGCAAAGTTGCTCATATACGTGATAAGCTTGTCGACATGAGTATTGATGCGGAAACACTGTATGGTCTGGTTGCCGGTTCGGCAGCGATGCCCGAAATAACGAGATCGGGTGTTGCCCTTCCCAACACGTTCTTTGTCAATGCGGCAAAACTCTATATGAATGATGCGGTACTCAAAGCCGGTCACAGACTGGCTGAAATCGGCGGCGGTATACTCGTCACACGGCCTTCACATTACGATTTCGAAATTCCGAAAGTCGGGGAACTTCTTACAAAGTATCACAAGGGGCGGGAGGGCGTGAAGGTTGAAGATCGTATAAAGATGGCACGCCTTGCTGAGTCACTTTCAGGCCTGGCATGTTTGACCCCTATATTATCGGTAATCGCTGCGGGACCGCCGGCGACACAGAGATTGAATTTCAGGTTGTTGACGAATTTCGAGCGAAATAGGAAGGCAGCGGAACGGCTTGCCGGAACATCAGAGTGACCATGGCATGGGATGAACCATATGATTTCCTTTTGATCATTACTCCCTCCTTTCCCAAAGGGGTTGCAGGGGGATTTTCATCATAATGAAAATCCCCCTGCAACCCCAGAGCATGAGAGAGAGGGGGAGGGTAAGCATTTGTTGGTGGCCGTAATTTCAGTCTTTACTAAACGGATGTCAGTTGAAGGTTTCACAACCGAAATACCCAGAAGGGAGAAGAAAAACAAAAGGAGGCTGGTATGTTGCAGGACGTACTTTTAACTAAAGAAGAGATAGCATTGAAAAATGAGGTACGTGATTTTGTAAAAACCGAGGTCTCAGCGGATCTGGTAAAGAAAATGGATCGGGATGAGATCACGTACCCCCGGGAGTATGTCAAGGCATTGGGCGATAGAAATCTGCTGGGCCTTCGATTCCCGAAGGAATACGGTGGCCGAGGCCTGAACTGGACGAGTGAGATAGCAGCACTTGAAGAAATCGGTGTCCTCGGCACAGCACTCGGATGCGCCTTTGCAATGCCGTCCATTGTCGGTGAAGCACTCAATGTATTCGGAACGGAAGAACAGAAAGAAAACTTCCTAAAGCCCTTGCTTAAGGGTGACCTTATTTCGGCTGAAGCATTAACAGAACCGAGGGGTGGATCGGACTTTTTCGGAGCTACAACAACGGCCGTATTGAAAGATGGGTATTTTACCGTGCGGGGGCAGAAGCGCTTTGTCGTTGCCGCTGATGGTGCGGATTTTTTTGTTGTTTACTGCAATACCAATCCCGAGGGAAAACCACACGAACGTATCAGTCTGCTTCTCATTGAGGCGGACAGACCCGGTGTTGAAGTAAAACACGTGTATGGATTGCTGGGTACCCGTGGTGGCGGTACGGGCCGACTCTTATTCCGGGACGTGAAGGTTCCCGAGTCGAATCTGATCGGTGGTTTGAATCAGGGTGCTCATATCTTCAACATCATGATGGTACCGGAACGACTCACGTCGGCGGGGGCATCCCTGGGAATAGCACGGGGTCCTCTTGAAGTTGCCATTCGCTATAGTAACCGGAGAAAGGCCTTCGGTCAAATTATTCGACGCTTCCAGGGTATCAGTTTCAAAGTGGCCGATGCCATTACACAGTTGGATGCCGCCCGGGCCCTTACACATGCTGCCGGAAAGGCTGTTGACATCGGCTATCCTACGGCACGACGTCTCGTCAGTGAGGCGAAAAAGCTCGCCACCGATGCAGCCTGGGATATCTGCAACATTGCTATGAGAATCGTAGGAGGTATCGGTTATACGAATGTTTTTCCCATCGAAAAAATGGTCCGTGATGCCAGGCTCATCCAGATATGGACCGGCACCAACGAAATCATGAATCTTCTGATTCAGCATGAGTACTTCAGGGAAGTTCTCAAAGATCCCACTCCAGGGCGTATGATTGAAGAAGATGCCCAGGAAGCCCATATGGATGATGAAAAAGTCTACGAAGATGAGGATATGTGGACCAAAGGCTGGTAGAACGAAGCCGAAAGTCTCCCTTCACATGTAACACCGATTGTCTCGGGGATATCGGACTAATATCCCCGAGACCCATGATTCGTCCAAAAGGAACATGGAAAATCAAATATTCTTACTATCACTTTTCACTGAAATATATGGAACATTCGCGTCAAAAAGGTAGCGATTGTCCTTATGCTGACATGATGAGATGTAATCAAACACCGCATTTCTGTGATTTATTTTTTAGTGAATTACCCCCCCCCAGGGCGAGTCATCTAAAGTTGTCGCCTGAAGGCGAGGGATTTAATATCGCAAAACGAGACTATTAAAAGTGTACTGTTTTGTCTTCATTCATGAAACCAAGCATGCTTTAGTCGGATGAACTGTAATTTCATTATTGACAAAATTCAATTTTCTTACCATAAGAGCTATGCGTCGCCATGTTAGCGGGGTTTGCAGGAAGATTAAGCGTGAGAGGAAACACCATATGGCCTGGGTGGAACAAAAGAATGTAGCATACTCCGATTTTGAAA
>DSDU01000059.1 GCA_011056835.1 Deltaproteobacteria bacterium
TCATTGCCACATTTATATACTGTTTGATTGTTCTTCGGTCAGTCTATGGCATTGGTGGCCGTGTCTTTGTCCCCGGTATTTCAGTTACCTTCGCGATGGCTCTCGCTGTAGTAAATGTCGGAGTACTTATTTATTTCATTCATCACGTATCAACTTCGATACATGCGGACCGGGCGATTGCAGCAGTTTACCATGAACTGTCAGAACATATACAACGGCTCTTCCCTGAAGAATCGGGATATGAATTTGTGCAGATCCGAAATGACGGAAACGGGCCGAACCAACAGAAGACGGATATAATAACATCCGTGAGATCGCCGCTTCGAAAAGCGGTTATATACAAGCTATTGATAGCGACAATCTATTAAACATTACAGAAGAATATGACTTTCGTATCCATCTTCCGTTCAGACCGGGAGAATTTATTGTGGCGGGCAGTACACTGGCAGTGGTAGAGAGTGCCGAAGTGGTCAATGATGATCTGGCAGAACAAATAGTTAATTCTTTTATTATCGGCCAGCAGCGAACCCCGGAGCAGGACATTGAATTTGCAATTCATCAGCTTGTTGAAGTGGCGTTACGCGCCCTTTCACCCGGCATAAATGATCCCTTCACAGCGATTGCATGCATCGATCGACTGGGTTCTGCACTTTGCTGCTTGACTGACAGAGCGTTTCCGTTACCTTACCGTTATGATGCTGAAGGTAGACTTCGGGTTATTGTCAAACCACTAACTTTTGAAGGGGTGGTCAACGCCGCTTTTGATCAGATCCGCCAGTATGGCTGCACGAGTGTGGCAGTGACCATTCGGCTTTTGGAATCATTAAAAGCCATCGCAGGCCGTGCCCGCAATTCGGAGCAGCGACAGGCCATTCTTCGGCAGGCTGATATGATTGTGCGTGCAAGCCAGGAGTCAATAACGGAAAAAAATGATAGGGATGATGTTCAGCAGCGTTACCAGGATTTAATCGAGGCATTCAATGAACATGCACTATCTAACAAAACCCATACAGTTCTAACCCAAAATCAAGGAGGTCCCGAAATGAATAGAAAAGCATTTATCGACAAGTTAGCTGCCCAATTAAAACAATGGGATGCTGATATTGACAAACTGGAAGCAAAGGCAGAGAAAGCAAAAGCTGAAGCGAAAGCAGACTACCAAAAACAAATTGAAGATCTGCGTGATAAAAAGCAGACGGCTAAGGACAAATTGGATGAGGTCAAACAAGCTGGTGAAGAGGCGTGGGAAGAACTGAAATCCGGGGCTGAGGAAGCCTTTGACACGATGAAGAATGCTTTCCAGTCAGCAATAGCGAAGTTCAAATGAGCAATAGCGATATAAGGGGAATGTTAGGAATGGGGGCTGGCACTGACCATTGACTGCGATACGTCGTAGACATTGGAAGTCGTATACAATGTTGTAACGGGAGGGAAGGTGAACGGCAAAGTATTTTTTTCCATTCTTATGGGGTTGAACCTCGGCATAATTTTCATGACCATACCGCCGGCCCTTGATACCATGATGACCTTCTACGGCGTATCCTATTATCAGATTTCACTGTTAATCAGTGCACTGATCTGGTCGCATGCGCTCATGCAGGTACCTGCCGGATTAATGACGGATCGCCTGGGAATCAGATTTACTCTGATTGCCTGCCTGGCATGTATGATTATCGGCCATGTGCTGCCGATTCTATTTTCCAATCTCCTGTTCGCAATCATTGGCCGCGTTATAGCCGGTATCGGCACAGGATTAAGTGTCGCCGCTACAATGAAACTCATTGCTCTGTCAGTTCCGGAGAACAGAGTTGGGACCTATCAGGCATTTTTCGGCGGATTTTTCTCGATTGGCAGCATTATAGCATACGTTTGTATTCCACGGCTGTTGTCGCTAGGCTGGCAGTCGGTTTATGGCATGCCCCTTGTATCCTGCCTCCCCCTTCTGATCATGGTGGGAGTGCTCGGGCTGGGGCCGCATCATTCAACCATTTCCATATCTCTACATCTGCAAACCGTTGTTCACATGAAGGAGGGGTGGAGCCTCGGGTTTTTCCATGCCCTTTCATTCGGATCGATACTCACGTTAGGTAACTGGGTTCCTGCCCTGCTGGCTGAAGTATCGGCAGAAACATCAGTGCTACAGTTTGCATGGGGCGGGGCGCTTGTAATGTTAATAAGCGGAATCGGGAGATTATCAGGAGGCGTTGTCTTGTTGCGATGGACGCCGTTGATGGTCGTCAACAGTTCGATCATATTTCTTGCATTTATATTCGGGGGAATACTATTTGTTCAGTCATCGGCGTTCGTTCTTTGCATGGCCCTTCTGGCGGCATGGTTTGCCTCCATCAATTTCGGGGCACTCTTTCACATAGCGTCGAGGGTTACGTCTTCTGATTACTATGCAACCCTCTTTGGATTTATCAACTTTCTTGCCAATCTGGGAGCTGTCATTTTTACAATAATGTTCGGAGTTATGAAGGATTTATCGGGGTCATTCATCGGAGGATTCGGGGTAATGGCCCTTCTCGCGGCGATGGCCTACCTGTGGGGTCGCACGTCTCTCCGGCGAGCAGCGGCAACTCCATTCAGGAGGTCAGGGGAAGTTCAGGCATTGACGATTGACTGAGCCTTCCCGACAATGAAGAAAGAACATCAACCACGGCAGATAAGCTTTAAAATGAATCACGACCCGGGGTTTTATACGAAACAATATAACACCCCTGATAGTCGTTTTTCTTTTATGATGGAGGAGAGGTCATATATTGAATGAACGAAAACGGTGTCCCGCATGATGGGCTTTTGCCAGGGATTCAAATGATCGCTATTCTTCGCCTCAGTCGTGGAAGTTCCCGATTAATCTTGGCCGATTCATATAATCGCAAATGAGCTGTGACTCAGGAACGAACACGTCCCGCCCTTGAAGCTGCACACATCAAACCATTTCGAAACAGCGGCGCCATCGGATTGATAACGGTTTACTCTTGAGAGAACCCTGTTTTTGTCCGAACAGTGGGACATGGTTATTCCGATTTCTCTATATGCCGAATGTGCTTATTTCGATGAGGCATTTAACACTGCCCCTGTTTTTCAATTTTTCGAGGTAATCCTCGGTGTTCTTCTGTTCTTGATCATTACTTTCGACCTTCTTTTCTTTTTCTGTAATCATGACAAACCTCCTGTCATAATGTGACAATTTTGTCTGCCCGTCATATGTCGGAAGCGTTGCATAACTGACTTTTTCGTCATTCCCGACGTGCCATGTCCTCGATGCAATCAGGATTGGGGAGCTAAGGCTCATCACACTCACGAGATTCCCGCTTCCGATGCAATAACATTTCAGGTAGACTTTTTAAAAGCAACATACATGCCACCCTGATCAACGGGGAAATCATGCGTATAATTAATCTATTACGATTTACCATCGGTATTCAATAGGCATCGTTGCCGTATGCACGATTGCATATATGTGCGGAACAAAGCATGGACAAACCGACAGGAAGAAGAGGTGGGTCAGGCACCGACGAAAGGAATGGGTATTGACTGAGTTGATTAAGTCTTCCCTGTAATAAAGGAAGAAAATCGTCCATGGCAGGGAAATTTCACAGGCATAAAATAGCGGGACCGGGAAACGCTGACGCAGAAAAAATTTCAGATTGAGCTGTTCTCCGCAGATGAATTTCAGCGGATCCTTGAAGTTGCCGAAGAGCACCTCGACCGGGCTCTTGAGGTGGCGTCCTTCAGGGAAATGCGCACCGGGCCGTCGGAGCTTTTCACCCTGAAATGGTTGGACTGCGACTTTAAGGGAAATCGGAACCGGATCTACGCATCGAAAACCGATTCATAGAGATGGCCGTATGTTGATGCCGGTTTCATGGCCGGAATGGAGCGGAAATACCACGAGAGCCGGGGAAAAGGCGAAATTTACAATTATGTTATTACCTATGGCGACAATCCGGTCAAGAGCATGAAGAAAACGTGGAAGACAGCAAAAGAAGACGCGGGCATTGACCGAAGAATTCACATCTATGATATCCGGCATTTCTACATCACCTATGCCCCGGCAAACGGTGCCGGCATCATGGACCTGGTCAATTGCGTCGGCCACACGACGCCCTCGATGATCCTGAAGGTCTACGCTTATCTGGTCGAGGAAATGAACTCAAAACAAGCCTTCGAAATTCCCCACAGAACGGAAAAAGTCTGCCGGAAAAACCAAAAAAGCCGGCACAGTAGAAAAAACAGCGGAACAGAAAAGAAGCGGGGCTACCTTGCATTAGATAACCCCTGAAATCACTGGAGCCGATGAGGAGATTTGAACTCCTGACCTACTGATTACGAATCAGTTGCTCTACCGGCTGAGCTACATCGGCGTCATTATATGTCGATTTAATGACATTCCTCTTTATCCCAACGTGTTTTTGTTGTCAAGATTATTCCGGTCA
>DSDU01000244.1 GCA_011056835.1 Deltaproteobacteria bacterium
GCACCTTCAAACCATGATTATGGGCAAGGTGTTACTGTACCCGAATTTTTGATAATTTACCCAAAAACCGTGTCAAGAACTTTTTTCAAAGAACGAAACTTTTTTGTGCTGAATAGTTACAAACCGCGAAACATTTTACTGTGGCTGTCGTGAGGACCTCGAACCCTTAACCGCTTGAATCCTGGAAAGAACGGCAGGAAACCATCATGCACCATGATGCAAAAAACATTTCCGGCAACATCGTCGACGTCATCAACGGAACGATCTATCCGGGAACGCTGAGAATCTCAGCAGGTGCTATCACGGATGTCACCCGTGAAAAAACGGATTATGATACCTACATCATCCCCGGTTTTATCGATTCCCACATTCATATAGAGAGTTCCATGCTCACACCGTCGGAATTCGCCCGGGTCGCAGTTGTTCACGGCACCGTTGCCGTCGTATCAGATCCGCACGAAATCGCCAACGTCCTTGGAGTAGACGGCATAACGTACATGATCGATGATGGGGCCGCCGTGCCGATGAAATTTTATTTCAGTGCTCCATCCTGTGTACCGGCAACATCATTCGAAACGTCGGGTGCCGTTCTTGACGCCGCAGCGGTGGAAGAACTGCTGCAGCTGGACGAAATAAGATATCTTGGGGAAATGATGAACTATCCAGGCGTGATTTATGGCGATCCCGAGGTGATGAAAAAAATAAAGGCGGCGCAGAAATATGGAAAACCGATCGACGGTCACGCACCGGGATTGACCGGCGACGATCTTGCACGCTATGTCGGCGCCGGTATCTCAACCAACCACGAAGCCCTTTCCGTGGAAGAAATCCTCGAAGACATTCGTGCGGGCATGATGGTCCAAATCAGGAAAGGGTCAGCCGCCAATATCTCTGACGACTGCATTCCACTTCTCGAGAAGCACTATGAATCGTTCATGTTCTGTAGCGACGACAAGCACCCTGATGACCTTCTTCGGGGATACCTCAACGACATGGTGCGGGACGCCGTCGCCCGCGGCATCGATGTAATGAGAGTTCTTCATATCGCATCGGTCAATCCGGTGCTGCATTACAACCTCGACGTGGGTCTCCTGAGGGTCGGCGATCCCGCCGATTTCCTGATCGTACAAGACCTGAGAGACTTCACCATACTGACAACATACATCGGAGGAGTACCGGTTGCTGATAGTGGAAAGTCGCTTCTTCAGAAACGGGCATCGCGCATGGTCAACAATTTCACCATCGGCAGGAAATCGACCGACGATTTCGCCCTCCCCGCAAACGGAGGAACAATCAACGTCATCGAGGCCATTGACGGTCAACTGACAACAAGCCGGCTCGTCGAGCATCCACGGGTGGAAAACGGCTGTGCCGTCACGGATGTCAAACGGGATATTCTGAAAATCACCGTTGTCAACCGCTACCGGGATGCGTCGCCCGCCGTGGGATTCATAAAAAATTTCGGGCTGAAAACAGGAGCCATTGCATCGAGCGTCGCCCACGATTGCCACAACATCGTAGCTGTCGGCACGAACGATCGCGACCTGTGCAGAGCGGTCAACCGCATCATCGATCAAAAAGGGGGAATCTGCGCCATATCGGGTGATCGTGAAGAAATGTTGCCATTGCCCGTGGCGGGAATCATGAGTAATAAAGACTGTGCAACCGTGGCGGAGCGATACACCACACTCGACACGATGGCAAAATCGATGGGATCGACCTTGCGAGCACCGTTTATGACTTTGTCTTTCATGGCACTTCCGGTTATACCGAAACTCAAGCTCACCGACCAAGGGCTCTTCAACGGTGAAACCTTTCAGTTTATCGATCTCTTCAATAATCGCTCGTCATAGAACACTGCAGGGCGGAACACCCCGGCGGTTTCATAATCCGTATGCCGCGGATGATGAAAGCTCGCGGAATGAAATAACGAAACAATGTCGAATATATCATGACACACGGAGAGGACCATGAACACGCATAAATTTCGGAACCGATTGATTCATGAAAAGAGCCCATATCTCCTTCAGCATGCGATGAATCCCGTGGACTGGTATCCCTGGTGCGATGAAGCCTTTGCCCGGGCCGTGGGAGAGAGTAAACCGATATTCCTCTCAATCGGATACTCAACCTGTCACTGGTGTCACGTCATGGCCCGGGAATCATTCGAAGATTCCGAGGTGGCTGCCTTAATGAACCGGTTGTTTATCAACGTTAAAGTCGACCGGGAAGAGCGTCCCGATATCGACAGGATTTACATGACCGTCTGTCAGATGATCACGGGAAGCGGCGGATGGCCGCTGACCATTATCATGTCTCCCGACAAGAAACCCTTCTATGCCGCCACCTACATTCCGAAAATGGCCCGCTTCGGAAAGATCGGCATGGTGGAACTTCTTCCCCGCCTTGATGAAATCTGGAAAAACCGGCAAGATGACGTGGAACGGACGGCCAACCATATCATAGCATCACTCGCCTCGATATCAAGAAAGGCCGACGGAAGAGAACCGACGGAAGCCATCCTCACTGAAACCTATGATCATCTCGCCCAGCTGTTCGACAGTGAAAACGGCGGATTCGGGATAGCCCCGAAATTCCCCATGCCGCAGCATCTGTTGTTTCTCCTGCGCTGCTGGAAGCGGAGCGGCAACAGTAATGCCCTGGCAATGGTGGAATTAACGCTTCAGGCCATGCGGCGGGGAGGGGTATACGACCACATCGGCTTCGGATTTCACCGCTATTCCGTCGACAGCAACTGGCTTCTGCCCCATTTCGAGAAAATGCTTTACGATCAGGCATTGCTCGCCTATGTCTATACGGAAACCTTCCAGGCCACCGGCGGTGACATATACGGCGAGACGGCACGGGAAATCTTTTCATACGTCATGAGCCGCATGACCGCTCCGGAGGGGGGATTTTATTCAGCCGAGGATGCCGACAGCGAAGGAGAGGAAGGCAAATTCTACCTCTGGACCTGGGATGAAATCGTGAAGATTCTTGATGAGGATGAAGCAGCATTGATCACAACCGTCTTCAACATCACGCCGTCGGGCAATATCTTGGAAGAAACGACAGGAATATCGACGGGGGAAAACATCCTCCATCTCTCGCAATCACTCTCCGACATAGCTGAAGATCTATCACTCTCCGAGCAGGATCTCCGGGCTGTCATTGCAAAAGCGCGGTGCAGGCTTTTCAATGCGCGGGAACAGCGGACCCACCCCCACAAGGACGACAAGATTCTCACCGACTGGAACGGCCTCATGATCGCGGCATTCGCCAAGGGCGGTCAGGTATTTAACGACCCCGTTTACACGAAAGCTGCCGTCCGTGCCGCCGATTTCATCCTGAAACGGTTGCGCGGTAACGACGGCCGCCTGCTCCATCGATTCCGAGCCGACGAGGCGGGAATCACTTCACAGATCGACGATTACGCGTTTTTCCTGTGGGGTATCCTGGAACTGTATGAAGCGACATTCGATCCGAACTATCTTTTCACGGCCCGTGAACTGACCGACGATCTTATCACGTTCTTCTGGGATCAAGACGCCGGCGGATTTTTCTTTACGCCGCATGACGGAGAACCCCTGATCGTCCGCCCGAAGGAAATATTTGAAGGCGCCATTCCCTCCGGAAACGCCGTTGCCATGTGGAACATGCTCCGTCTCGGCCAAATTATCTCGGATACGGGACTGCTCAATCGTGCATGGGACCTGGCATCGACCTTTTTCCCCCAGGTTCAGGAATCTCCTGCCGCATACACTCAGTTCATGGCTGCCCTCGATTTCGCCTTCGGTCCCACCTGTGAAGTTGTTGTCATCGGTAATCCCGCCGCAACCGATACACAGGAAATGCTTAGAGCCCTGCGATCCGCTTTCGTACCGAACAAGGTTGTCCTGTTTCGCTCCGGTGACGAGGCATCGTCGGATATTTCACGCATTGCCCGTTATACGGAATCCCTCACCAGTATGGACGGCAAGGCAACGGCGTATGTCTGCGTCAATACGGCCTGTGAACGTCCCACCACGGACACGGCAACAATGCTGGCATTACTGGACACAAAACCGGTATAAGAAGGAACCGATGATTTTAAACGGAGGCGGAAATGTCTCAAATCAATTACAGGAGGTACATGACATGAATCTGAGCGCTTATTTTGAAACCACGACAGGCATGGGAGTATTGGCCACGGCGAATCCCGAGGGTATGGTCGATGCGGCGATTTACGCCCGTCCCCATGTCGTCGATAACGATACCATAGCATTCATTATGGGCGAAAGGCAGTAATTTCCGGTTACGTTTTTGCATATGACCCGCAAGGGAACTGATCTTTGATATTCTGCACGTTATCTGAAGCAGCCAAGCCCGTCATTCGCAGCTCATTTTGAATTTGAATGCGGAGC
>DSDU01000179.1 GCA_011056835.1 Deltaproteobacteria bacterium
ACATTTCTTTCCTATACAACGGGGATTCTCGGGCAGAGGCTTGTGAGAAAACTATGTCCCCACTGCATTGAAGAATACGATCCAGATCCCGGAATGATCAGCCACTACTTCGGAACGATGCCGGATGATGTCCCCTTCCTGAGGGGGCGGGGCTGCAGCATGTGCAACTATGAAGGCTACAAGGGGCGAACGGTATTGGCCGAACTCTGGACCATAACAGAGGAGGAGCTTTCAAAAGTCAACAACATTGGAAACGCATACGAGGTGCGGACAAATGCCATTGCAGGCGGACTTTATTCTTTTTATCTGGATGGGATAAAGAAACTGCAGAATCGAGAGACGACGCTTGAACAACTTGTAAAAACCGTTCCGAACATAGAAAAAGAAAGGGATATGCATAAGTCCAGGATGTATAGGAAAACAGCGAGCGCCATTCAGCGACTGGAACGTTACAGAGTGGGCCGCTGAGAACCCGTGGAAAACTCTTCTATGCGGCAGTTCCCGCAACGATTATTGCTGCGTCCCGTGCATTCCGGCACAACCGCATCGGCCCCCTCAATACGTTATGGCGACCCCTCTTTCGGCTCCAGCGCCGTCCGAACCTCCCGGGCCAGTTGCTCCAGCCGAAAAGGTTTCTGGAGAAAACCGTTGCAGCCCTTTTCAAGTATCTGCCGTGCCTTGCCGTCGACGCTGTAACCGCTGGAAGGGAGCACCTTCTGCGTCGGATCGATCTCCCTCAGGCGGTCGAAGGCTTCGCCTCCCGATATGCCGGGCATGATCATATCGAGAATTACCAGGTCGATTTCGTCCTTTTTCTCATGATAAACGGCGACCCCCTCCTGACCGCTTCCCGCACAATAGACCCGGTATCCCAGTGATTGGAGCATCGCTCTTGCGACATCAAGGACCATGACCTCGTCATCAATCAAGAGAATCGTCTCGGTTCCTCCGGAACATTCCCCATTAACGGCGTCTTCCCTGACTACAGTCTTCTCCGTCGTCGGCAGGTAGATCTCAAAGGTCGTTCCCTGTCCGGGTTCGCTGGTCACATCGATCATTCCCCCATGCCCCTTGATGATTCCATACACCGTGGCCAGCCCCAGGCCCGTCCCCCGTCCCATTCCCTTCGTCGTGAAAAAAGGATCGAATATCTGTTCACGGGTCTGTGCGTCCATCCCCATGCCCGTGTCGCTGACGGTTATCTTGACATACTTTCCCTGAGCGAGGGGGTGTGTCTCTTTATTTCGGACGTGATGATTGGCCGTTTCCAGGAAGATCTCGCCGCCCCCGGGCATGGCCTGCCAGGCATTCACGAAGAGGTTCATGAAGACCTGCCCCATCTGGGTCCGGTCAGCCTCCACGATCCAGAGATTATTATTCAGCTTTTTGTGGATGCTGATTTCCTTTTTGGTTCTCCCGAACATGCCGGAGGTTGTTTCAATGACATCGTTCAGGTCCGTCGGCTTTAACTCATACCGGCCGCCCCGGGCAAATCCCAGGAGCTGCCCCGTCAGATCGGCGCCGTTCCGTATCTGCTCCTCGATTTGCTTCAGCCGGATATAGTGGGGATGGGAGGGATCGAGATCGAGCATCATCAGGGAGGCATGACCCTGTATTCCCATGAGCAGGTTATTGAAATCATGTGCAATGCCACCGGCGAGGGTGCCGATGGACTCCAGCTTCTGGGATCGATTGAGCTGCTCCTTCAGTTTTTCTCTTTCTTCCTCGGCATGCTTTCTTTCCGTTATGTCTCTTGATACGCCGTGTATACCGGCAGGGTTGCCGTTACAATCACGCATCAGACTCACAACGCTCTCCATCCAGACGGTGCGGCCGTCTTTATGATAGTACTCCGTTTCTATGGTTACGAACCGTCCGGGATCGGCACCCCCCTCTTTTTCAATTTCCAATTCTCGGGCGAGGAGATCCATCGCTCTCTCGTATGACTCCGGTGTCATTGTTTGTTCAACATCCTGAATGATTCTCTCCTCGGGTGTAAATCCGAGAATTTTCGCGATGGAGGGACTTACATAGGTAGTTTTCAAATCCAGGTTAAGCGTCCAGATGATGTCCGTTATCGCTTCCGCAAGAAATCGATATTTTTTTTCACTTTCCCGCAGCGCCTCCTCAGCCTGCTTTTGTTCGGTTATGTCCTGTACCGTGGCGCACAGCCCCGCGGAAATATTTTCGGGGTTGACGGGACTCAGGCTTATAATCACATTTATAAGTTTGCCGTCTTTGCGCTGCATGACCTCCTCACGCATGCCGAGTCCGTCCCGTCTCATCTGTTCATTAAGCTCCCCGGCTACGCGGTTAAATTCCTTCTCATCGGGGTACAGCATGCTTGTCGGCATCCCCACCAGTTCATGTTGGGTATGTCCGGTGATCCTGCAGAACGCCCTGTTCACCTTTTTGAACAGACGGCCCTCAAGGAGAGACACCCCTACCGGCGTTACCTCCAAGAGGCTCCTCAAGAGTTCCTCATTCTCTTTCAGATGTTCCTCGGTTAGTTTGCGTTCGGTGATGTCGACGGCCAGCTTGAGCCGTACACTTCGTCCGTCAGACCACCGGATGATACTGTCGTGAAGTGAGAAGGCCCTGCCCAGCTCGTGATTGTAATGCTCCCATCGATAGGCATGGGGGTGTTGTTTCAGGATGATGTCATTGGTGCAGAATGGGCACGGCGAGTCCAGACCCTGCAACTCCCGGTAGCAGATTCCACCGATAACGTTCTTCCCGAGGAGCTTTTCCAACGCCTGGTTTACAAACAATATCTCGTAGGTGTTCGGATCCGAGACATAAATCGACTCCTCGATGCTGTCAAAGATGGAAAGAAGCTGAAGCCGCTCAAGGCTGAGCTTCTTCTCCTCATCCCTCCGTTCGATAACGACGGCAATAACTCTGGCAATAGAAAGGAGAACGTCCACATCCTCCTTCGGCCAGAAACTATGCTGCAGGCAGTCATCGAAACCGATAAATCCGTAATAGCGACTCCTCACGAAAAGCGGAACTACCAGAATGGAAAAGATACCCTGTGGCCGCAGGATTTTCTTGGTTGCTTCGTCGGGAATATCTTCGATATTCATGAAATTGATATTCCGTCCGCTTTTAAGCGTTTCAACCCACCATGAGAGAATACCGGACGGCAAGCCTTGCAGATTGTCCTTTTGCGGAACGATACCCTCGGCGCACCACTCGTAGGTATTGTCCATAACATCCGTCTCGTGACGATGCTCGAAAAGATAAGCTCGACTTACTGCCATGGTTTCGCCCATGATGGTGATGCTCTGATCCAGAAAATCGTCCAGATTTCCCGCCGTCACGGCCATCGTGCAAATATCCGAGAGCAGTCTCTCGTACGAAAGCCGCCTCCGCAGCGCGTTCTCAGCCTGCCTGCGTTCGGTGATGTCACGATCGAAAGCGCACGCCAGGTAAAGATCGTTGTACTTGAAATGGTTGGTGCTGACTTCAACGGGGAAAAGGCTTCCGTCTTTTCTGCGGGGGCGTGATTCAAAGGCCATCGACCCCCGGCGCCGCACTTCTTTTTTGTGCCACTCCCAGTCTTCAGGGGGGAAATCCGGGTCGATATCAAAGACCTTCATGGAGAGCAATTCCTCGCGGGTGTATCCCATCGATGCGCAGGAGGAGTCATTTGCGTAAACGATCCAACCCTCGTCGTCTATCCAGAGGATGCTGTCCGGCGCCCGGTCCATGGCAAACTGAGTCCTCAGCAGGGAATTTCTCCTCTCGACATGTTCGGTTATATCTGAAAAGAAGCCATGTAAATGAATGACTTCACCCCCTCTATCCCTCACCGCCCGAATATCGAAGGATGCCCAGAAAAGGGAACCGTCCCTACGGATGAAGCTGCATTCATAATTTAATATTTTGTCATTCTTCTTAAGTAATCTCTTGATTTCTTCTCTGTCTCCGGGGTCCGCATAAAGCTGCGCTCCGATATCCTCCACCGAGTTCATCATTTCGTGAGGCGAGTCATAGCCGAACATTCGCGCCAGGGATGAATTTACATATGTAAACCGCCCGTCGGGTGTTGAAGATAATATCCCCACGGGGGCGTTCATCAGCATATCCTTGTAGTCGTCAGGGGTAAGTCGGACAGGTTTCTTTGCGACTGCCGGGGGTTGGGCCTCAGGCATGATGACCTCCTTATGAATTGTAGAAATATTTTGATACGTTCCTACCGCGGGTTAAGGAGATAAAACGCTTGCAACATCTCTTGCATCTTATTGTGTTTATAGCACATTGTTCCGTATGAAATCCATGTAAATAACTAATCGGCTGCTTCGCGCATACGTTCCGGTATGAAC
>DSDU01000240.1 GCA_011056835.1 Deltaproteobacteria bacterium
GCCTGAATAACAGCGTTACATCTGTACAATCAATGCGTTATTTGCCGCTTAAAAAGGCACCGACGGTGAGGTATGCTTTTTTTAAAGAACAACAGGCGCTAAGGAAACTCTAAACTCTAGTAATATGATATCGATAATGTATAATCAGGAGCAGGCTTGGGAAAGGTACGCTTCACGATGCAATATGATTTCAACATTATGTGATAAGGAAGGGACCATGGGATCGATCGATTTTATGAATAAAGTATACCGGGGAGTACTGGATCAATGGGCATTCCGATCATACCGGGGACCGGGGAATCTTGGTACGGTTGAAGATCTGCTCAGGAGATATGAGGAACTTCTTGAAGAGTATCCTCCGAAGGAACTTGAAGCGCTCGGCGGAATCCCCGATGACATGATCAAAAAAATGGGTGGCATGGGCCTCTTCGGGCTGTCTGTCCCTGAGGCATACGGAGGGCTGGGGCTCGACCTGTGGGATCAGCTGAAAATAGTAGAAGCGGTTGCAGGCCTTGATATGTCGGCAGCCCTGGCATTTCTAGCCCATCTCCTGATCGGAATCAAGGGAATCGAACTGTTTGGGACGGAAGGGCAAAAACAGCGGTACCTTGTTCCGGCAGCAGCGGGAGATATGATTTTTTCCTACGCTCTGACCGAACCGAAAGTCGGTTCCGATGCCCGGCACATCGAGACGAAGGCTGAGCTTTCGGGAGATGGCAGCCATTATGTCCTTAACGGCGTCAAGACGTACATAACGAATGCCAATTACGCTCAGGGGATGACCGTATTTGCCCAGCTGGATCCGGAACATCCCGGTTTTATGGGTGCATTCATTATTGAAACAGCGTGGGACGGCATAATAATCGGTGCCGATATGCCCAAGATGGGATTGAAGAGCAGTTCCACCGCTATGGTTCGCTTTGAAAATGTTCGTGTTCCCGTCGAGAATTTATTGGGAAAGCCGGGTTACGGATATACCATTGCCTTGACTGTCCTCAACTATGGACGGCTCGGGCTTATGGCCGCTTCGTCAGGTGTGACGAAGCGATCCTACCATGACATGCGGGCGCGAGCACAATCGAGAATTCAGTTCGGCGTGCCGATTGAGACATTCCCCCTGATTCAGGAAAAAATCGTCCGTGCTCGGGTGCACGGCCTCGTCATGGAGGCCATGAATTATTTTTCGGCGGGATTACTGGAACACGACACCGAACATAATCCCGTTATTGAAACATCCCATTGCAAACTCTTCGGAACAACTAAGGCATGGGAGACCCTCTATGACGCACTCCAGGTGGCGGGAGGTTCAGGTTTTATTTCAACTCAGCCGTACGAGAAACGAATGAGGGATTTTCGTGTCACCACCATTTTCGAAGGTACTACGGAGATTCATTCCATTTATCCGTCACTCTTTGCAATCGGTCGTATTGCCAAGGAATTCAAGACCCGTCAAAGGTTCGATAAATGGATGTATCTCGTGAAAGAGTTTGTTATGAGTTTTGCCCCCATGAAATGGGAACTCCGTTTTGATGACAGGACACTGAACAAAGCAGTGCGGCTGGCACAGTCACATGCCCGGACGATTCGTCGCATGCTTATTTTTGGACTGATCGAATACGGTAAAAAAATCGGCAACGAGGAATTTTTCCTCAGGAGGATATCCACCTTGAGCATGTACTGTTTCGGGCTTCTCTCTGTGCTGGCGAAGATATCGGCCGACCGCAGCGCGGGCAGAAGAAGTGCTGAAGATATACGGCTGTTTTCGTATTTCATTGAAGAGGCACGGACGGTAAGATCGACAAATCGACATTTTTTCGATGCAAAGTGTGAACGGCTGATCAGTGATATTTTCGGTGCGCTGTCGTGAAGGATTTAAACGATCATTGTGCCGCCCGTGGAGGGAGTGACATGTAAACGTTAGTGATCGGGGTGACGTCCTGATATCGTCGGGGTGCCCATGTTGTTTTCACGGCATAAGCACCTTTACATAGTTGTTGACAAAAAATTGAATTCATGTGTGTATGCTGTGCCGTAACACATTGGAAAATAAGTGGTTTTCGTTCATCAGTGAAATCGGTGATTATGACTCGATCATCGACACAACCGGAGCAGCCGCGGGGGTATGTCTCTTTTAGCACATACATTATTTCATCACGTGACATCGAATCAATTCTGACTTCAATTCCTATTAAAAATTGATTCACGGGTGAAATGATGCGAGTACTCCTTGAGTATCCATATGATCAAAGGCTTTCAGGCTGATGGTAAATACTGAACAATGACAGCCTGAAATAACCGGTTGCCCCTTTTCCCTAAAGGCTGTGCCGGTCGAATTTTCCTGTTGGCAAAAAAAGAGATTCCGGCATTCTTCCCTCGGTTCCGTTCAGATTTTCAGAGACCATTAATCGGTGCGGGTGAATAAAAATATCATAGTCATCGTGGGCGATGTCACATTAACAGGATAGTGAAATGAACGATATCATGACCTTTGAGGCACTGAAACGGCGGTTGTCCGATCTTGAAAAATCAGTGTCGAAGTACAGTAGTGTTGTTGAAACATTACGGGAAAGCGAACACATCTATCGCACGATTTCCGAGAAATCCTTTGCCGGCATTTACGTTGTCCAGAATGGAAGATTTCGTACCGTCAATGCCAATGCCGCTTCTTATGCCGGATATACCGTCGAGGAATTGATCGGCACCAAATCTGATCGGATCGTTCATCCCGAAGATAGAGAACGGGTCAAACGAAACGCCCGTGAAATGCTTCGAGGAGAGCGAACATCCCCCCATGATTTCAGAATAATGACAAAAAAAGAGGAGATCCGTTGGGTTATGGAGACGGTGGCCTCGATATCATATGATGGAAAACCTGCCATACTGGGTAACTCAATGGATATTAGTGAGCGGAAACTGGCGGAAGAAATGCTTCAGCAATCGGAAAACCTGTATCGCACCATATTTGAAAACACCGGGACTGCTACAATAATCATCGAGGAAGATACGATCATATCATTGGTCAATACTGAATTTGAAAAAATGACCGGGTATTCCAAAGAGGACTGGGAAGGTAAGCGAAGCTGGACGGAATTTGTGGCCCGGGAGGATGTGGAACGGATGCGTCGATATCATTATCTGCGAAGGGATGATGCCAATGCGGCGCCGCGAAACTATGAATTCAGTTTGATCGATAGCTGGAAAAGAGTCAGGGATGTCTTTCTGACGGTTGCCATGATCCCGGGGACGAAGAAAAGCGTGGCATCCCTTGCAGATATGACGGAACAAAAAATTGCGCTGAGGAAAGCCCGCGAATCGGTAAACTGGTATCGCACAATTTTCGAAACGACCGGTACGGCGACAATCATCATTGAGGAAGACACGGTCATGTCCCTGGTCAACACGGAATTCGCCCAGTTGTCGGGAGCATCAAAAGAATACTGTGAGGGCAGAAGCTGGACGGACTTTATCGTTCCGGAAGATGTGGAACGGATGAAATACTATCATCAAATGAGACGCATCGATTCCAATGCGGCGCCGCGTAATTATGAATTCGGTTTTCTGGATATAAAGGGTAATCGAAAAGATCTCATGATAACCATATCGATGATTCCGGGGACGAAAAAAAGTGTGGCATCCTTGCTGGACATCACCGATCTTAAACAGGCCGAGGAGGAAGCGAAAAAACGTGAACAGGAAGTCCATTCGAAGTCACGAAACCTTGAAGAAGTCAATACGGCGTTGAAGGTTCTGTTGAAACGGAGAGAAGATGATAAGAATGAACTGGAAGAGAAAGTGCTGTTGAATGTTCGGGAACTTGCCGTGCCGTACATAGAAAAGTTGAAGAAAACGAGATTGAGTTCCAATCAGTTTATCTATCTGACAATTCTCGAAAAAAGTCTGAATGATATCATTTCGCCATTTCTTCATAATATGAAAGTGAAGTATTCAAAACTGACACCTACGGAAATTCAGGTGGCAAATCTCGTCAAGGAAGGCAGGACATCAAAGGAAATGTCGGAACTGCTGAACTTGTCGACACGGGCTGTTGATTTTCACCGGGGTAATATCCGCAGGAAGCTCGGACTTAAGAATAAAAGATCGAATTTGCAATCATTTTTATTGACTCATTCATAATGACAGCATCATGCTTTCATTTGACTGATCTTTAACAGTTGCAAAAATATAGTTATTTAGAGCCTCCTGAAAAAGTAAAACACATTGATATAGTAATTAGTTACGTGTATATTACGGGTCAATTGGTGCCCGGAAAATGAACA
>DSDU01000114.1 GCA_011056835.1 Deltaproteobacteria bacterium
GGCATTCCAACAATGATTTGATTTCTCTAAGTTTTCCCTTATTCCTCGTTGCAAAGACGATTGTTTTCAGTTCAGATCCCCCAGTATTTCAATCTGCCTGTCCGTCAATTCTGTAATTCCTTTTAAGGCGACATCCATCATCTTTTCCAGATCGTCCCGGGAGAACGGTTCCTGCTCGGCGGTGCCCTGCACTTCGATGAACCTCCCCGAACGCGTCATGATGATGTTCATGTCCACCTCGGCCTGTGAATCTTCCCGATAGTCAAGATCCAAGAGAACCTCGCCGTCCACAATGCCGGCACTGACGGCCGCGACGTACTCGGCTACGGGAATCCTGTCGATAATGCCGTCATTCCTTAAGGAGCGAAAGGCATCGATCATGGCGACAAAGCTTCCGGTAATCGACGCGGTCCTCGTTCCCCCGTCGGCCTGAATGACGTCGCAGTCGATGTACATGGTTCGTTCCCCGAAAGAATTCAGATCGGTGATCGCGCGGAGAGACCGTCCGATGAGCCGCTGTATCTCATGGGTCCTCCCGCCGATTCTTCCCCGGGACGACTCCCGCATGTTCCGCTCGGGTGTTGACATGGGCAGCATGGAGTACTCGGCGGTGAGCCAGCCCCGGCCGGTGTCCCGCAGGAACGGCGGCACCCCGTTTTCCAGCGATGCCGTGCAGATAACCCTGGTGTCGCCGAGTTCGATAAGGACGGACCCTTTGGGATAGAGAAGAAAATCCCGCCTGATCCGCAGTTGTCTCATCTCATCATTCTTTCTTCCGCTATTTCTCACCACTTTGCCCCATTGTCGTGAAATACTCTTTGATACTCTTACTGAGCGCCTCGGCAATCGCTTTTTGAGCATCCTTCTGTGTCAGTTTTTTCCGATTCTCTATGTTGGTGGCAAATGCCAGTTCTATAACAACCGCGGGGATGTCCAATTCATCAAAACCCGGCACGGGCGCTTCTCTCAGCCCTCTGCCCTGCCGCGGGAAAATCGGTTCGATGTTCCTCATGACATGTTGAGCAAACCTCACGCCCTCATTCAGGAATTTGTTTCGAACCATGTCATCGATGATTTCCGACGAACCGCCCTGCTGTTTCGACCCCTTTTTGAAACCGGGAAAGTAGACTTCGTATCCCGATGAACTCCTCCCGAAACCGGCATTCACGTGAATGGCGACAAAAAGATCCGCCTTTGATGCCCGCGCCATTTGAATTCTTTCCGACGACGCAAGATCCTCGTCGGCCGTCCGTGTCAGCTTGATCGAAATCGGCCCCTTTGTACCGATCTCTTTCCGTATCTCACCGGCAATGAAAAGGGTGACATCCTTCTCATAAACCGTGTTCGTCAGCCGAACACCTTTGTCGCTCCCTCCGTGGGCCGGATCGAGGACGACAAGGTATTTATTCGCAGCCGTCGCAATGGTCGCCGGCAAAAAAATCAGGGTAATGAGGATCGCGGCGATCCCCCTGCACAATCTCATAGTCATGATGGAATATTCCTTTATGATGGATTACAATGTATCGCTTCAAGCTGAGGATTCATACAGCAACTCCGCGCCCCTGTCAATACCCCATGGGACGTCTCACATATACGCCTTCCGTTTGCCTCCCGGCAGCGAGCCGCGTAACCGCTCAATGGTCTGCACGCTTTTCAGTTTTCTGAGGGCGGAAACAAGGGTATTGAACTGATCGAGATCGCTCACGTCCAGCTCAAAGTCACAGGTTGCATTTTCTCCCCTGATGGTGTCGATATTAGCTGAGCTGATATTGATTCCCAGATTGGATATGACATTGCTCAACTCCGAGAGGAGCCCCCGCTTATCGATGCAAATGACCCTGATATTGACGGGAAATGCCTGCTTCTGCCCGATGTTCCATTTCACATCGACAAGCCGTTCAGGATCCATCTCCTGGACGCCGGGACATGTTGCTACGTGGACACTGACACCGCGTCCCCGGGTTATGTAGCCCACCACATCATCTCCCGGCAACGGGGTGCAGCATCGGGCAAACCGCACCATGACATCGTCGACACCGGTAATTGAAATGCCCGCATCCGCGGATTTCTTTGTCTTTTTTTTCTGTTTTTCAACGGGGATTTCTTCTTTGACTTCTTCTTCAGGCATGATGCGGTTGACGATGTACTTTGCGGATATCTTGCCGTATCCGATAAGGGCAAGAAGGTCGTCGGCGGTGGCAAGAGACTGTTCCGCCAGGATTTCCTTGAATTCGTCAGTCCTGGCTGCCTGATTTAACTTGAGGTGGACCTTTTTGAATTCCCGCTCCAGCACATCTCTGCCGATGGCGATGCTCTTGTCCCGTTCCTCCGTTTTTATCCATTGCTTGATTTTCGATATGGCCCTGGACGTCACCGCATATTTCAACCAGTCCTTACTGGGATGGTGCCCCGGCTGCGTAATGATATCAACGGTGTCCCCGTTCTGAAGCTTATACTTGAGGGGGACGATGTTCCTGTTCACCTTGGCTCCCACGCACTGATTCCCCACATCGGTGTGGATGCTGTAGGCAAAATCAATCGGCGTCGCCCCTTTTGGAAAGGCTTTCACATCGCCTCTTGGTGTGAATATGTAGACCTCATCTGGAAAGAGCGCCATTTTCAGACTGTGCATGAACTCCCTGGCGTCCTTGTGCTCCTGCTGCAATTCGAACAGCTCACGCAGTCTCTTGATGTGGTCCTCTCCCCCATCGGGAGATACCTTGCCTTCTTTGTATCGCCAGTGGGCGGCTATTCCTTCTTCCGCCCATTCGTGCATTTCCCTGGTCCGGATCTGTATTTCCACACGCTCGCCGTACGGCCCGATGACCGTCGTGTGAAGCGAACGATAGTTATTTGCCTTGGGCATGGCGATGTAGTCTTTGAAGCGTCCCGGCACGGGTTTCCACAGGGCGTGAACGACGCTGAGGGCCTCATAACATCCTTTCACTTCATTTGCCTCAAGTATGATGCGGAAGGCCGTGAGGTCATAGACCTCGTCGAAATTGATATGCTGTTCGTTCATTTTGTTGAAAATGCTGTAAAAATGCTTTGCCCGTCCCTCCACCTCGGCCTGAAGGTGAAAAGCTTCCAGGTTTTCCCTGATGATGCGCTTTACTTCTTCGGCGTAGGCATCCCGTTCCTCCTTCTTCTTGGCGACACGGTCGATCAAATCAAAATAGTCCTCTGTAAACAGATACTTGAATGATAGATCCTCAAGTTCCACTTTCATCCAGTTGATGCCGAGACGGCTTGCCAGCGGCGCATACACTTCAAGCGTTTCCCGGGAGATGTATTTTTGCTTGTTTTCGGGCTGATACTCAAGGGTTCGCATATTGTGCATTCTGTCGGCCAGTCGAACCAGCAGGATTCTGATATCGTCCGACATGGCCAGCATCATTTTTCTGAAATTTTCCGCCTGTTGCTCCAGCTGACTGCTGAACTTGATCTTGCTGATCTTTGTCAGACCTTCCACCAGAAAGGCGACTTCCTTGCCGAAGGCCTCTTCGATTTCCTCGATTGTCGTCAAAGTATCTTCCACGGTGTCATGAAGCATGCCGGTAATAATACTGGCTATGTCGAGCTTCATATCGACGAGCATTCCCGTCACCTCAAGGGGGTGGATCAGATAGGGCTCACCCGAGAGGCGGCTCTGCCCCTGATGAACCGTTGCGGAAAAGATGTAGGCCTTTTCTATCATTTCCAGGTGTTCCTCGGAAAGATATTCCTGAGCCTTATCCAGTATGTCGGTAATTCGTATCATTGACACAAGAGCCTGCATCCATTTCCCGTTTTGTTTCGGGAGAATCTACGCCTCATTACTGCTCCGTAACTCCCCGGCAACAATATCCGCAATGTACTCCGCTGCTCCGTTCAGATCGAGTTCCCGGACTTCGCCGGATTTCCTGAATCTCACTTCCGCTTTACCTTCGGCGAATTTTTTCGGTCCCATGGTGAGACGCAAAGGAATTCCGATGAGATCGGCATCCTTGAACTTGACGCCTGCCCGTTCGTCACGATCGTCAAGAATCACTTCAACACCCATCGCGGTCAGTTTTTCATACAGATCCGCCGCCCCCCGGGACAACTCATCCGCCTTCATATTCACCGGTGATATAATGACGTGATACGGCGCAATCGCCATCGGCCAGACAATCCCGTCTTCGTCATTGTTCTGTTCGATGCATGCGGCGACCGTTCGCCCCACACCGATACCGTAGCAC
>DSDU01000045.1 GCA_011056835.1 Deltaproteobacteria bacterium
ATCTTTTCCCCAGATACTGAGCCATTTTCAGATTGAGTATTTCCTTACAAAAGAAACGCAACAAAATCGTCATATCACATTCTTGTGATAGTATTTCCCTACTTGCAATTTTTTCCCACAAACATTTCATTTGAAAATAATACGTTATAGGCTCCAGCACAGCTATGCCTCTAACATATTGCGTTATTCAATGAGGAAAAATTAATCCAGCGCACGACGGGACCATCGCCGCTGTCGCAGTCGATGTCATGATGAGAACCGTCATCATTACAACGAACAAAGTGAGAGTGGGATGTCAGATTTATCCGATCGTTTTCTCTCCGTGCACGTTTGATTTGACCTCTGAACCGTTTCAAAGATTGCTCGAAATCAATGTCGGAAGTATCGAATATGAAAAGCCGGGAGTAGCAATTCTGAATAGTTCAAGCTCGTCCTACCCCTGATTACCTCCTGAGTTGCTTCTGTCACAATCTGCTTGACACATAAATTCCCTCCTCATATACTCCCGAAAGTATAAAGAGTTTGGGGGACATCCTCGCCGCGCCGAGTTTAGGCTCAGGCAAGTTTTTGTGACATCTTAATTATGGATTATGCCTTCGAGATTTTTATCCCCATGCCCGTCCCATCATGCTATGGATGACCTTTAGATTATAATCCCTTCATAGGAGAATACCATGAGAAAGCTGTTACCCGTTTATGTAATCTTCCTGTTAATCATTATGCTATCATCAGTATCAGCAAATGCACAGGGAACCATAAGAAAACACGCGAGCCCGACCCCGGCTCTGCATCCAGTCAACTGCGGAGCTAGCGAAGGCAGTGTTCCTTTTACGATGCTAGCCGACAATAATAAACAGGATGAAATCAACAAAGAAAGAGTGAAACGTCTGGAGGAACAAGCAAGAGAAGCCGCGAAGAGGCAGGGAGAATTGGAAAGGGAATCGGAAAAGAGAGCAGTGGAACAGGAACGGGAGGCAGAGAAAAGGGAACGGGAACTTGATCGTGAGACGAAAAAACACGAAGCAGGGCTGGAAAGAGACCAAAAACCGGAGAAAGTCTCGGTAGAAGCAAAGTCACCCTTGCCTTCGCAGCTCAAACTCAGAAGCTCAGTTTTGAAAACCGCTGTTGTGCAATTCTCGGAACGAGGCGACATCTCAACGCAAGATGCCGGGCTTATAGTAGCCGAGTGGCTTACCAGCAGCCTGTCGAGAACGGGCGCCTTCACGGTGTACGAAAGATTATCCTTTGAACAAATTATGAATGAGCTGCAAATGGGATTAACGGGACTGCTCGATGAAAAAACCATTGTAGAGGCCGGCAAGTTGCATGGTGTCGAAACGGTTGTTGTCGGGAGTGTGACCACGGTCGGCAGTCAGATATCGATAAACGCCAGATTGGTGGATACAATGACAGGAAGGGTTCTCGATACTGCCCATACGACCGGCTATTCCATGTCCGACATTTCCCGAAAAATAGACCATGTAGCACTGGAATTGGCAACAGAATAAAGGCAGCGTGGAAGGGTTCTCTATTATCCTTCCCCTGGAATTGTAGATGTCATATGGGTTGTCAAAAATAATAAGATATGGAGGCAATAAAATGAATTGGAAATCATTGATGCTATTATTTCTTTCACTATTGATTTTTTCATTTTTAACTGTCGCCTGCGAAAAAGAGGGGGGCGCTGAAAAGGCCGGCAAAAAAATTGATAAAGCTATTGAATCAGTAAAAGAGAAAGTTGATGATGCAACAAAATAATCGGGGAAAATAGTCATTGCTTCATCTTCACACTTTTACAAGTATTCTCCCAACACCCCTATAATTCGCAACTCATCAGATGCAGATTCGGAATACGGGAACATCGGAATTCGCATGAGATTATCAAATCCAAATTCATACAGGATAACTGCTTTTATTTTACTCATGATTTTTGTTAACGCGGCTCTTGCCGGTGGCGCTGACAGTGCAAACGTATCGATTATCGAGAGTAGCAAGACAGATGTGGTGCTTCTGATAGTCTTTGTGCTGCTGGCATTGATTTTTTCATTCGCCTGCTCCGTGGCAGAGGCGGTTCTCTTGAGCATTACGCCGTCGTACATCGAAAGTCTGAGAGAGAAGCGACCAAAGCGTGCGGCGCTTCTGAAACGGCTACGACAGGAACGAATCGACCAATCACTTGCGGCGATTTTGACTCTGAATACGATCGCACATACTGTAGGGGCAATCGTCGCCGGAGCAAAAGCAACGGTGGTATTTGGAAGTGCTTGGATCGGTTTATTTTCAGCGTGCATTACATTGATGATCTTATTTCTTTCTGAGATCATTCCCAAAACGATGGGTGCCGTTTACTGGATGAAGTTCGTGGATGCAACGGCGTTGTTTGTGCAGGGCCTCATCATATCGCTTTATCCGTTAGTGTGGGTTGCCGAAGGATTGACACGACTGATTGCTCGAGGGAAGGTGGAGCACGTTTTCAGCCGTGATGAATTCATCGCCATGGCTGATATCGGAAAGCAGACCGGTCACATCAACGAGAACGAATCCCGGATCATCCGAAATCTGTTTCGATTCGGATCACTGCAAGTCACAGCTATTATGACACCGCGAGTCGTAATCTCAGCATTTCCCCAAGATATGACGGTTGCAGAGGCTTTGCTGCACAGCCAAACTCATACTCACTTCTCACGCCTGCCGGTTTATGAGACGGATATTGATAAAATCACCGGCTTTGTTCTCAAAGATGATATTCTGATGTTCAAGACCCGGGGCCAAAGCAATGTGAAGCTTGATGCACTGAAACGAGATATTCTTTTTGTTCCGGAGTCGATGACGTTGTCAATGCTCTCTGAATTACTTCTCGATCGTCGTCAGCACATCGCCATTGTTGTGGGTGAATACGGGGGGACTTCGGGGCTGGTAACGCTCGAAGACGTTCTGGAGACATTATTGGGTATGGAAATTCAGGACGAGATGGACGATGTCGAAGATATGCGCGTCCTGGCTCGGCAACAGTGGGAAAAACGCGCCAGGACACAGGGTATCGAGGTTGGAACCACAGAACACAGTCGTACCGAAAAAAATGACTCAGAGAATGCGGGCAAGCCAAACTGCTAATTGGCACTGCATATCAGAAAAATGCCTTTTTCATCACTTTCGCGATCACCTGATACGCGTAGGTTTACGTCAATACATCATGATAAACGCCAGGAGCTTTGGTTTCAATCCGAGCCTCCGCGTGTGCTGGGAGCATTGTTTCTTCAGTCCGAGGATGACCGGGTGGACTTTGTCCTCAATTCGGGAAGCATGATCCGTTCCAGAGCAAGTCTTTGGCGTTCGAAGGTGTCAGGGGAAGCGGTCGTGTCCAGGTTGATCATCTCACCAAAGGATAGAACGACAGTGGCAAAGGGTTTTGGAAGCAAAAACGTGTCCCAACTGTTGAAATACCATGCCCTGTCAGCGGAGGTATAAAAGGGAACGATAACCGCATCAGCAATGTCGGCCAACTGGATTACACCGGCCTTCACGATCCCTGCCGGCCCCTTGGGTCCGTCAACGATGTGCGCGGCCATCCCGAACTGACGCAGGCGCCGGATCATCTCTTTCAAAGCTGTTTTGCCGTCACGTGAAGAAGAACCTCGAACCGCATGCCAGCCGCTTCGCTCGGCCACATCGGCAATGATTTCCCCGTCGGTGCTTTTGCTGATCATCAGAGAGGGTTTGAAACGTCTATAGGTCTGAAAATGTCGAATGGCAGGAAAAAACTGTTGATGCCAGGTGCATAAAACGACCCGGCCACCCTGTGCGAAATGTTCCATCCATTTCTGTTCGTTTTCTATCCGCATCCGGAACGTTGAGCTGTAGATGCGAATAAAGCGATAGATAAACGCATGGAATGCCCTCGTCTTGAAGATTTTCCTGAACAGGAAACTCATATTTGCCCCCGCTGCCCTTTTGTAGAGATGACCGCCATGGTCCAATCTTTCCGGCTTGCTTCTTTCTCACTGCACGTCACCGTCGCCACCTTATCGATCAACTAGTTTTTTTATATACCACCTCCTATAGTTTTTTTGCACACATTAACTTTCTTCGTAAAAATTACAAACAAGCGAAAGCAGGCATTGAACGATTAATGCTCTTCGGTGGGAGCAGGAAGCATAATCTCTA
>DSDU01000164.1 GCA_011056835.1 Deltaproteobacteria bacterium
ATTGAGGGGCTGCACAAGGAACTGGGAGACAAATACCGTCCCGCTCCCGCGCTCGTCCAGCTGGTCAGGGCGGGACGATACGGCAGAAAGACCGGCAAGGGGGTGTTCGATTATACGAAAAAATAGCATGGCGTTTTTTTAATTGATTGGTGGCGTGTTCCGGGATGGGTGAGAATTTTTTGGCCGGCCCCGGAACACATGAAATGGCTGGTAACTGGGGCTTGATAATCTCCCGTAGTGGGAGTGTAACAGTGAGGGCATAAAAACATAAAAAGGAGGATTGTACGTATGGCGTTTAAACCGCTGACAGAGGAGGAAAAGAAGTATTACAATACGTTAAACGATGAAAGCGTCAGATTTCTCATGGATCGGTATAACAAGGTAAACCGATGGGTTATTGCCGATATGATCCGGAGGAGCGCTTACCATTATCCTGACAAGACTGCGATGATTTTCGGTGACAAGAGTCTTACTTACACTGAAATGGAAGACGAGTGCAATCGAGTCGCCAATGCATTGAGAGATCTTGGAGTGAAGAAGTACGATCGGGTTGCCATCCTGGCACATAATACGATTCATCACGTTCTGACATGGTTCGGGTGCTGTAAGATCGGAGCCATCTATCTTGCAGTCAACTATATGTTGCGCGGCAAGGATATTTCTTTCTGTATCAATCACTCTGAGAGCGTCGTCTTTATCGTTGAGGATGCCCTGTACGACCTGGTCAAGGATGTTCTCGATGAGATGCCGACCGTCAAGACACTGATATGGTCGAACCAAGGTGCCGGACAGCCGCCGGTGAATGGAAGATTCAAGGATTTTGATGAATGGTACAAACAGTATCCCGCCGATGAACCGGATGCCGTTCTGCGCATCGAAGAACCCTGCCAGATGACCTATACCAGCGGAACCGAGTCCCTGCCGAAGGGAGTCATTATCAGCAACCAGGCGCTCATGGCACAGTATATGGGAGCGATCGTGGACGGACAGTATGACGACGACGATGTTTCCATCAACGCCCTCCCGATTTACCACTGCGCTCAGCGGGATGTTTTTATGAATCCGATTTTCTGGCTGGGCGGCACGAATGTCCTGATTGCTCCGGACATCGGTCAGATCCTGAAGAATATCCAGGACTACAAGGCGACCCTGTTTTTCGCACCTCCCACGGTCTGGATCGGCATCATGAGGCATCCTGATTTTGAGAAATATGACCTTTCCAGCCTTAAGAAGTGCTATTACGGAGCTTCCATCATGCCCGTAGAAGTTCTCAAGGAAATGATGGAAAGGTTCCCCGGCGGCCGGGTCTATAATTATTACGGTCAGACGGAGCTTGCCCCCTACCACACGATCCTGAAGGCGAAGGACGCATTTAACAAACTCGGTTCCGCCGGCAAAGGCGGTCTGAACATGGAAACAAGACTTGAAGATGATGAATTCAATCCTATCGACAAACCGGGCATTCCGGGAGAAATCTGCGGAAAAGGCGCTCATGCCCTGATCATGTATTTCAAGGAACCTGAAAAAACCGAAGAAGCCATGAAGGGCGGATGGTTCCATTCGGGAGACATCGGGGTAGAGGATGAAGACCGGTACATTGAAGTGGTGGACCGCAAGAAAGACATGATCAAGACCGGTGGCGAGAACGTACCGACACGGGAAGTGGAAGAGGCAATCTACCTGGACAAGCGGGTTCAGGAAGTTGCAGTTATTGGAATTCCCCACCCCAAATGGGTTGAGGCGGTTACGGCCGTTATCGTTCCGAAGGCGGGACAGACGATAACCGAACAGGAAATACTCGACCTCTGTAAAAAGGAACTTGCGATGTTTAAGATTCCCAAAGGAATTGTCTTCGTAGACGCTCTTCCGAAAACACCTACCGGTAAGATCTTGAAACGGGACATGCGTGTCACCTACAAAGATTTATTCGAGAAGAAGTAGCTTATGGGATCGGTGACCGGCGTGCCCGATGTGGGGCGCTCCGGTCACCATTTAAGATCGTACCTTTGAATTCTGAACCTGTTGCCCCCGCGATCCGCCATTCTGAAATCACCGAGGTATGTGGTAATGAATTGAGCATGTCACGGGGGGGCATGACTGCCGAGGAATCGATGAAATGACCGTTCTTCTTGTTAATCCACGCCATAACGGCAAAGCTGAAATCCCTCCCCTCGGACTTGAATATCTTGCGTCATCGTTACGAGACGAAGGAATTGCCGCGGCCATCGTGGATCTGGATGTGCCTCGTGGAGATAACGGTCATGAATTCCTTCTGTCCCAATTACAGCAGTACTCTCCCGATATTGTCGGAGTGACCGCATTGTCCGACAGCTTCACAACCGCCCGTGCCGTATGCCGAACGATAAAGGACTATTCCAAGGAAATTATGACCGTTGTGGGTGGAATCCATGCAACTGTTGTGAGTGGCGCAGTTCTCGATGCCTGCGACGAAATTGATGTGGTCGTGAAAGGAGAGGGAGAAGCAACTCTCAATGAACTCGTCTCACATTATCACCTGAAGAAACCGTTTACCATGATTCAAGGAATCGCCTTCAGAGATCGAGGCACGATAGTCGACACCGGGCAGCGAGAACTCATCAAAAATCTTGACGCCCTCCCCCTCCCCGCTCATGATCTTGTTAATAACGACAGCTACGTGACCAGGAGTATCTCGACAAGCAGGGGTTGTTTTCATACGTGCACATTCTGCTCTATTCAATCCCTCTATAAACGCATCGTGAGGCTTCGCAGCGTAGAAAGCATCCTGGATGAAATCGAACAGCTCATTAATCTCGATGCCGACCGTATCATGTTCACCGACGACAACTTTACCCTCAGTTTTAAACGGGTGAAGCATCTGTGCGGTGAAATCATGCGACGGGGATATCATGAAAAGGTGTTTTTTTATGCTGAGGGAAGGATCGACGATATATGCAAAAATCCCATGATTGCGCAAATAATGAGCGACGCCGGTTTCAAGGGATTGTACATTGGAGCTGAATCGGGATCACAGCAAATATTGGATTATTATCGGAAGAACCTGACACCGGATGATATTCTCAGGGGAACTTCCTACTGTATCGAACAGAACTTGCCGCCTGTCGTGAATTTCATCTTATACGGTCCCCGGGATACAACGGATACCATGCTGGAAACGATCAGACTTGCAAAGAAAGTTTATGAAAGCGGGGCTGAAATTGCCTATGCCGAAATGCTGACACCATTCCCCGGCACACCGATCAAAGAAGAACTTGAACGGGACGGAAAATTCAGAGAGTCTGACGGTATTTATTATTTCGATTCATATCATGATCTTGATATCGACCGGTTACTGTTATTGTGTGACGTTGCGCGCAGCATGGCATATCTTGTCCATGGAAGCGATTTTCTCTTTTCTGTAAAAAAACCATATTTTGAATTAAGCTACCTCGGAGAATTACTGGGAAATGGAGTGCCTTCTGAATTCGCTGTGCTGTACCAGCGTCATAATGAACCGGGAACCATTCGTGATGAGATAAATGAAACCTATGACAATGTGCAACGTCTGCTGGATTGAATGAATTGAACGGTTCGAGACATGAACTTTCGCATGGCACAAACAGTATAAGCTTTTATGATCTTATCGTTCCGTGTTAAAAGTATGACAGCGTTTATTCAACACGGAGCATCAACGATAGCATTTCGTTTATGGTGATGTGAATGAACGGCATAACATCCATGCTGTAAGATTTCACATCGGACGATGAAAGAAGAACAATTAATTCGACAATCTTTCATGACGGGGGATGCATACTTATCAGATGAAGTCGTTCATGATGAAATATGTCGACGAGGGGAAAAACCCGAAATACGGTCTTCCCGACCTGCTTGAATTTGTCGATGCCATCCCCAAAACCAGCATCGGTAAAATCAATAAAATCGCCCTGAGAGAACAATTCGGGAAATAGACAGTTTTATTTATTTACTCGACACTACAGGCACAATCCTATTCTATGCCGGTCGGTTACATCACCGAAATTTCCATAGAATGGGCAATAATAATATGTAGGAGGATACACTATGGATTTTGAATTAACAGAAGAGATGCGGATGCTCACGGACATGGCGTACAAGTTTGCCGTACAGGAGATCGAACCGGTAGCGGCCG
>DSDU01000109.1 GCA_011056835.1 Deltaproteobacteria bacterium
GCGCTCGATGATGTTCCTCAGTTCCCGCACATTGCCGGGCCAGGAATATTCCATGAGCACCTGCAGTGCATCGGGAGCGATTCCCCTGACGTGCTTGGTAAACAAGGTATTGAACTCATCGATAAAACTGTTCACCAACAGGGGGATGTCCCCCCTGCGGTCCCGGAGGGGTGGAAGGTAAATGTGAATAACGTTGATCCGGTAGAAGAGGTCTTCTCGAAATACTTTTTCCTGGACATCTTTGCGAAGATCATGATTGGTAGCGGTGATAATGCGCATATCCACTTCAATGACCTTTTCACCGCCGAGGCGTCGGAACTTCCTTTCCTGCAGCACGTTGAGAATTTTCGCCTGCATCCCCCCATCCATATCCCCGATCTCATCAAGGAACAGCGATCCTCCATTTGCCTGTTCGATAAGCCCCTTTTTCGTCTTCCGTGCATCGGTAAAGGCGCCTTTTTCATACCCGAAAAGTTCGCTTTCCAGGAGTGACGGCGGAATGGCGGCGCAGTTTATTTCAACAAAGGGCCTGTCGCAGCGTGTGCTGCCGAGATGGATTGCCTTTGCCACCAGCTCTTTTCCTGTGCCGCTCTCGCCTTCGATCAGGACGGTCGACGAATCTATCTGTGCGATCTTTTTGACCATCTCAACCGTATGGTTAATGGCCTCGCTTTGACCGACGATCTTGTCCAGACCGTAAAACCTCCGGTCCTTGTCGATGAACCGCTTCACATCGCGCTTCAGATTCCGTGTCTCCAGGGCCAGCTTAATGAGCGTGGCGACATCCCTGGCTTTAAATGGCTTGCTGATGTAATCGAAGGCCCCCGATTTCATGGCAGTGACGGCGCTTTCAATGGTTCCATACCCGGTCATCATGATCACGACGAGATCGCTATCCAGATTCTTGAGCTTTGTGAGGACATCGAGCCCCTGTATATCGGGCAGTTTGATATCAAGAAGCACAAGATCGATATTCTCGGCGCCGGCGACAGTAATGCCTTCCGTACCCGTCTCGGCGGCGTAAACATTATAACCGTCTTCTTCAAGGGCGACCTTGAGAGATTTCCGGATCAGCGATTCGTCATCGATAATCAATATTCGTTGCATTGCTTCATCCTTCTCCCGGTGATTGTTTGTCAACCGGCAACGAAATGGTGAATGTCGTTCCCCGGCCTTCCTGGGAATCCACGGTAATCGTCCCGTTATGTTCTTTAATCACGCTGTGAGTAATGGAAAGGCCAAGGCCCGTGCCATCGCTGTGCGTCGTAAAGAACGGATCGAAGATGCGGTCACGGTGCTGCTCCGGGATGCCCGGTCCCGTATCGCGGATCGTAACGACCACGCCGCCCGGGTCGTATCCGCCTCCGTCGCCATCGCGGCATGACGTTTCAATCGTGAGATCGCCGCCGCCGGGCATGGATTGGATGGCATTGATCACCACATTAAGCAGCGCCTGCCGTATTTTTTCCTGATCCATCCGGACTGCCGGGATATTTTTACCGTAACGGACATTGAACAGCAGGTTCTGGTTCCTGCACTGCTTTTTGATCAGAAACAGCATGCCTTCGACGACGTCATTAATGGAGATGGTTTCAAAATTAAAATCCTTGGGACGGGCGAAATCAAGCAGACCGGCAACGATGCGTTCCAGCCGGTCGATCTCGGCCATGGCTTCTTCAGCCAGATCAAGGTCGCCGAGCGAGAGCTCCTTCCGCCGCCGCAGGATATCGAGGACGACGCCGATTCCCGTGAGGGGGTTCCTGATTTCATGGGCAACCCCGGCCGCCAGTTCACCAAGTGATATAAGCCGGTTGACCCGCTGGAGGTATTTCTCCCGTTCCTTGAGGGAAGTCACATCCTGCACGGTAAAGATCATTCCCATAGCTCTCCCGGCATCATCGCACAGCGGCGAGGCGTTGATGTGCAGTACGGCTGTGTCACCACTGTTCTTCCTGAAATGATACTCACAACTTTCAATATACCGACTCTCCATGTCGGTGAAGTGAAAGATCCTTTCCAGCCCGGGAATTGCCGGAAACACCTCATCGATGAACCGGTGCTCAGGCAGGGAATCGCTGGCGTTAATGCCCATAATGTGCGCCGCCGCCGGGTTCATGGAGGTAATCCCGCCGTTGATGTCGGTGGTCACGATCCCCGTGACGGAGCTGTTAAGAACTGTTTCTGAAAACTTCTTTTCGTTCAGCAGCGCTTCATAGAGCCGTGAATTTTCGATCACTATACTTGCATAGCCAGCAAATATGGACAGTGACACGAATTCATGCTCGGTGATCTCAGCTTCATCTTGCCGCTTGTCAACGCCGAGAATCCCTATCACCGTGCCCTTTATCGTGAGCGGCACATAGAGGGTACAACCCCGACCCATCCGTTCCGTCACTTTGCGATCGATATCGGTCATTGTTGGATCGGCTTCAAAATCTTTCACCAGGACGGGCTCCCCCGTCTGTGCCACCCTGGTTTCGATGCAGGCATGTCGTTTCAGATGGAACGGTTTCGCCTTGACGAGCCGCTCTTTTTCCGGGGTAAATCCGGTGATGAATTTACACTCCAGCGTCTGCTGCTCCCTGTTGATCAAATACACTGAACATCGATTGAACCCGAGGCCCTCTTTCACGGTATCCACGATCTGGGTCAGAACCTGCTCCGTAGACGACGGCCTCGTCATCAGAATGCTGATCCTGTAAATATTCGCGAGAATATTGTTTGAGGCTTCATTCAGAATTGCGTTTCGCCGCATCATTATTCACCGTATCGTCTCATCGCAAAGCCAAAGACCCCGACTTTTACATAAGCAACCTTTGTACCACCCAAAACACGAAACATACAGACACCACATCATACTGAAGACCACGCCGGATGCAAAGATTTTATTTATACCTGAATCCAAATTGAAAAACGGTGGAATGAAGTAACCATTGTTTTTGAATGTGTTGGATCACTAAAATTTATCACAGTGAACTTAGAACCTGCGAAGCACTTTCATCTCTTGTCCACTGCAAATCAGCAAAGACCACCTGCCTATTCAGGTCCCACAGGCTGACTCCTGAATTCTCTGTTTTACCGCCCCTTTTGACAGAAGTTCCTTGAATTTCTCAACCCATCAGCGTATAAAAAAACCATACACTCCACTGCTGATTTTCCTCAGAGAGAACATAACGTTATAATGATGAAATGGCGCCCGCCCCCGAAAAGACAGAAATGAAAAAGAGGACACACCGGCTCAAATTCACCTGGCGCCCGGAAGCTCGCGAGATTTCAGGGCACACGCGCAAACAGCCGAGAAAGATAAAAGGAAAAGCGTAAGCTCTTAAGGGACAATCCACTCCCTCGCTTCAAAGAATTACGACCTGGGGTTTTATACGTAATAATATAACACTCCGTGATAAATGGCTATTATTCTTATATGCGTATATATCAGCCAGATAGTGACTTCTAGAGGAGGTTTTTGTGAACATAATAACTTTAGATGAATTGAAGGTTCTTCTGGCCGGACAGCAAGGTTTGTGTGTTTCGCTCTTCATGCCTACGCATCGGCGAGGTCGGGAAACCGAACAAGACCCGATTCGGTTTAAGAATTTGCTTCGCCAAGCGGAGGAACATCTGCAAAGCAAGGGTCTGCGCTCTCCGGAAGCGATGGAGATGCTGAAGCCGGCACAGCGTCTATTAAATGACCCGGTTTTCTGGCGACACCAGAGCGATGGATTGGCTGTGTTTGTCAGCTCCGAGGGATGCCGGCATTATTCCCTTCCCCTTCTGTTTGAAGAACTGGCAGTAATCTCCGACCGCTTTCATCTCAAACCGATACTTCCGCTCTTTACCGGTGACGGTCACTTTTACATCCTCGCGCTAAGCCAGAAACAGGTCAGGCTATTGGAAGGGACTCGATACACAGTGGATGAGATCGATCTCGAAGGTATGTCCACAAGCATAGCCGAGGTACTTCAATATGAGCGTTTCGAGAAACAGCTGCAGTTTCATACCGGCACAGCAGGGGGGGGGGGGGACGGCGGGGGGGTTTCTGGGTACGTACCCGCGGGGAGAAGTAAAAGGGGGGATTTCCCGGGGGGTCAAAAAATCGA
>DSDU01000250.1 GCA_011056835.1 Deltaproteobacteria bacterium
ATCACGATATGTTAAGGTGACCATACCTGTTTAATTCGTATCAATGTCATTGTTAGGAATGGTTGAGTAATGAACGTTCCAGTTCCTGTATAATATCCTTGGTCTTGTCATCCTGCTCGATAAGTTTCGAGATTTTATTGTGCGCATAAATAACTGTCGAATGGTCTCGTCCCCCGATTTTTGCTCCGATGTCCGGGAATGATGCGTTGGTCAACTTTCTTGAAAGATACATGGCGATTTGACGGGGACGGACAAGATTTTTGCTTTTTTTCTGGGATTTTATGTCTGTTATTTTTATGTTGAATTTTTCCGTAACCACTTTAATAACTTCATCGACCGTAATAGATTTCTTGTCGTCCTGTCTGAGGACTTTTTTCAGCACTTCCCTGACGAGATTCATGTCGATTTCTCGTCCCGTAAGAGATGAGAAGGCGGCGATTCGAGTTAAAAATCCTTCCAATTCCCGTATATTGGCATTTGTTGCATTGGAAGCAATATAGTACGCGACACTGCTTGGTAGTGCTATTGAGTTTTCCTGAGCCTTCTTTTCGATGATTGCTACCCGTGTTTCGATTTCCGGAGGTTGGATATCCGCAATCAGGCCCCACTCAAACCGTGATCGTAGACGTTCTTCCAGATTGGGGATATCTTTTGGAAATTTATCGCTGGTGACAACAATTTGTTTTCCCGAGTCGTGTAATGTATTGAATGTGTGAAAAAACTCTTCCTGTGTTCTCTCTTTTCCCGCAATAAATTGGATGTCATCCATCAACAGGGAATCGATCTTTCTGTACTTTTCCCTGAATTTAGACATTCGGTCATACCTGATACAGTTAATCAACTCGTTCATAAATTCTTCTGCGGAAACGTAGAGCACATTTGCACTCGGATACATGTTAACCGTTAAGACGCCGATTGCATTCAGCAGATGAGTTTTTCCGAGACCGACTCCACCATATATAAATAATGGATTGTAAGCCCGTGCCGGCTGCTTTGCAACGGCAACAGAGGCCGCATGGGCAAATTGATTCGATGTGCCGACGACAAATCTATCGAAGCTGTAGTTGGGATTGAGTGAAGGGTGCATTCTATGTTGTCGTGTCGGTTGCGGTTGGGGTGTTTTACTATTCCGCTCGCTGTTCTGATCCTCCATGATCTGGACGATTTCAGATTTGTTCACAACAATGTTGACACGGACCTGCATTCCCATAACGTGTGTTAATGACGCATGAATGGAATCAAGGTAGTTTTCCGTTATCCAGTCCCGAAAAAACTTGTTTGGTACAGATAGGGAAATAGTGTTACCGTCCGCTGAAACGATCTTGATAGGACTGATCCATGTATCGAAATTCTGAGGACTTATTTTTTCCTTCAGAAAGGCGAGATTTTTTTTCCAGACTTCTTCCAAATCATTTACCTTATAAACAGTTTTATCAACAGTTGTGGATAAGTGTACTATTTTTTGTTTGAATTGTCATCGCCGGTGATATTGGTTACTTTAAAACATTTCAATAATTTAATGAGAAGCATCCATGAGCAGATCGATGAGCCTGTTCAATTCGGCAGCGCCCAGAAAACGGATTTGAATTGATCCCCCCTTTTTCGATTGGCTTATCTGTACCCTGGTCATGAGCTTTTCAGAAAGGTCATTCTCAAGAGCGACAATATCACTGCTTTTTTGAGGTTCATCTTTTGTAACAACGATCTTTTTAAGTTTTTTTGCAAGTGATTCCGTTTCTCTCACGGAGAGACCCTTTCTGAGAACTTCCTTGAGTGCCGCTTCCTGCTGTTCCTGCAAATCGAGAGAAAGAATCGCTCGGGCATGGCCCGCGGAAATGGTTTTTTCGATAAGTTCGTTTTGAACGGACAACGGCAACTTCAGAAGTCTGACCGAATTAGCCACGGTTGAACGGTCTTTTCCCGTTCGTTCAGATATTTGCTCCTGTGAAAGATGAAAATTTGTTATAAGATTTTGATATGCTTTAGCTTCTTCAATAGGATTTAAGTCTTCACGCTGAATATTTTCAATAAGGGAGAGTTCAGCTACTTCCATATCATCAGCTTCTTTTATGATAATGGGAACGTCTTTGAGACGGGCTGCCTGCGCCGCCCGCCATCGTCGTTCCCCTGCAATGATTTCGTATCCACCATCGATCTTCCGGACGACAATCGGCTGTATGATCCCACTTTTCTTGATGGATTCTATAAGATTTCTTTGCTCTTCCCCATCGAAGAATTTTCTCGGCTGAAATTTGTTCGGTTTCAACTCTTCGATGCCGCATATAGTAAAGTGCGGCCTTTCGTCGCTATTATCAATAAGATCGGAAAAGATTGCGCCGAGACCTTTTCCGAGAGTATTTTTCTTAATCATCTAGTTCCTCCGGTCGGATAAGATTTCTTGGGCAAGTTCGATGTAGGATAGGGCACCGCGACAATTTATATCATACAGAACGATAGGGAGTCCATGGCTTGGACACTCCGAAAGTCTGACGTTACGAGGTATTACCGTTTTGTATACCCGAGAGCCGAAGTATTTTCTGACCTCTTCGGCGACACGGTGCGAGAGGCGATTTCTCGTGTCGAACATTGTCAGTAAAACACCACCTAAGGTAATCGATGGATTGAAATTAATTTTTGTCAGTTTAAGCGTATTCAGTAACTGTCCGAGGCCCTCCATGGCGAAATATTCACACTGGAGGGGGATTATTAAGTAATCAGATGCCACAAGAGAATTGATCGTCAAAAACCCCAATGACGGGGGACAATCGATTATGAGATACTCGTATGATGAGTTGAGATTTTCCAGCACCTTTTTTAGCTGATGCTCTCGTTCCTCGAGTGCTACAAATTCAACTTCAACGCCGATGAGGTCCTGATTTGAGGGAATGACATCAAGCGCTGGAATCTTCGTTGGAAAGATGGCGTCGGTAAGGGGGATCCTGCCGATAAGTACATGATAAAGATTTTTTTCCTGAATGGTGTTTTTATCTATACCGATGCCGCTTGTTGCATTGCCCTGGGGATCACAGTCGATCAACAGTGTTTTCTTTTCCGCAGTGGCCAACGATGCCGACAAATTGATCGCCGTCGTGGTCTTGCCGACCCCTCCTTTTTGATTAGCTATGCATATGATTTTTCTCATAGTTTTTGTTTTATAATTACCGTATTACGCCTGTAGAATTATCTTGAAACATTAGCACAAAAATACTCGATTGAGAAGCTCTAAAATATTATTGCCTATAAAGGGTATTTTTTGAAGCAAATGACTGATCTTCGGTCCCCCGTCAGGGGAAGCGTCACCAGATGGCATTCGGACAGGTATAACCCCAGTTGTTTGGCAATGGCTTCGGATGAAACCATTTCTTCTTTGATATTCGGACCTTTCATTGCAATCAGTGTTCCGCCGTTTGAGACGAAGGGTATTCCGAGTTCAAGAAACAGGGGGAGCTTGAATGAAGCTCGGGAAATGACCATGTCGAAAGAACCCCGATACTCTTCATGTTCTGCAAGCGTTTCGATTCTGCCGTTGATGACTGATACATCGTCAAGGCAGAGTTTCCGAATAATATGTTTGAGAAACGACGTTTTTTTTCTCGATGCATCAACAAGGGTCACCGACAGCGAATTAATGGCTATTTTTATAGGAAGACCGGGGAACCCCGCGCCTGAACCTATATCGAGGAGTGTCCCCACATCTTCATTATTGATAAATGGGACAACGGCCAGTGAATCAACAAAATGCTTCATCGGCAGGTCCAGGGGGGTTTTGACCGATACGAGAGACATTTTTCTATTCCAGAACAGGAGTTCGTCATGATACAGGCGGAGCATTGAGCATTCACGCTCCCCGAGCGATAGATGCAATGCCTTCGAACTTCTGTATAAAATATCTTCGAAATAGTTCATATCATCTTACATTTGCGTGATGGTCGATTTTAAGATAAAAGCCGGAGTATTAACAATAACTCAGTAATTTCCGGTTACGTTTTTGCATATGACCCGCAAGGGAACTGATCTTTGATATTCTGCACGTTATCTGAAGCAGCCAAGCCCGTCATTCGCAGCTCATTTTGAATTTGAATGCG
>DSDU01000051.1 GCA_011056835.1 Deltaproteobacteria bacterium
AGCCGAACAAAAAATAGAAACTGAATCAACAGTAACGGCAAAAGTGGATGCCATCTTCTCTCTCAAAGTCTGTGACCCTGCCTGTGGCACTGGAGCGTTCCTCATAGCAGCGATGAATTACCTTGGAAAGGAATTGGCAAAAATACGGACTGGACAGTCCGAACCACCGGACGATGATATCAAGAAGGCCAGACGCGAAGTCCTTCAACATTGTATATACGGTGTTGATAAGAATCCAATGGCTGTAGAACTCGCTAAAGTCTCTCTCTGGATCGATTCAGCCGTAGAAAATCTGCCCCTCAACTTCCTTGATCACCATATAAAATGCGGAGACTCGCTCATTGGTGCAACACCAGAAATGCTTAAAGCAGGAATTCCGGATGAGGCATTCAAAAGGGCCAGTGATGACACCTCGGAGGTTGTGAGAATATACAAACAGCAGAACAGACGTGAACATACTCAACGCACTATCGATGAGGGAGGTGCTGATTATACAATAAGATGCGCCGAGGCGTATGAAAGACTCGCAAATTTAATGGAACAGAATGTCGCTGATGTTTATCAAAAGAAAACACTTTATGATAAAATTATTACATCTCCGGAATGGAAAGATCAGAAATTCGCCGCAGATGCATTGTGTGCTGTATTCTTCTGGAAATTCACAACAGGAACCCCTCCCCCTCCAACTGAAGCTATCCTCCGTATATTAAAGACCAATCCCCAAAGCGGAGCGGTAAGTAAGGTGACCCGGGATGAAATTCTTCGCTTGAGGGAACAATACCGGTTCTTTCATTGGTGGCTAGAGTTTCCGGATGTATTTGGAAGATCTAATAGTGGTTTTGATGTGATACTAGGGAATCCCCCATTTCTTGGGGGATTAAAAATTAGTGGTGTATATGGTGATAAATACCGCAATTATTTAAGTTGTGCTTATACGCCATTCAAAGGAACTGCTGATTTATGTGGCTTATTTTTTAGACGGGCTTTTGAGATTTTAAGAACAAATGGGGAATTTGGGTTAATTGCAACAAATACAATTGGGCAGGGTGATACTAGAGTTTCTGGATTAGCACATTTGGTAAAGAGAGGATGTAATATTACATTTGCTAAAAAATTTGTTAAATGGCCAGGAGATCCATCCGTCGAAGTTAATCTTATCACGGTAGTTAAAGGAATTTGGCAAAGCAAAATGGTTTTAGATGAAATCGATGTTGAATATATTTCTTCAAGATTGGACAATTTATTGGAAAGTGAACCAAAAATTTTGGTTCAAAATAGAAATCGGGCTTTTATTGGTTATAATGTCAGAGGCAGTGGTTTCATTTTAGATCAAGATGAAGCAACTACCTTAATTAAAAAAGATCCAAAAAATGCTGACTGTTTGATTAAATATATAAATGGAGACATACTGAATACAAATCCCAAACAAAATACGGATAAATATGTTATATATTTCCGCGATTGGTCGTTAGAAAAAGCCAAATCATATCCAGATCTTATCAATATCGTTGAAGAAAGAGTCAAACCCGCTCGATTAAGATTACGACCCACCACTTCGGATTACAGAAAATTAAGAAAATATTGGTGGCATTTTTCCCGATTCGCACTCGAAATGCAAAACGCTACCGAATCTCTTAGTAGAATAATGGTACGATCACAAGTCTGTGATCGACATATGATTGAATTTTTACCAAAAGGATGGATTTATTCGCATAAAGTGATTATTTTCGCTTACGATGATTATTATCATTTTTCCTTGATTCAATCGACCATTCATGAACTATGGATAAGACAATTCACATCCACTCTTCGAACTGATGTAAGTTATGCTCCTTCTGATTGTTTTGAAACGTTTCCGTTCCCACAAGCACATACCCCTGAATCAATCCTCACTTTAGAAAATGTTGGTATAGAATATTATCAGCACCGGAGGCAAATAATGCTAAATAGAGGAATTGGATTAACACAAACTTACACTCTATTGAACGACCCGAACTGCATCGATTCTGACATCCAGGAACTCCGCGATCTTCACATAGAAATGGATAATGCAGTCCTTGCCTGCTACGGCTGGGAGGATGTTGAATTAAAACATGATTTCTACCAAAATGAGCGAGGGCAGACCCGCTTTACAATTTCACCCGAGGCACGGATAGAATTATTAAACAGGTTACTTGAGCTTAATTTATCGATAGCGGAGCAAGAAAAACAAGAAGAAAATGAGGCAAACGAATGAATCCATTTGAGACCCTGCAATATATGCAGGAACAATACAAGACCTATGTCTATACATTTCAGAAGATCAAGAATCCGCACATCCGGCGCTGGATTTTTGACCGGATTGATAATGGCTCATTGCTTTGGCGTGCTCCCCACGTCCAATTGAACCAGCGATTTACACATGGAGAAACCCTTCAGGAAATGGTTTCAAGCGAATTACTACATCCTAATGTACTGAAAATTTTTACAAGACGCGATTCGGCTGGAAAACTCACAGACAAAGTGATAAACCCTTATCAGCATCAGAGCCAATCTATCGAGTCTATTCTCGCCAAAAACGCAAACACTGTGATCACGACCGGCACCAGTTCCGGAAAGAGCTTCTGCTTTGGTATTCCCATCGTAAGTGAATGCCTGAAAATGAAAAATGCCGGTATCAAGGGGATCAAGGCAGTTTTCGTCTATCCGATGAATGCCCTTGCAAACAGCCAGTATGAGGATTTCTCTGAAAGATTGAATAAATCTGGCCTTAAAATTGGACTCTATACTGGAGATACTCCAACCGGGAGAGAAGAAGCACTGAAGAATTTCACGGCTTCAAATCGGTCCCTCCCCTACGACTCCGAAGTAATATCACGAACGGATATTCAGGAGAATCCCCCGGATATCCTCATGACAAACTATGTGATGCTCGACCTCCTTCTCACACGGTTTAATGACCGGAACCTGTTCCCAGAAGAGGGCACCTCTCCGTTGAAATTTTTAGTTCTCGACGAAGTGCATACATATAGTGGGAAGAAAGGAGCGGATGTCGCAGCACTGATTCGACGGTTAAAAGAAAGAACACAGACCCAAGGATCACTTCGTTGCATTGCCACATCTGCCACTATAGAAAAAACCGGCGATGAGGACGCGAACCAGGTTATTGCGTCCTTTGCTCAGGACCTTTTTGGGGAACCTTTCGACCCTACGAATGTAATCAGTGAAACATATCTTTCAATTCCACTGCCTGAACCAGATCCTCTTCCAGATGAAATCAGACTCACTGATAAGCATCTTGAGGGATTTGATAATTCACCCAATAAAATACGGGCTATCGTTGAGGCATTGACTGGAAATACAATCGTACCTGAAGAATCAACACCAGAAAAGATTGGATCAATTCTGCTCAAAAATCGAACAATTCAATTTCTTATTCAAAAACTATCAGACCAGTCTGTTTCGATTACCGATTTAATCAATGAATATCAGGCAGTAATCCGCTCGAATAAAACTCTTGGAGAATGCAGAATTGAAATTTTCGCAGCCCTTCTTACCGGAACTCAAGGAAAAATCATTCTAAATGATGAGTATCAGCCGATTTTTGTCCCCAAATTGCACACGTTCTTCTCCCAGGGCAGGGAGATAAGCAGTTGCTTGAGTAGTCCAGAATCTCCACATCTCAACGACCGGGGGGACGCTCTCTGTGATACGTGTGCTCAGGAACAGAAACAACGGGCGACATTTCCTCTTGTCTTTTGCAGGTCCTGTGGCCAGGAGTTCTATGGTGCCACAATCAAAGAGGACAGTACCGTTATTCCAAGGGATATGGATGTTATTGATCTTGATGGACAAAATCTCTATTTCTACACAGGATTGTATGACGAGGGAAAAATCCCTATTCCGGATGATTGGAGGGAGAAAAAAAGAGGAAGTCAGGAACTCGGAAAGTGTAAACGCGAATATGAACCCCACGTGCCAGAACATAAGAGGTTTTCGATTAACCAGACAAAACGTTCACTTAAGGGTTGAAAACCCTTTGCAAACCCC
>DSDU01000191.1 GCA_011056835.1 Deltaproteobacteria bacterium
CAATATCAGGTCGCGCCGCTCCTTATTGACAAAAAGTCAAGAAAAATATGCAGTTACTGGTTCTTTTTTTCTCATATATTTACATAAACTGTATGCAATTTCCTAACCGGAAATTGCTGGATTGAGGTAGGTTTTGACTTTTTCCGTGTCCGGTCGGCATTTGCATATAACGTTCAACGTATCTGCAATCACATCATGTGAGATGTCGTTCACCTGGAGGGCCATGAGTGAACGCGTCCAGTCCAGTGTCTCGGAGACACAGGGTTTTTTCTTGAGGTCCAGATCGCGGATATCCCGTATGGTGTTCACGATCTTTCGGACGAGGCGTTCATTGATACCGGGGAACTTGATATTGATAATTTTCATCTCCCGTTCCTGGTCCGGGTAGTCGATATAAAGATGAAGGCACCGGCGCTGGAGAGTATCGCTCATGTCACGGTAATTGTTCGAGGTAAGAACCACAAAGGGGATATTCCGTGCCTGTCTGGTACCCAGTTCGGGGATCGAAACCTGAAAGTCGCTCAGCAGTTCGAGGAGGAACGCCTCGAATTCCGGATCGGACTTATCAACTTCGTCGATAAGAAGAACCACCGGTTCATCGGACGATATGGCCTGAAGGAGCGGCCGCGGCTGGATAAAGTGCTCCGAAAAAAATGCGTTTTCCTGAACGGCAATCTTATCGACCGCCGCAATAAGCGTCTGTGCGTCTTGAATGATGTCATGAATTTTTTCTTTCAGCATCTGTGTATACAGCAGCTGTTTCGCGTATTCCCATTCATAGAGCGCCTTGCTTTCATCAAGGCCCTCATAGCATTGCAGTCGAATCAGATCCCGCGTCAGTGCCTGAGCAACGGCCTTTGCCAGTTCGGTTTTCCCGACACCGGCGGGACCCTCAACAAGAATCGGCTTGTTTGTAACGTCTGCCAGAAAAACGACCGTGGCAATTTCCTTCGAAGTAATATATTTTGCGTTCTCAAGCTTTCTCTGAACATCTTCAACACTTCTAAAATGCATCGTAAACCTCTTATAAATGTTTGATTCTTCACATATGGACACATGGCATCCCGATTTATCGGGAGATGTTACCTGTCATGGAACATTAACCGTTTAGATATATTATTATATTGCAATTTAGCAATATGAACGAGTAAAAAAATTATTTTTTACAGATTATTTCTCTCTGAATTCCCGCCAGCTTGTCAATAATTTCCTGGATTTCCTCATCATCGGCAAGCCACTCCTTCAGGTCTTTCAAGATCGACCGTGCATATGAATTTCGCGTCCTGTCATCAAGCATGTAATTGACCCAAAGTCCATCTTTTTCGAATCTGACCAATTCAGCTTCTTCCAGTATCCTGAGATGCTTGGATACGGTTGGCTGTGCGATGTGCAACGCTTCTTTGATTTCACAGACACACAAAGTCTTGTGCTGAAGCATTTTGAGAATTTTCAAACGATTGGGCTCGGAAAGAGCCTTCATGACCTTGACGAGGTTCTTCACTGTGACGACTCCCTATATTTATGCGTGGCTATATGGCGATTTAAATGATTTGTCAAGAAAATAAAATAATCATGAACGGAGGGGGACGTAGGAGGGATTCCGTTTTTTTGGGCTCACTGCCGTTCTTTTTATACTGTGACAATACATTCCATTATGGGTATCGCCCGCCGAATAATTCAGTTTTCGTTTGAACGTATGATGCTTATATGTCATAGGCTTATTCTCCAAGCAAGATATTGTTTTTTACATCTCAGGTGAAATCTGATAACTATCAGCCTTTCTTTCGGCGCAGTACCCATGTGCAACAGATCGAAACGTCTCAGTGAAAAGAATAGCTAGACATGCATCGAGGATGTGGCCAACGGTGGAAAAAGAAAAACGAACAAAACTATATCATCATCTGAAAAAGTGGCTTGAGAAGGCCGCCCTCGATTATAATATGATCGATGAAGGCGACCGGGTGCTGGTCGGTGTATCCGGTGGTTCCGACAGTTTAGCACTGCTGGATCTCCTCAATACGTCCATGATCTTTTTGCCGTCGTTTTCCCTTGTTGCCGTCAATATCGATCTCGGTTATGATACGTCATATGAAGATTATCAAACCTTGAAGAATTACCTTGAGGCGCGGGGCTATGACTATGTCATGGAAAAGACCGACATCGGTCCGCTCGTTCACAGTGACTGGGCGAGAAAAAAGCCCTGTTTCCTCTGTTCGAAACTGAGGAGAAAACGGATCGTTGAAATTGCCGAGGAACGCGGATGCAACAAGATTGCCTTCGCTCATCACAAGGATGATATAATTGAAACGCTCCTCCTGAACTTGTTTTACGCCCGGGAGATCAGTACCATGGTTCCCAACCAGTCGGTGTTCAGGGGGAAATTCAATATTATCCGACCGCTTGCCTATATACGGGAGGGGTTGATCAAGAAATACGCAAAGGAAGAAGGATTTCCGGTTATTGAGAATCGATGTTCCACGGCAAAGGTGTCGAGACGGATGTATATAAAGAACCTCCTCGACGAGCTGGAAAAAGATAACAAGGACATTCGGGAGAATATTTTCAAGGCGATGACCTACGTGAAGCTCGATTACCTCCTGAAGAGCGGGTTCAAGCAGGAGGATCGTCAGGAATCGTCCAAGAGTGACCGGGCGATCATATCGTAGAATGAGGATCATGTTGTGGTAAAAAAGGACGAGGCAATAAAAATCATATGCCAGAATAAACAGGCGCGACGGAACTTCTTCATCGACGACACCTATGAAGCGGGGATGGTGCTTGTCGGGACGGAGGTGAAGGCGCTTCGTGAGGGGAGGGCGAATCTCACGGACAGTTATGCCGCCGTTAAAAACGACGAACTGTTCCTTCTTGATATGCACATCAGTCCCTATTCCCACGGGAACCGATACAACCATGAACCGCGACGGATGAGGAAACTGCTCCTTCATAAGCGGGAAATTCGAAAAATTTATGGGAAGACGAAAGAGCGGGGATTCACCATTGTTCCGCTCAAAGTCTACTTCAAGAACGGCAAGGCAAAGGTCGAAATCGGTCTCGGCAAGGGAAAGAAACTCTATGATAAGCGGGAAGATCTGAAGCAGAGGGACGACAAACGGGATATGGAACGAGCCTTGCGGGAGAAGCATCGGTGAGTTTTCTTGATAGCTTTCAGCATTCAGCTGTTGACTTCGGGTATTTTACAACCTGAAATGTTCACCTTGAAACCCGGTAATACCAATTGACTTACTGCAGTTCAGGTATTATATTGAAAACATAAACATTGTTCTTTGGGGGCGAAACGGTTTCGACGGGGATAGTTGAAGCTGTAGAAGCGTGTCGAGGTTCCTATCGGCCTCGTTAAACAGGTAGGAAAAAAATAATCGCAGACAACTACGATTACGCTTTAGCCGCGTAAGACGGCTAACGTCCTCCCGGTTTCTGTCTGTCGAATCGGATGAGGGCGTCATAAAGGCAGGCTAGCCGAGCTCTTTTTCCTGCGGGGAGTCAGGCGAAACTCAACTCAGGATAGTATCTGATAGATCCTGCCTCTGGGAGTTTTCAGATGCGAATACTAAAACAGGGGATACACACGTAGAAACTACAGTGGAATATTTTCGGACGCGGGTTCGACTCCCGCCGCCTCCACCATTTACAAAAGACAAACCCGTCTCTCTGGGGTCAATCTCCGGGGTGACGGGTTTTCTTTTTCCCCTTGTTTCTAAAGGGTTTGCGCCCGTTTCACATCTTTCCAAAGCACCTCTCCGCACCATCGACTCTCCCCATCTTCCAGCCTTTCTTTCTCTGTTTGGCCCCTGATTCTCTGTTTTCTCCGGACCAAGTCCGAAGCTCGTCCGGAAAGCTACATCCTTGATTGATATGGGTTTGCGGCTGATTGCCATTTTGGGCGGTTGTCTTAGGTCATCGTTCGATGCCGCAACCGGACGTTTTTTTCGAAATCGCCCGCCTCGGCCATGAAAAGA
>DSDU01000183.1 GCA_011056835.1 Deltaproteobacteria bacterium
CCTCAAAAATCAGCTCGCCCGTGGGAGAACCGCGCCATCCCATCTTTTCGAACTTCTTTCCCCGTGAAAATCCGGGAAAATCCTTCTCAACGATAAAAGCCGAGACACCCTGTGCATTCTTCTCCGGAGCCGTCTTGGCATAAACAACAAAGATGTCTCCTACCGGACCATTGGTGATGAATATTTTTGTTCCGTTGAGGATGTATTCATCTCCCTTTCGATCTGCGCGAAGTCTCATTGACATGACATCCGACCCGGCGGAGGGTTCCGTCATCGCCATTCCACCGATGTGTTCCCCCCTACAGAGCGGGGGCAGATACTTCTTCATCTGTTCTTCGGTGGCGTTTCTCCGGATGTTGTCGATGCACAGATCGGTATGCGTACACCAGCATGCCGACGTGGACGCGCAGACCGCCGTAAGTTCTTCAGCAATGATGCACATCTCCGTATAGCCTGCCCCGGCACCATCGTACTCGACAGGCACTGTTATTCCTAACAGTCCCATGTCCGCCAGTTTTTTAAAGCTTTCAGATGGAAAGCGCTCATCACGGTCTATTTCGTAGGCAAGGGGTGCTACTTCCTTTATTGCGAAGCTTCTGACAGTTTCCCGCAACATTTTCTGTTCATTGGTAAATTCCATATTTGCTGCGTGACCTCCTCTATCTCTGTGGCGCTCTTTTCGTGTGAAAATTCGATTTCCTTGTAAGGTTATGTCTGAACGCCACCGGCTTTTGCCGGAAGGCGTTCAGTCAAAGGTTCGGAATTACCGGAAAAGGCCTTTCTTCTTTGCATCTACAACCAGATCATCCTGCAATTTCGGATGGGCCACTTTGATCAGGGCTTCCGCACGTTCGTCGATGGTCATACCGTCCAGCGGACCGGCAATGCCATTTTCGGTTACCACATAGTCGAGGTGAATCGCCATGGTTCCCACCAGCGACCCCGGTGTGAGATCGGGTACGATGCGACTGATAAGGTTGCCCTCGGCGTCTTTTGCCGACGATGCCATTACAATAATCATCCGCCCGAAGTTGGATAGACGGCAGCCCATGGCGAAATCTGACTGACCCCCATAGCCCGATACCATCCTGTTTCCGATAGTCAGACATGCCACCTGACCGGCAAGATCGATCTCCAGAGCTCCGTTGATACCCACGATCTGCTCCTCGGCTCCGATGATTGACGGATTGTTTGTTATATCAGAGGGTAAGAATTCCACATCCTCGTTATTCCTCACAAAGTCGTACAGTTCCTTGGCCGGACCGATAAAGGTGGCCGTCATCTTCCCGGGACGGAATTTCTTGTATTTGCCGGTGAGGATTCCCTTTTCCTGCCATAGGGGTGCTCCCGTCGGCAGCATTTCCGTAAAGATGCCCAGATCCTTCAAATCCGACTGGACGATCAGGTCGGAGATCAGCATGGGCACAGCACCGATACCGATCTGAATGCTGTCCCGGTCTCTCAGAAGACTGACCACCGATTCCGCCATCTTGTGGTGAATGTCTTTGGGAACCGGTGAGGGAAATGCCGGAAGCTCCGAGGAATGTTCCACAAAATGAGTAAAATTGGAGATGTGGTACCGGGTTTGGCCGCATACGGGGATGTATTGATCATTGACTTCTCCGATGACGACCCGGGCACCGCCGACCGTTCCCCGTTCGGTAGAACGACCTTGTATCAGGGTCTTTGGAAACATGCAGTCGGGACCGACATTGACGAATCCTTCGTTGTCCGGCGGCGTTACCATGACCATGGTGACATCAGGCTTACGGCGACCCGTCCACTGTTTATAAGAGGTGAGAACCGACGCGGGTGCATAACTGCCGTATCCTTCTTCCTTGAATACTGACTTAATAAATGGGGTGCCGACAAAGGCAGAGGTTATCTTAAAGGTGTCACGGTATTCGGGATTGACTATCTTATGGGGTCGTATCAGCAGATGCGCCCGCCACTCGACGTTCTTCAGCTCATCCTTCCGGTCAGCGATAGCGTCGGTGATCAGGGCGGTCGGTTGACCGAGGCAGATGGGAGCTAGAATAAAATCGTCATTCTGGACCGCCTGCGCAGCCACTTCCGCCGTGCAAAGTTTTTCATTGTATTCGTACATCCAATCTGTTTTAATCATATATATTGTGTCCTCCAATAATGATATGCTTATATAGTTTTTACAAATCAATCACCCCGTTGGCGGTTGTTTCAAAACGTCCGCTTATTACGAACTGTCGGAATGCTCTCATTTTCCGTCGTTTTGGTGGATATTTCAAACAACCTCCGGCGGGGCCTTATTCAACGTCCTGTTGAGTCGTTACTTTTTCAGGTCTTTCAGAATGATGTCAGCACACTTCATGCCGCTCAAGGCCGCGCAATTCATGGCCAGACCTCTGCCGATATAGGTATCGCCGGCAAAGTAAAGATTGGGAATCCCCGGCGCCGTCAGCCCAGGCTTAAAGTTCCCCACGAGTCCCGGCTGGCGGGCCAGGCCGTCGCACCCATCCACGTAGTAGGGTAGTTTCCACTCGACTTTCTCTTCGATACCGGGGAACATTTCCTTGAGATCCTCCCAATGGAGAGTCAGAAGCCGTTCACGCTTGAACTTGTCCGATGCCTCGGGATGTTCCACCACGATGTCCGTGTGGATAATCTGTTTCCCCGGAGGCGCTACATCGGGAGAGAAATTCGAGGAGGGGAATCCCTGGAAGGGGAATCCGGCATGCTTCGTTGTGAGTGCACTGAGGAAACAGAGACGTTTCGGATCGACTATCGGCTCGGACAATCCCAGCATAAATCCGATCAGTCCCGTTATTTCATGTTGGATGTCGGTGATTCGTTTCAGCCACCACCGTGGAAGGGGAGAACTCTCGGGGTTGAAATCGATGATCCGATCCAACTTATAGATTGGCAGGGCACACACCACCCGGTCTGCGTAGATCGTCTCAGTTTCGAATATCCGGTACTCTTCCTGGTAGGGATGGCCTTTCGTGGGAACGCGAATGCCCACCGCCCGTTTATTCTCGATGAGAACTTCCTGAACATCGCAGTTGAGTCTGATTTCACCGCCGTTTTCCTCAATGACTTCCACCAAACCTTTTGTGATACCTTCCATTCCTTCGATCGGATAACTTGCCTGGAGGACCTGACGGGTTTTCTGCAGGTTGTCCCGGGCGATATACAGCACCTCACCCGCCGCCATGTCGATGGCATTGGGAATGGTCGTCATGATCATGCCCAGATCGGTGAACAGTTCCTGCACCGACGGCTGCGGAACATTTTCCAACAGCCACTCTTCAAGTGAGCGATTGTCCCACGCCTCAATCTCTGCATCGGTCAACACGGCGATCTTTGCGAGCATGCCGGCGAATGCCTTTTTATCATCATCTGTCATAGGAACCAGTTCGGCGATACTTACAAATTTCTCCCCGTTCCAGATATCAACCGTCTTGCTGAAGGGAGCCCATTCAACCTTCTTGCCGACGCGTTCGTTCACGGCATTGCAGGTTGATTTCTCGCCGAGCTCAGTCATATGGAGACCTACCTCTGTTCTCCACCCCTTTCCGGGATAGCCACCGTAGCTCATCAGCCGTCCCCCGACTTTCGGGAAACGGTCAACCACCAAGACCTTCTGCTTTCCTTCTTTTGCCAGGATAGCGCCCGCACCCAGACCGGCAACGCCGGCGCCTACAATTATTACATCGTACTTGTCAGACATTTCTTACATACCTCCTCTTCTTATTTACACCGCTGGTCAATATAAAGATTGTGCTTTTCCAAAAGCACAATCTGCTTCCTGAACTTCTCATTTTGGACGGCTCGAAATTCGTCCTATAATTTGTAATAAACTTACCTAATTCACTTACATTCTTTTTCTGATGCCCTGCCATGGCGATTGTCATTCCTTTTTTTATTTTTGCGTCCCTTGCACGAATTATTTTATATTTCCGATTTGTTACCGTTAATACTTTA
>DSDU01000213.1 GCA_011056835.1 Deltaproteobacteria bacterium
AATTTCAATCCCTTCATTTCTTCCAGGATGGCGGCAACAGCGGAAAGAATGCCCTTGTTGATAGTGGGAGAGCCGACCAGAACGGCTTTGGATTTGAAGATTTCCGTGATCAGATCGTTTTTATCTGATCTGGCGATGTTGAATAACTTTACGGTAACAGTTGGGTCTGTTTGCACGATTCCTTTGGCGATGGCTTCCGCCATGCGCCGTGTACCGTCCCACATGCTGTCATAAGCAACCGTAATCTGATTTTCAGCGTAGGCATTGGCCCATTCCAGATATTTGTTTGCTATCTGCAGGGGGTCTTTTCGCCAGATAACGCCATGACTCGGACAGATCATGTCCACCGGAACATTCAAGGCCAGAACCTCCTTGATTTTCTTGTCCACCAGTGCGCTGAACGGCGTCAGGATGTTGGCATAATATTTAATGGCTTCCTGAAACAGCTCCGCCTGATCCACCAGATCATTGTACATCAGTTCCGACGCGATATGCTGACCAAAGGCGTCATTACTGAAGAGGATGCTGTCTTTCGTCAGGTACGACATCATGCTGTCAGGCCAGTGCAGCATCTGAGCTTCAATAAAGATCAGTTCTTTCGATCCGAGGCTGAGTGTATCCCCTGTCTTGACCACATGAAAGTCCCAATCCTGATGATAATGACCTGTCAGGGACTTCACCCCGTTGGAAGTGCAGTATATCGGTGTATCGGGAATATGCCGCATCAGTTCAGGCAGGGCGCCGCTGTGGTCGGATTCGGCATGATTGGCGATGACAAAATCAATCTTTTCCAGGGGAATCTCCTTCTTCAGGTTTTCCACAAATTCACCTGAAAACTTTCCCCACACCGTATCAATCAAGGCCGTTTTCTCATCTTTGACCAGATAGGAATTATAGCTTGAGCCGCGATGTGTTGAATATTCTTCGCCATGGAATTTACGCAGTTCCCAGTCAATCTTACCCACCCATGAAATGTTTTCTGTTATTTTAGAACTCATCGTTATGCCTCCCTCCGCTTTTAAATTGATTTTTGTTTAATGCCCATCTTTGTACCCATTGGCATGCTCCAATTGTGTCAGGAACTCATCATCAATGGTAATAAAGAGCGTTAACGAGTCCATATCCGAGGGAAAAACCTTCCTGTCCGTGCCGCATATACACGGTATTCATCCTGAAATATCTCGAACAACATTTTTTCTTCCCGGATCACAAGCTGGTGCCAGATTGGATGTAACAAGATCACAAAGAACAGGATAATCCAGGAATTTACATATAGAGCCACAGCGGGTAATATAAAGGTAATCCAAGCGGCGTACATCGGATGACGAAACCACGTGAAAGGGCCCATTATGCAGAGTTCGTTATTGGCCCACCAATTTCGCATTACCCACACGCTCCAGAAAAAGAGCCCAACTCCAATGATGGCAAGTACTCCGCCAATAATTTTCATGGGTGCCGGATTTACCAATATAGCTGGATAACCCAATACGTGATCCACCCACGCGGCCATCGTTAACAGCACAAGGCTAATAACAGCACCCATCGGACCTACACCAACTATTTTCTGAAGTATGCTTATATCCATCAAGACTATTTCGAAACCATGCTGTCTGATTTCAGATATGGAGTTACAGATAAATACTACCGCAATTCCAATTAAATGAGCAGTTGTCTCGGAAAATCCGTAAGAACCATGTGCCCATGCTCGGTTACGACCACGGTGTCCTCAACGCGGACCCCCCACGGGCCGGTATACAGTCCGCAGTTTCCCAAGGCGATAACCGTGCCTGCCGCAAGCGGCCCCGGGCCTTTCTCGCCATGGAAAAAGGCATGGCCCGCCGGAAGCGGAGCCTCTTCAAATTCAAGGCCGATGCCGTGGATGGGCGGGCCGAAGATATGGTCCTTGTGGCCTGCTTCGGTAAAGATATCATGCATCGTCTGCTCAAGGACATCAATGCCGACACCTTGCCGAACTTTTGCAATAGCTGTTTCCAGCACTTCGACATACAGGTCATACGCAGCTTTCTGCTCTGCGGTTGCCTTGCCCACACAGACGGTTCTGCATAAATCAGAACAGTATCCTTCGACGACAGGATGAACATCGATCATCACAAGATCACCTTTTTCAAGAATTCTCTGCGTTGGAAGCCCGTGGGCAATGTTGGTGCGCCGCCCCGATGAGACATAGGTTTTGTAAAAGTCGTCGGCGCCTGTCTGCCGCATGGCATACTCGGCTTCAGCGGCAACCCGGCTCTCGGTCATACCCTGCCTGATAGAGGCAATGGCGGATTTCATTCCGGCTTCGGCCACCTTGCCCGCCTGCCGCATCAGTTCAATTTCTTCGCTATCCTTCACCAGCCGCAACGCGGACATGAGCGGCGTACAGTCCTTCGGCTCCACGCCTTCGGGCTTTGCATGCGGGTGGGTAAACATACCCATGCGGGGCGCGGGCAGAAACGCATACTCAAGACCGACCACTCCTTTTGTTATGCCGAAGTCTTTGAAATAGTGGGCGACAGAGTGGATCAGGCCCACTTCATCCTCAAATCCAACGATATGGTCAAAATGGGCAAGGCGTTTAACATCCTCAATATCGGTCTGGGGCACCCCAATAACAACCTGAAGGTCTTTGGTTATCATGGCATAGGCGCAGAGCCTGCCGTCACCGGTGAGATACTGCATATTGGCGGGCTTGACAAGGATAAGCACATCAATGCCTTCGGTCTTCATCAAAGATCCGCATCGTTGTAACCGCTGCTGATATGTTTTTTTGTTCATGATTTAACCTCTAAATAAAAACACGGTTTTGTTTAATTTCCGTGCTTGTGTGAACATTAGATGTATGATGCCCTATTCCAAATTGATCAGTGTCCACTATGTTTTCCACCAATAATGCCGTGCAATTTTTCTACGTAATGCGTGAAGATGACATAGTCTTTGACATATTGACGACCTTCCGCCACGGAGTCTTCAGTATGCTTTTGCCGTTCGCTTGTCTCCTGAAAACGTTCACGAACACCTTTAGCCATGGCTTTCGTCAGGACATCAACCAACTTATCCACCGATCCACTTTCCAAAGCCTTGTCGGCCAGGGCAACGGCAGGGTCTACAGCTACACCAGGCTTCAAACCGGTATAGGGTGCTCCTTCACCGGCGCGATGAATACGAACGAGCGTTTCGAAAAAATACATATCAGCCAGTTCTTTGGCCTCGGCACCCTTGATACGAACTGCAAGAGTCTTCTGAAAAGCGGCTCTGATCTCCTTTTCGTCTTCTGGCTGCACCCATTTAAGCAGTGGCGTTATGTCATTTTTTTCAAGAGCAATCCTTGCCGTTTGCACCACTGGGCCGTCAAGGGTATCGCAATGGGCGGCCGCAAAACTATAAATCCCGAGAGTCAGTGCTGCCGCGATAGCGACTACCAAAAACATTTGAGTAAAACCTGATTTCTTTTTCATGGTAATGTCCTCCTTTGTTTTAAGTTATTGTGATTGTATTTCACCGTCATATTCTTTATCAAATTTATTCATACTCTCCTTTCTTGACACGGGACAGTATACTCCCAAAGGGTCCAACTGCCCCTGAACTGAATTAACACATTACGTCTTTACCACCATGCATTTCTCGAAATTATCCCAGATCCCCATGCCATCAGGAACCAGCGAAGATGAAAAATTATTTAACGACCACATCAAGGTCGATATTTGGATCATGCCGATCATTGTAAAAGAAAAGGCATGCGTATCGATTCCCTTATTAATTGTTCCGCCTTCTTGCCCCTGCTTTATCAATGGAAATGCCTTTTCTCACATCTACACCCTTATGTAAGTTAACATTCGCTTACATTTAAACTATAGAACAAAAATGCACTGTCAAGCAGGAGTTTAAGAGATAGCAAAACGCAATAACCCGCAGCCCCAGTGATAGAGCTGGATTACGGTTTTATAG
>DSDU01000249.1 GCA_011056835.1 Deltaproteobacteria bacterium
CCGGCTTCCCGCCCGTCGGACGCCATCAAGGAAGATTTGACTTAACACGTTAAATGAATTAAATATACCCGGTTACCGAAACCAGCATGTGTCGATTATGTACGTAGCGATCCTCGGGATCGGGCAGAAAACCACGACAGAACGGGAGAAAAAGTGCCATGTATAGCGCCAGTGATTTAAGGAAGAACTTGAAAATTCAGATCGACGGTGAGCCGTACGTTGTTACCGACTTTCAGTTTGTCAAACCTGGAAAAGGCCAGGCGCTCTATAGATGCAAGCTGAAAAATATGATAACGGGATCACAGTTTGAACGTACCTTTCGATCGGTTGATACCTTTCAGCCGGCAGATCTGCAGGATAAACGAATGCAGTACCTCTATCCCGAGGGGAATAAGTATTGCTTTATGGACATGGAATCATACGAGCAGGTATATCTGACGGAAGATCAGGTCGGCGATGCCCTGAGTTACATGATCGATAACCTGGAAGTGGATATCCTTTTCTTCGGAGACAGGCCCCTGGGAATCACGCTTCCGAACTTTGTCGATCTCGTGGTAACCCAGGCCGATCCCTGGGTTAAGGGAGATACCGCTACAGGTGATTATAAGCCGGCGGTTCTGGAAACCGGATATCAGGTTCAGGTTCCCCCGTTTGTTGTCGAGGGAGAGAAAATACGCATCGACACGCGCACAGGCCAATATGTTACAAGAGTCAAGGACTAGACCGGTTGATGGAACGGCTACCCATTACGGTGCGGCGAAAAAGAAATCTTGTGATACGTGCCGGAATTATTCAGGCGATTCGATTATTTTTCACAGAACGGGCCTTTCTTGAAGTGGAAACGCCGATACGGATACCCGCTCCCGCGCCGGAGACGCATATTGATGCGATACCATCCGATGGATGGTTTCTTCAAACCTCTCCCGAATTGTGCATGAAGCGCATGCTTGCCGCAGGGTATGACAAGATATTTCAACTCTCAAAGTGTTTCCGCCATCGCGAGCGGGGGAGTCGGCATCTTCCTGAATTTACCATGCTCGAATGGTATCATGCAGGGATCGACTATGGACGGTTGATGAACGAGTGTGAAGATCTGTTTCTCTTCATTTCGCAATTTCTCGGTGCCGGCGATACCATTTCATATCAAAACAAGACGATTTCCCTTGAAAAACCGTGGCGGCGCCTTTCGGTCAGCGATGCGTTCAAGCGGTATTCGCCCATGCCGCTCGATACGGCCCTTGCCGATGACCGGTTTGATGAAATAATGGTCAGCAATATCGAACCAGGCATGAACGGCGACAGACCGGTTTTTCTCTTTGACTATCCCGTTTCTCTGGGTTCACTCGCAAGAACGAAACAGTGCGATCCGACCGTTGCCGAACGATTTGAGATATATGCGGGAGGGCTTGAACTCGCCAACGCTTTTTCGGAATTGACCGACGCGTCAGAGCAGAGGAAGCGGTTTGAAAAAGAAAGGGAGTACCGGGCGAATCTCGGGAAAATCGCCTATCCGGCACCTGACAAATTCCTGCGGGATCTTGACTATATGCCCGAATCGGCGGGTATCGCCCTCGGGGTGGATCGGCTGGTTATGCTCTATGCGGACAGTGAGACCATTGATGAGGTGGTGGCATTTTCCCCGGAGGAGTTGTAAAAAAGAAGTTTCATGTTTCATGCTTAACATTTCAGGTCAAAACCAGTGGTGGAGCGTTTGATTTGTTTCCGGAGTATCCCTGCCTCAACGTGAAACACGCAACGAGAAACCTGAAACGAGAAACTTGCAATGTTCTTTCTACCGATGTCCCTCGTAGGGATACCAGTCCGATCTTCTCAATCTGTCAACTTTGAGAATGGCAATTTCATTGATATTGCTGTGAAAGACGATTTTCCGACCTTTGGTGCCGCCCACATCTTCAGAAACGATTTTAATCCCTCGGCTGGTCAGTATTTTCCGTGCCGCCATAATATTTTTCCGACCGATATCCAGGGGGGAAATGTCCGGGTTAAATCCTCCTCCGAGGATTTGCGCTTCCATGTGTTTGGTTTTTGATCCATCGGCCGTCATCATTCGTATCAACTCAAGCGTTGCGGCGTTGCCGTATTGGGCGGTGGGATCCATTCCCTTCTCCGGTTCGGGAAAAAGGAAATGGTTCATCCCTCCGATTTTTCTCTTCCGATCATAGATGCAGACGGCGACACAGGAACCGAGAACGGTGGAAATGACGGTCGGTTCCGATGCTATGAAAATATAACCGGGCTCAAGAAAATAGTTGGAGGCCGATACCTCTCTGGATTCATGAGTCACGAAATTCAGTCTCTTCTTATCGGATTATTCTGGTTGCCGATTATTTAGGTTTTGTCGGATCATTTTGTCAAGCTAAAATAGTACGTTTTGCTCCCCGTTGGAGTGATGAAACGACGGGGATGCTGCGGTCCCGCCCTTCCGGGAGGACGGGTTGATTGATGTGGTGATAATTATGCGCCCCGACGAGTGGTCACGGCGGGGATGTTCATCAGAATGCGGAACAAATCAGTATCTGCATTTTTCAACGGAGTTATGAAATTGCTTGACGTTTCTTTTCAGCTGTGCTTGAATCCCGGCCGTGGCAAGACATGTTACGGAGTGATATTTCATTGAACTACGAGACACTGGCCTGGAGAAAGAAGTTCCCAGTATCGCACCCACTTCCTAAAACGATGACGGTCCTTCATTGATGCCGAAGGATGTCGGTCTTTCTTGTTGAAGTTTTATTCATGGAAATAAGGCCGAAGCCCTACCGTAACAGGGGAAGGAGGGAAAACCCCTTAACAGGAGGTGGTAAGGCAGACTACCACCAACTGATACGACGGTAGGGCTGGGGGCACATCAAAGAATGGATAAGAGAAGTACTACCAGCCACTGAGTTCCTGTGTACTAAAATTCACTATAAATTTAAGTACGATATATGAAAAGTCAAGCGGACGATCAACCCTCCTTACTATGCCCATCCGCTTTCAACTAATTTTATATTATCATGTCACTCCAAAAAAGAACAGTATTCTTTTTGTCTTCAACCCAACGATTTCATGGAATAAAACAATCTCGCAACCACCTGTCGTGTTGAGAAGAAGGTTTAGATGATTCTAGAGACCCACACCCTGTGGGTGTGGTCATATGGGATTGGCTATGCCGGTCCCGTATGGGGATGGCGAAATAGGCCGCTCACCGCTATTCTTGCTCGGAGTTGTTAGCCGCAACATCGAGAGCAAGGAGGAAGCAGTGAGCAGATTTCGAAATCATATTGTGTGGGTTCCGAAATACAGATATCGAATTCTGGTAGATGGTATTCGCGAGGTGACAGAGACTGGTATTCAAGCGATATGTGGATACGCAGGATGTGAAGTTGTCGAATTGAATGTGCAGCGAGATCATGTACATCTTGTGGTTATGGTACTGCCCAAGGTATCGATATCGAATTTGATGGGACGAGTAAAGGGTCAGACATCGATGAAGTTGTTCAATCAATTTCGAGAATTGAGGAAGAAGCCCTATTGGGGGAATCATTTTTGGGCAAAGGAATATTGCGTTGATACGGTTGGTCTGAATGCGGAGATGATCCGGAAGTATGTCCGGTATCAGGAGAAGAGAGAGAAGCAGGAAGAACAACTGAGGTTAGATTAGTAAACAATGATCAGGGCGGCACAACTCGTTGAGCCCCGCCCACTATGAGGGGATAAACTTAAAGCCGCGTCCTGTGGGCGCGGATTATTTACTGCGTCAGGAACATCGCTCGTAGTGGATGGAGGATAAAATTCGCTTGATCTTGACTTTTCTTTTACAGTTACTTGCTGAGAATCAGCCCAAGCCGTTTGTAACCTGTTGATTTTATTTAATCGCTCTTTGGAAAATCGGATGACGTTTCAAAAATGTGGTGCCACAGATATGA
>DSDU01000193.1 GCA_011056835.1 Deltaproteobacteria bacterium
ACATATTTGTAAATTATTTTAACTGGTTATTTGATGAGGACTTTTTGCGAGTCCATCAAAGTTCAATAGCGCGGCGAAATACTCAACAAAATATATAATAATCGGATAAGATATATTGCGCTTTCATTGTTGAATAGATCAAAGAATCGTCCTGTCTCAGGAAAATGTCACGGACCCATGCAAGGGGATCCCATCATTGAAAAGCTATATCTTTAATATCATGAGATTTCCAAAGGCAACAAATTGTGATATACGAACTCATCATTCTTTCACACGAACAATCCAGGTACATGGAGGCTTGAAAAGAAGTCCGTTGAAGTAATGAAGATATTCTGAGGCCTTTATAGGGGGGATGTGGGTTGTGCACGAGGATCGCCGATCAACAAAAACGATCGGTGGATCTCAACAATTCAACTCCTTTAGGCAACAAACATGAACACATGCCACGAGGGAACATGAAATTTAGAAAAGAAATCAAATATTATGTTTTAAAATACCTTATAAAATATCCTGCATATTTTCTGTTGAATCTGTATGCAAACACGGTGAATGTGACACTGGAAAACGAAGAGGGAGTCACGAATTACCTGAATGAGGGAGGGCGGGTGATCCTCGCTTCATGGCACCAGCGGTTCTTTGGCGGATTTTACCTTCCCAGAATGTTTAACAGGCCGATTTCGATCATGATATCAAAGAGTCGCGATGGTGATTTTATTGCAGATGTGGTGGGTCGAATCGGGTGGCGACCGGTGAGGGGTTCAGGTTCACGGGGAGGGAAAAAGGCACTGAAGATACTTATTGAGGACATGAAAAACTATCAGCTTGTCGGTCATATTGTTGACGGTCCCACGGGACCACCCCGTGTCATCAAGCCGGGATTGATATCTCTGGCGCAACATGCACACGCAGCCGTTTGCCCAACCTTTGTGCATTACGAGCGATCCTGGACATTCAACAGCTGGGACCGATTCATGGTTCCAAAACCGTTCAGTTCAGCAGTTATTCGCTTTGGTCAGCTCGTATTTATTCCGTCCGATCTTGGATCGGATGAGTTTGAAAATGTACGTCTCTGTATAGAGCAGGGATTTGTAAAGGGGTATGAAGCGGGGGATCGTCGATGGTCTGCCTGATTAATAAACCGAAATGCCGCCTCTACATATATCAGGACATACAGGTGAATGCATGACAGCCATGGATGGAGAAAAGCTAACACCATCACCTTCTATCCGGACCCATTGATATGGAGCAATCCCGTCAGCGGAATCGCATGAATTAGAGCCATTCAATACAGTAGTAAAATTCGCAGTAACTGACTTGTCCAAGTCCTCATTGATAATGGCGCACCGTTCTACTCTACCGAGTTACATTTACAGTGCAGCCGTCAGTCGACTGGAGTTGACCCGTATCGGTAACCGCCAAAACGATTTCGTTCCTGTCACTCTTTTTATACATATTGTTGCCATAACTGCATCTCCATGTCATGGTATCAATTTCATTGTATTTTTATAAGTCTTTGTAAGCCCCAGATAGTCTTGCACACCTGCCGCTGCATATGATCGTTGTTCGGAAGAAACATCCTTTATGATTCTGGCGGGGTTTCCCGCGACGAGCGTGTTGGCGGGAATACGCATTCCGCTCGGCACAATCGATCCCGCCCCGACAAAGGCTCCCTCTTCGCAGATGACGCCAAACAAGACTATGGCCCCCATGCCAATGACACAGCGCCTCTTGATGTGGGAATCGTGAATGACCACGTTGTGACCGACAAGCACTTCACTTTCGATAACCACAGTGGCGCCGCGGTCAACGTGGATCACGGTATTATCCTGAATACTCGTATCTTCGTCAATGATTATAGGGCCGTTGTCGGCACGAATCACCACACCGGGGGCGATAAAACACCGATCACCAATTGTAACGTCGCCGATAATCACTGCCTGAGGGTGAATGAAGCTCATCGGTGAAATAATCGGTTGTTTCCCATCATATTCATATATCGGCATTGTAGGAACCTTCCAAATTTATGGGAGGGTCTTGTCTCCGGTCTCGTTGTTGGAATAAGCATCAAAGGTCCTTAGTAACACTTACACCGGCACAGATATCTTTATCGTTCCTCCCCGGCCCAGAATATCGTGCAGGTGGATATATCCGTCAATCCGGTCCTCAGCGTCGACCACGACAAGCGTGGTGATTTCGTCTTTCTGCATCATTTCAATCGTGTCCGCAATGGATTTGTCAGGAGGAATGGTCTTTGGTGATTTTGTCATGATTTCATCCACGGTCTTTCCAGCGAGACTCACTCCTGTTCTAATGAATCGACGGAGATCCCCGTCGGTAATGATTCCCAGCAAATGATTTTCTTCGTCGGCTATGATAACGAAACCGACATTCTTCTCGTCAATGACACTCACGGCCTGCAGTGCCGTTGTTCCTGGCATTACCTTGGGAATTCTTTCGTCACTGATCATGATATCTCTTACCTTCGCCATTAATCGCTGACCCAGACTCCCTCCTGGATGAAATTTAAAGAAGTTCTTTTCGGTAAAATTGCGTTTAGTGATCAGGGCGATGGCCAGTGCATCACCCATCGCCAGAGTTGCCGTTGAACTTGATGTCGGTGTCAGGCCGAAGGGGCAAGCCTCACGTTCAACGCAGACATCAATGGTTACATCACTGAGACGGGCAAGCGTAGAGTTTATATTGCCGGTGAAGGCTATCATGGGTACATTTATATCCTTGATGCTCGAAATAATCCGGTTCAGCTCTTCCGTTTCACCACTGTTAGAGATGGCCAGCATCACATCGTCTCTCGTAACGATGCCGAGGTCTCCATGCAATCCCTCGACGGGGTGGAGAAACAAGGCAGGCGTTCCTGTACTGGTCATCGTCGCAACAATTTTTTTTCCGATCAACCCTGATTTTCCGATACCGGTGACGATTACCCGTCCCTTTGACTTGTAAATTATGTCGACTGCCTCTGCAAAAGTGTCATCAATTTTATTGATGAGATTCAAGATGCTTTCAGCTTCGATCTTCAGCACTTCACGTGCCCTTTTTATCGAATCATTCCCCATGGACAGGTGCCTTTATATGATTTAAGATGTTTGTGTCCTCAGTGTATGTGCGACTGTATGCCTATCAAATAAAAGTATCATTGGCAAGGCTGATTTTGTAACTGATGATCCGTTGAATCTTCTCAGCAGGTATGATAACTTCCAAATCGAGTGGCAAATATACAGGGGAGTCGAAGATATGAGAATAGAAACATTTTCTCTTTCATTTTCTACAACGGAAGAAACCGACATTCTTGACATCACTGACTCTGTTGCCGATGAGATTGATCGTTCCGGCATATCAGAAGGGCTGGCGGTCCTGTTTGTCCCCGGTTCCACGGCGTCTTTGACGACTATCGAATACGAACAAGGGGTGATCATGGATTTGAAAGATGCGATTGAACGGATCATTCCTCGTACGATCCGTTACCGCCACGATGAGCGCTGGGGTGACGGGAACGGATATTCCCATGTAAGAGCGGCGTTGCTCGGTCCCTCACTGGTGATTCCCATCATGCAGGGAAGGATTACTCTCGGTACATGGCAGCAGATCATTCTGATTGATTTTGACAATCGACCGCGACATCGTCGAATCATTGGACAGATTTCAGGAAACTGATCCGACGCACCAATAAAATTCAGGCCGAAAGGCCTTTCTTTCAAGGGATTAACGTGGCACGGTTGTTACTCATTCCTGCCTGAGAAACTTTATCGTCTTTGAGCATTGCCGTTTGAGATTTATCGCGTTGGGCATATTAATTAGAGCCTCCTGAAAAAGTAAAACACATTGATATAGTAATTAGTTACGTGTATATTACGGGTCAATTGGTGCCCGGAAAATGAACACCGGGGGCC
>DSDU01000016.1 GCA_011056835.1 Deltaproteobacteria bacterium
ATTGTAAAATACGGTATCATTGATGATCCTGACCTGTTGGCGACCATCGAAAGTGAAATATCGAACATCCGAAAACGGAACATCGATAATCTGGGAGTGATTGTGGCACAGTCATGCAAAATCAAAAAAAGTATCGTTGAAATCGATGAGCGGGATATGGGAGTCCGCCGTATTTTGAACTTCGGTCATACCATCGGCCATGCCATCGAATCGGCATCAGGATATACCATTTCCCATGGCAATGCCGTGTCCATCGGAATGATGGCATCGGCGCGCATTTCGGAAAAAATGAAATATCTTTCCATGGAAGATCGGGAGCACATGGAAAATCTCATACAAAAAGTCGGTCTGCTCAATTATATCCCTTCGTCTATACAGACCGATGACATTATGTCCCGGATGAAGCACGACAAAAAGAAGGAAGGACATACCGTTCATTTTGTGCTGTTAAAAAAAATCGGGGTTCCCTTCATCAATGGATCAGTTGCCGACAATATAATTGAGGATGCCATCGGGGAGTTGAGGCAATGACCGCACTATCGCTGAAAAAATTAAGAGATCGTCTTAAGGATAAGGATCAAGCCATCGTTGCACTGTTAAATGAACGGGCTTCCCTCTCCATGGAGATCGGCGTATTGAAACGGAATTACGGACTCGACATATATGATCCGGCCCAGGAACAAACCGTCTACAACCAGGTCATCGGCACAAACCGGGGACCGTTGCCTGAAGAATCGCTGAAGCGGATATACCGGGAGATCCTGTCGGCTTCCCGGGCGCTCCAGGCGCCCATCACCGTGGCCTACCTGGGACCGGACGCATCCTTTTCCCATGGAGCCGCACGAGCGCATTTCGGCCTGAGCGTATGCTCTTCACCGCAACCATCGATCCCCGATGTTTTTGACCAGGTGGAAAAAGGACAGGCACAGTGGGGGGTGGTGCCGGCGGCGAACTCTCTCGAAGGACCGGTAAAATTAACGCTGGACCGGTTGCTTTCCACACCGCTTCGGATTATGGCGGAGGTATTTCTCCCGATCCGGCATTCTCTCATATCGAAACAGATCGACAGGAAGCGACTAAAAAAAATATACTCACACCCCCAGGCACTGGCACAATGTCAGGCATGGATCAGGAAAAATCTGCCGGGATGTTCCCTTCATGAAACGGACAGCACCGCAAGAGCCGCCGTGAAGGTCCTGGAAGACGAAGAAGCCGCCGCCATCGGCAGCGGCGATGCCGCATCGGTCTATGGACTCACGGTCATAGCAGAAGGAATAGAAGATCACTCAAACAACATGACACGATTTCTGATCATCGGCAAAGGAAAGAACAAATCGACGGAACGGGACAAGACATCAATCCTCTATGGAACCCGTCACGAACCGGGAGCATTGTACCATTCTCTCAGATCGTTTGCGGAACGGGAGATCAATCTTCTCAACATCATATCCCATCCGATCAAGGACAGGATGTGGGAATATCTCTTCTTCGTTGATTTCAGCGGTTATGAAGAAGAAGCAAACATACAGAAATGCCTGGAGGAACTCAGGGATCGGTGCACCTTTGTGAAGATACTGGGATCGTATCCGGACAATTCGTGATTCTTCGACAGTGACGCGAAAATCATCGTAGGACGATAAAGGCGGAAAGAAGTGGTAATGACTAGGATTATCTGCATTCCCATCATGACGGAAACAAACGAAGCGGCACTGGGGCAGATGCCCCTCTGTTTTGCCATGGCGGATATGGTGGAGCTGAGAATCGATGCGATCAAAAATCTTGACCTGCCTTCTCTGCTTTCATCGCCGGGGGGGAAGGTCGTGGTCACGAACAGAAAAAGCGATGAGGGCGGATGGTTCAGCGGAAACGAAGAGAAGCGGGTTGCCCTCCTGTGTGAGGCTGTGAGCATGAAGGCTGATTTTGTCGATATCGAGCTGAGTACGGATCCTCGGCTGATCTCATTATTGGTGAAAACAGTCAAAAAATATGGCGGCCTGACACAATTGATCGTTTCGCATCACGATTTTACCGGCACGCCGCAGATGGATGAACTGTTTCGGATCGTCGACGAAAGCTACCGCCGCGGCGCCGATATCGTCAAAATCGCCACGTACGCCTGTTCAATGAAGGACAACATGACAATCCTGAACCTGATCGGCATCATCCGACGGCGCAACAGGAACATCATCGCCTTTTGCATGGGAGAAACGGGAAAAATCAGCAGGATCGCCGCGCCGATGTTCGGTTCCTTCATGACCTTTGCGGCCCGTGAGAAAGGAACTGAATCCGCTCCGGGGCAGCTCACTGTCCATGAAATTAAGGAAATATTCAGGATCCTGCAATGAACACGAAAACAGAAATATTCGCCCTCATCGGCAATCCTGTGGAGCACAGTCTCTCGCCGGTGATGCACAATGCCGTCTTCGCCCTCATGGGCATTGATGCCCGGTATATAGCTCTCCGCACCGACAGTGCCGGAGAAGCGGTCAACCGGATCGTAACATCCGGCATTCGGGGCGGGAGCATCACCATCCCTCATAAAGTCAGCATGATGAACTACCTCGACGATATCAGTGAAAGCGCCCGGCACATCGGCGCGGTTAATACCTTTGTTCATAGAGATGGAATATTAAAGGGTGACAATACCGACTGGATCGGCATTGTTCGATCTCTGAAAGAATCAATGACCATTAAAAGCAAGACCATTGCAATCCTGGGGGCCGGGGGCGCGGCACGGGCTGCCGTTTATGGAATCATGCAGGAAGGCGGCATTCCCATCATTCTGAACAGAACGGAACAAAAAGGGATGGAACTTGCTAAAGAATTTGTATGCACGTATCATCCCCTGAAGCATATTCATGACATACGGGCGGATGTTCTCATAAACACGACCCCGGTCGGCATGGCTCCGGCAATTGATGCCGCTCCCGTCGCCGATGGTGTTTTAAAGAACTTCACCTGGGTTATGGACATCATATACAACCCCTTAAAAACGGCCCTCCTGAGGAAAGCGGAAGCTGCGGGTTGTTGCGTCATCAACGGACTCTCCATGTTTGTCCACCAGGGTGCGGAACAGATATGGTTATGGACGGGCAGAACTCCGCCCGGTGATTTCATGAAAACTGTTGTGGAAAAGGCGCTGGAAACATGAAAGAAATCAGAAAAATCTATCATCTCGACGCAACCGTGAAAATACCCGGTTCGAAGAGTTACACCCAGCGAGCACTGATGATCGCGGCCCTTGCGAATGGACAATCGTTTCTCAGAAACCCGCTGATGGCGGACGACACGGAATATCTCATGAAAGCACTACGTTTGCTCGGGATTCAGATTCTTGTGTCTGACGATGATATTATTGTAACGGGCAGTAACGGTCAAGTGGAAAACCCCGGTAAGACACTCTCAGTGGGAAATAACGGAACGGCCCTGAGATTCCTCACCTCGCTTGTTGCCCTGGGTGAAGGTCCCTTCGTTGTTGACGGCAGCAGCCGCCTGAGAGAACGACCGATCCAACCACTGCTCCGAGCACTGAAAAACCTGGGAGTCGAATCCTCAACGAATAACAACACGGGCTATCCGCCGGTAACGGTTCACGGCGGAGGCATCAGGGGAGGAAGAGCCACGTTTGTTGATGCCGAGAGCAGCCAGTATATCTCGTCACTCCTGATCAGTTCACCGTATGCATCGGGAGATGTTGAAATCAACCTGGAAGGAACCACCGTTTCGACACCCTATATCGATATGACAGTGGGAATCATGAACAGCTTCGGCGTCGACGTCGAAGCGACGGAAAAGACGAAATATCTCGTTCACACACCACAGCGTTACACGGGCCGGCGCTATGTCATCGAGAGCGATGCATCCAGCGCCTCCTATTTTTTCCTTGCCGCAGCACTGTGCCGG
>DSDU01000194.1 GCA_011056835.1 Deltaproteobacteria bacterium
ATTATATGTATTTTGGGATTCATCCTCCGGGCGAGAGCGGTAATGTTTCGTGTCGCGGCGGCATCGGCAATGGTGACCACGATGATTCGTGCGTTCTGGATGCCTGCATGGTGAAAAATTGCTTCCTGGGTGGCATCACCGTAAAAGATGGGTTCACCCATGGCTTTCTCGTGACGGACCGTTTCGGGATTCATTTCGATTATTATGTAGGGAACAGAAGCGATCCTGGCTGCCCGTGCAACATTTCTGCCGTTGATGCCGAAACCGACGACGATGAGGTGATCGGTCCGAGCGATATCGGTGACGGTGAATGCGGGGTGTACCCCTGATTTCAGTTTCTGGGGCAGGGGGAGTCGAAGCGCCGTGTCGACAAGCCATGGCGACAGCTGGATGACAAAGGGAGTTACCATCATGGTCATGACGGAAACGGCAAGAAAGAGTTGATACGTATTGCCCGGTATGAGGAGTCCGTATCTGAGGCCAGAATTCGAGAGTACGAAGGAAAATTCGCCCACCTGGCTGAGGGCGCAACCCACAAGAATCATGGTTCGAAGGGGGTACCCGAGCAGTGATGTCGTTGCTCCGGCGATGATTGCCTTGAGGATGACGACTCCAATGGTAATGATCGCGATGAGTCCCAAATTTCGGAATACGAAATCAAGATTAAGGAGCATACCGATTGATACGAAAAAGAAACTGATGAACAGATCCTTGAACGGCAGGATATTGCCCAGTGCCTGATGGCTGTATTCCGATTCGGATATGATCAACCCGGCGAGGAATGCCCCGAGGGCGATCGATAATCCCAGGCTGTGGGTGAGCCATGCCACGGCGAGGCAGAGGATAATAATGCTCAACAGAAATATTTCACGGTTTCTCGTCCGGGTTATCTGAAAGAGGAGCTGCGGTACAAGCCACTTGGAACTGAGAAATACCAGGATAAGAATGCCGGCAACCTTGATCGTGAGAACCGTGAGTGAGCCCATGATATTTCCGGCGGCGCCGGCGAGCATCGGAGTCACCAGTATCATGGGGACGATGGCAATATCCTGAAAGATCAATATCCCGAGGGATGTTTTTCCGTGAGGACTGTCGATTTCGGCCCGTTCCTGGAGCAATTTCAGGACAATGGCGGTGCTGCTCAGAGCCATGAGACAGCCCATGAAAACCGATTGCGGGACCGTTTGTCCCACCTGTCGGGCGACGAAGAAAAAGGCGAGAATCGTCAGAAATACCTGGGCTGATCCCCCAAGAAAGACAAGTGTCTTGATTTTCATAAGATCCTTCAGGGAGAATTCGATACCGATGGTAAAAAGGAGAAGAACAATTCCGATTTCCGACATGGTTTCGACCTGGGCAACCGCGCTTATAAGACCCAGCCCATGCGGTCCGGCCACAATGCCCGTAATGAGAAATCCCACAATTGTCGGTATTTTAATTCTAAGACAGACAAAGAGGACGATAATGGAAAGTCCGAAAATGACAAAGATGCTTTTTAATAATGGAAGATCCACGGCTGTTTAAACTCCTTGATGATGCAACGAGAAGGAAGACACCGTGATGTTATCAGCGGTTTCCGGAGGGTTTCACCACATAGATGAAAGCTGATTGTTTTCGACTTCGGCTTGTCGGCGTTACAGCGTGATTTCCATATTCTGATGCACGGCGAAGCAGTCCAGTGAGTGATTGCTTCGCTTGATTATGGCGTCGCATTTTTGAATCATTTCATCTATACCATTGTCCGATCTGTCCTGGTTGTGATGGAAAAGCCCGAATTGCTTGACATTCGCTTCCATTGCAAGACACAAGGCATCCGTATAGATCGAGTGCCCCCATCCTTTCGTTTTCGCATAGTCATCTTCGGTGTATTCCGCATCGTGAATAAGAAGGTCCGCACCGGAGGAAAATTTGAGGTAGTCCTCATAATCACGTCCTCCTTCGTGCCGTAAGGTTAATTCATTGTCCGTCAGAAAGACAAACGACTTATTATCTTCGACGAACTTATAGCCGAGACCCTGATTCGGATGGCTCAGGGGAATCGGTGTTACTTCCACCGAATCTATGGTAAAGCTGTCCGTGCAATTGCCGTCATAGGTGATTTCTGCAAGCATATCGTTGTAACTGATGGGAAAGTACGGCGGACTCATAACACGGCAAATCATTTCTTTAACGGTGGATTGGGCGGAGGGGCATCCGCGGATGTTGATCCTGCTTTTTGCCGTATATATCGGTTTGAAGAAAGGGAAGCCCATGACGTGATCCCAGTGGGCGTGGGTAAAGATCATAGTGAATTCCAGACGATCTTCGGACACAAGCCGGTTTCCCAGTCGCCGGATGCTTGACCCCGCATCAATGACGATGATCTCGTCGTTTTTCGTACGGATTTCGAGACAGGTGGTATCGCCGCCGTATTTTAAGTATTCAGGTCCCGAGACGGGGATAGAGCCCCTCGCACCCCAGCATCTGATGATCATCGGTACCTCCTCCTTGGTTATTGATGAAAGTCAAGCCCGCATGTTTATAAAAATTGGCGCATTATATCATAAAATTATTTTCTGAAAAGATCTTTTAACGCCTCTTCCATGGTAAAAAACTGAAATATGAAACCGTTTTTTAATAGTTTATCGGGAATTACGCGCTGTCCCTTTAGTAAAACATTCCCGAACTCTCCCAGTATCATCTTGACAAAGAAAGAGGTAACTGGTGGCAGAAAGGTGGGTTTGCCCAGTACTTTTCCAAGGATATCAGTCAGTTCCCTGTTTCGCACCGGTTGCGGCGCCGTACAGTTGATCGGTCCTTTCATGTCTTTGTGGTCCAGAAGAAAAAGAAAAATCCTCGCCAAGTCCAGTTCGTGAATCCAGGAAAGCCATTGCTTCCCCGAACCGAGGGAACTGCCCATCCAGTATTTGAAAGCGGATGCCATTTTTTCGAGAGCGCCTCCCCGCCTTCCGAGGACAACGCCGAACCGGCAGAGAACAACCCGTGTTCCGAACTGCTCGGCGTACCGCGCAGCCGTTTCCCAGTCGGCGGCGAGTGAGGCGAGGAAATCCGTTCCTGCGAGACTGGTTTCATCGAGAAATTCATCACCGTGAAATCCGTAATATCCAACGGCGGAGGTGCTGAGCAGGTGGGTTTCCTTTCCCTGCCTTTCAGCCATGGCCTGCACAAGGTTTTTGGTCGTGAGAATGCGGCTTTCTCTGATTTCTTTTTTTCTTTCTTCGGTCCACTTGCTGAAGATCGAAGCCCCGGCAAGATTGATGAATGCGTCATGATCGGCTACGTGGTCCTGCCACCGCCCGCTCTTCGTGGGGTCGCCCTCCAGGAATGATGCGCCGGCGGGCAGTGTTCGTTCCCCTTTAATGGTCCGCGTCAAAACGGTTACTTTATGACCCCGGTCGGTCAGCTCTCTCGTCAGGGTCGTTCCCACGAATCCCGATCCCCCCGTTATAAAGATCTTCATGGATTCCTCCTCTCCGTCATGGTTTTACGCTGTTTACCTGTCTCCCACAAGGGGGCGGATTTCATCGATATGAAAATAGACGAGGTATTTCGACGGCGCCTTATTTCCTTCAACTTCGCGACCATGCTTTTTCCTTCGCATGGATTCGATTTTGGCCGGATCTGTTTCAATATGTGTCTTGATAAGGTAAAGTCGCACTCCTTTGTATCCCGGGACGTCTTCCCTGTAGAGGTAGGCGGCATGCGGATTTTCTGTTAGATTGGCGAAACTTCTCCTTTCGCCCAGCAATTTCCGGTTAGGAAATTGCATACAGTTTATGTAAATATATGAGAAAAAAAGAACCAGTAACTGCATATTTTTCTTGACTTTTTGTCAATAAGGAGCGGCGCGACCTGATATTGATA
>DSDU01000108.1 GCA_011056835.1 Deltaproteobacteria bacterium
AAGCTACCTGTCCACATGCAGAAAACATGGCGTTACTGCGTCCGATGCCCTATGTCTGCTCTTTCAGGGAAAGTACCCTGCATTTATAGATGTAAAAGAACATTGTGCTGAATAGTTACAAAATTAATATACTGAAAACGTGATGGAGCCCCGTGCGGGGTCTTTCAGTACGGCATCCGGAGCAATCATGCGCCGCCGTGTCACTGACGACATGATACGCGGCAGGCGTCGGCGGAAAATCGTTCCTTGCGGTTATGGTCGTGCGATGACGTGTTTGACCAGTTCCGATCCTTTATTGTGGACGGATATGATGTTCAACCCCGACTTTTCAATGTTCTCGACGGTACGTCGATTAATATTGGGCCCTATAAGCAAACGGACCATCGGATTGAAGAAATCCATGACTCTTCCTAGAAACTTTTTTTCGCTTCGTACATGTTCCAGAAAGAGGGCGTATCCATTTGACTTCAAGACTCGTTTGATTTCACGGAGCCCCTGCAGGGGACGGGAAACGGAACAGAATACGAATGTAGAAACGACGAAGTCGAATGAGAAATCCGAAAAAGACATGTCTTCCACGTTCATGACCATGAGATTGAGACTGTGTCCGATTTCTGCGGCTTTCATCTGAGCCTTGCGCATCATTCGGGAACTGATGTCAATACCCATCAGTTGTATTCCCGGCGGATAGTAACGAAGATTTTTCCCAGTTCCGATTCCTACTTCCAGAACTTTCCCGCTCACGGAGGTGAGGAGTTCCTTTCGCCATTTTGCAAAGAACATGAATTCCATGGGATATTCCATGACATCGTATAACCCTGCGATCCTGTCGTATGCCCGCTTTGTAGTATTGCCGTTCATATCTGCCTTCCTATTCTGGTTTCTTACTCACGACCCACGCTTTACTCCTCACTCTGAGAGTTTCGGATGCCTTGCGTACGGACATTTTTGGACAGCCTGTGGCATACCGCCTCATAAAGGTTCCCGGTGTCCGACGTTTTCTCATGTCGTCGGTTTCCGTCTGTTCTTCAAATAGTGCATGCCGTACAGGAGGGGATGCCGGATGAACATGCGAGGACCGGCATAGCGCATCACTTCTTTGATTCTCTCTCTCATGTCAGGCTTGTAGCAGTGTACCGGGCACTCGGAACACCGCGGTTTATCGTCCCGGAACGGACATTTTTCAAGGCGCATGCCGGCGTATTCCAGAAGTTCGCGGCATTCGGCGCACAACCTCGATTTCCTGCCATGGTTTCCACGGCAGAAGATCCGAATCATCGCTTCAAGCGTCCTGTGTTCCGTGGTCAAGCTTGGATGATCGTCGGCCATGACAGATAGTGTTCCCTCCGGGTATACAGGAGGACGGTATGCCCCTGCACGGTAATGATGTTCGTCACCTTTCATCGTAATAAATTGTTTTGTGAAAAAGTCAACATCCATCCTTCCGTAATAAGTTTATTTTTTCAGTTATTGATGAAATGAAACAAAAGATACAGCAAATCCCGATCGGTAAATTTCGTACAAACGGAGTACATGTGTTCACCTTCGTTATGTACAAGCATCGACGGTCTGATGCTATTTCTCAATCTTGTTCAATCTTGGGCTTAAACATGTCAGCCTATGTGAATACTCTCCAAGTACCGCCGCAGCTCTGTCAATATTCAATATGATGGTGATTAATTCTATACGATCACTCCAAAGAGATACATGCGAACATCTTCGATAAATAGAAACAAATGATTGGAACAACACAAAACCGGTTTTTCATACGCGAAAGATCAAATATAAATGTTAATATATTAACAAGTGTCAATATAATAACATTTATCTCTGCCTTCTTTTGGTGATGAATGGGCAATTGTGCAATAATGCAAGGGTGCTACTGATTCTATATCATTAATTCACCGTGGCACCCTTTATGCTATAAAGTTTGGATAACCAAGATGATACTTATTTGATTGAAGATACCACAGCGACTGCCGGACCGTTACGGTACCTTCTGCAAATTGGGTAAAGCTCATCCATGAAAACGGTGTCAGCCCGGAACATTGAAAAGTACAAAATGCATAACTGTTTATAGGTTACGAGCTAAATCACTTTTTTCGAATTATTCACCAACAAGGAATGCGAAAATAACATAATGATGAAATACACACGTGTTTACACAGATTCAAATGGTGCATCTCATTTTGACGACGTTGAGACTGAATTGTCGGATGCCGGTTTCGCCCCGCCTGCGCCTCCTCTCCTTCTATCGCCATATTATGCTACTACTCGATTTGTCTTCTGCGGAGCGCCTGCAGGCTGGTTTGGCGACTGGCATCTGGCACCGAAGCGGCAGATTATTTTTTATCTTCGCGGAAAAGTGGAAATTGAAGTGAGTGACGGTGAAATCAGACATTTCGGACCGGGCGATATCGTACTCCTTGAGGATACGACAGGCGTAGGTCACATCGGAAGAATCGGGGAAGCTGAAGACATGCTTTCGGCAGTTGTTCAGCTGTCCGATTAACTAACCGTAAATTTGGGAAGCATACAGTACTGGTATGCAGTTAACATAGATCGTGAAACTATCGCACGATGCACACAAAAAACGAGTCAATATATATGAATAACGATACTGGAGGTATGTATGTCAAATAAAAGAATTATCAACTGTGCGATAACCGGAGCAATTCATACACCGAGCTTGTCGAAATACCTGCCATGGAAACCTGAAGACATTGCGCAGCAGGCGATCGATGCGGCAAACGCAGGTGCAGCGTCCGTACATATCCATGCTCGAAGCCCGGAAGATGGAAGACCATCCGCAGATTTGGAAATCTATCGTCAGATCGTCGAGAAAATCCGGGAAAAGTCTGATGTGATGCTCTGTCTGACAACAGGGGGCGGCATGGGAATGACCATCGAGGAAAGAACTGCCGTAGTACCGGAATTCAAACCTGAACTTGCCTCGATGAATGCGGGAAGTCTTAATTTCGGAATATTTCCGTTAGCCCAACAGCTCGAGAATGCAGATTTTGCATGGGAAAAGCCCTTCATCGAAGGAGCAAAAGATTTTGTATTTGCAAACACCCTTCACGCGATGGAGGGGATGTGCACCATTATGCGGGATAATGGGACAAAACCTGAACTTGAAGTATACGACGTCGGCCATATTTACAATGTGAAATACCTGATATCGATGGGCGTTTTGGAAACGCCGGTCTATCTGCAGTTTATCACCGGCGTTTTGGGCGGCATCGGAGGCACAGTTTATGACCTGGTCAATTTGAAACAGACAGCCGACCGGGTTCTTGGTGTCGGAACATACAACTGGTCCTGCAACTCGGCAGGGAGGATGGAATTCCCCATGTGCACGACTAACCTCTTTCTCGGCGGACACGTCAGAGTCGGTCTTGAGGACAATCTCTTTATTTCAAAAGGTGTTCTTGCGAAGAGCAATGCTGAGTTGGTCGAAAAGATGGTGCGGATTATGGACGAATTTGACTTCGAACCCTCAACACCTGAGGAAGCTAAGGCGATGTTGGCAATAAAAAGATAACAGTTGTGTCTTTTCATGTGATTTTTTAAAACTCGATTAACATGGCTATTCCGACGCATTCCGCCACTGGAATATGATCATTCCGCCACCCCCTGAGGGCGGCATAAGCGACGCTGGATAAATCCCACAAAAGCCGTTAGAACCCCCGGTAAAAAAACGGGAGGACATCGTGGCGGCGGAAA
>DSDU01000040.1 GCA_011056835.1 Deltaproteobacteria bacterium
AACGGCTTTTGTGGGATTTATCCAGCGTCGCTTATGCCGCCCTCAGGGGGTGGCGGAATGATCATATTCCAGTGGCGGATTCCGTCGGAATCGGGTGGCGGAATGAATCATATTCGGGTGGCGGAATGCGTCGGAATAGCCACCATAATCCTTAAACCGTTTTGTAAGAGTTCCAAACCTAACAACAAACCTCGAAGCACGGCATTTTGTATGTTCTGGACAGGCTAAATAATTGCCTAAATCCCGGTACTTTCCACCACAGATAGGACAACTCTCATCTGAATAGATACCACCTTTCATACACAATTCACCCCCTTTGTAGTGAGGGTTATTATGTACCACGGCTGATCTCAATTCAACAACATCCTCTTTTCAGTTATTTTGTCCGATGATATCGAGCACGTTTTTTCATGATCTTTTGAGATAATTCACGATGCAGTTTGGGATTGTTAAATTCCAACTCCCCAAGATAGGTAGCCAGGCACTCATCGAGACTGACTGAACTTTCCATTTCTTCCCCGAGTTCTTCCATTTCCGCTGCCTTGAGTGACGTCATTAACCCCAACATCTGCTGTGTCAGGTGACGTTTATCTTTCCGGAATGCCTTTTCCCGGACTAAGGGCTTTCCGTCCTGTAGACCTCTGTAACCGTTCTGAATGATCTTCCACCACGGAAAGTCTTTTCTCTGCGTATGGTGACACCCCGGATTTGTCTGAAACTTGAGCCATTTCTCCGTACAGTACCGCCATGCGTCTGCATCTTTTGTGAACAGATCCTCAAGGGCATTCATCCCCACTTCCTTTAAGAACTGCCGCCGCAACTGAAATTCTATGCGAATGATAATCATTCCTTCAGGTGTCTTATTGATTTCCCAAATGTCATACATCCAGTATTTCTTTGACTGTTGGCTGATCTCCAACGGCTTGTCATAGAGACGGGCGGAAATGTTTCCCTTGCCGATCCTGATGCCGGTTAATTTCCGATGCTTGAAATAGGGGGCAATGTCGGTTGCCCTGGTCGCCGCATGGTGTATCAGTTCGAGTGACCAGAGTTCCCGGGGCATCATCACATCACAACACAGATCAACACGGCTGAGTTTTATTTCCTTGATGATTGTTCCCATGCTCTCAATGACGCCGACGGCCCGTAAGATTGCTGGAACAGTGCCCAGGCGCCATAGTGTTTCGGAACGGATCTCCACCATGATGCTCGGTCGTGTTCTCGGTTCTGTCCAATTGCCGATTTTCATGGAGTAATCATTGCCGATGAGAAGCCATGCATATCCATCGGTACCATGAGGTTTCATATCGAACGGCCATATGTTCGAATCGACGGTATCGGTAACGATCCCGGAGAAACTATTATTTATCTCACGAGCCTTATTTTTCAGTGCATCAAAATAGGTAAACATTTCAGTACGTTCCCAACTTACTGTTACTGCTAAATTCACTGAATCGATGCCGGATGCAAGTATATGATATTTCTGCATAACTGCATTTTTATTCACCTTTGCGGGGGGTCTGATAGTCACACGCCCCCCCTATCACCGCTCCGCCTGTTCATATTTTTGTTATCGTCTGGTAGTTCGGCTGATGACGGTTCGGTGCATCTCCCTGGTCGGTCGTCCTCTCCCCGATGCCGACCGCCCAGGTATGCACGCGCATCTCTGTATTGCCGTATGGTACGTTTTCCGCTGATGATCTTCTGACGGTTTGTCCGTGAATAGGTGATAGTCGATCCCGGGAAGGCATCGAGAATTGCACTTACCAACTTGTCATGCTGTTCATGATCGAAACCCATAAAAAAGGCCCTCCATTCTTCCTGGAGAGCCCCTTGACATGCTTTATAGGTATTGTTATAGTTCTCTATACCGTGAGCATGCCGAAAGGCTCTCAGGTTGGTAAAGCCAAGCATTGGGGCTCGCCAAAGTACCGTGCTTGGCTTTTGCTTATTATTCGTTAATCACTTATAAATTGTTATTCGTTCCGTTGAGATTTAACGTTCTCTTCGCCATTGCCTTTTCCGTTTCCTTAAAACTCTTCTTCCACCGCTTGCTGATCGCCTCGTGAATGTCTCTTAGCGCCTTCGATACATGGGCGAAGCCGGTATTTCTCAATATTCTCATCTCAGCCATTCCCATATCAACGAGCTTTTCGATTACCTGGCTTCTCGACATATTCAGTTTGCCGGCGAGGTCCTCGATATCTTCCACGACGTTCCGGGGTATCCAGATAGAGACATTAATGCCCCGGTCGGTTATCCGCTTTTTCTGTGGAACCTGGTCACTGTCGGTCGTTTCCTCTATCGCTTTTTTCCATTGCTTTCTCAGGTCAAGAGAGATGAGCGTCAATCGGATGATGCCCAACGACCGGAAGAGGTTCATTTCATCAATGGCGACTTCAATAAAGTTCTGTATGAGCTTGCTCCGGTTCAGATCCGCCCATTTGGCAACGTTATCGAGTTCGTCAAGCGTCTCCTGGTTGATCCAGATGGACATGGTCATGCCCCGTTCTTTTTTCCCTTCTTTTTTTGCTGTCATAATATCCTCACTGTTAGGTTGTTTAACAGACATTACAGTACAGATGAAAATTCTGTCAAGTGTTTTTTCATTCATGATTCATTTTTTATCGGGGTAGGTGAGAAGGCAGGGTTAAGGATGGTTCCGTCTCCGACGAGCTTTGAGGGCCCATTCTCGACGGAACCGGGTTTAGTTCTGATTCAATATCGTTTAGCCGTTGAATTTACACATATGTTCAGATAGTTATCGTAATATAAGTTGACAAATTTTATAAATAGTGATTTTTTAATGATGCTTTTCTTTGGGGGATGATTCAATTTTTATCTGTGATTCATTAAAAATGATGATCCATACCTCGTGCTTAATCAGAGACATAGGAGCGTAAATTCTTGCAGATGAAATTTAAAGTTTAGGGGTATTACATATTTTCTGCATAACACCCCCAGATAAATGATACAATTTATAATATATTACGAATTACAGTGACTTATGAAGATTTCCTCCGAAAACAAAATATGTGTTACATAGCTGATTCAGCTATGTTTGGTTTTTATACAGAAACTATATAATCAATGTTGGGCAACGAAGGAGGTTGAAAAGCAATGGTTTGGCAGAAGTTTCGACGAGTAGATACATATGCAGGAAAGGATTCTCCCACCATATCAATCTCAAAGGACAAATTTAACTTCAACTCGCTCTTTGCAAAATTGGCAGGTATCTCACGTAACCACAAGGTTGTGATTCATCTTGATCCTCCAACATTTAGGGTTGGCTTCGAGTTCTTACTGAATGATGATCCTGATGCCTTATCTCTCTCTCCAATGAACAAGGGAGAGGCTATGGGGGGCTTTATGTGTACTGCTCGAGGCGTTTTTGCCCAGCATGACTGGGTTGCGGGTGTTGCCAGACTTTCTTCTTCTAAGGACAGAAGGTTCTCACCCCAAAAGGACGGCACCATATGGGCGATTCAACTATGTCCAGCCTTCGAGATGTACGCTAACAGAGAGGGTGCTGATTAATGTTCCCCCGAAATGATGGACACACCGAAAAGATAGAGATAAAGAAAAGATACTTGGAGGTGTGTAGTGAAAAACAAGGGAGAACGAAGAAGGTTCGACAAAGAATATAAGCAAGAAGT
>DSDU01000144.1 GCA_011056835.1 Deltaproteobacteria bacterium
CATTATATGCATCCAGCGCTGCGGGAAATGGGGACAGGACACGTTGCAATACACCCTGCAGGAATGAAATCGCAACTCCGTAATTCGTTATCGGAACTTCCGCATCTCCGGCTTTTGACACCCTGTTGAGCATCTCCCGTCGGGTCAGCATACAGCCGCCGCAATGGATAATCAGTTTATATTCCCCGAGATCGTCCGGATAATCCCTGCCGGCATATGTCTGTATATTCAGGTCAAAGCCGGTGTACTGCCGCAGCCATCTCGGTATCTTGACCCGTCCGATGTCATCCTGGAGCGGATGGTGCGAACAGGCCTCGGCGATTAACACCTTGTCGCCCGGTTCCAGTTTATCAATTGCGGCGGCACCCCTGGCTGCTCTTACCAAGTCCCCTTTATGACGGGCAAACAGGATCGAAAACGTTGTGGCGGGAACCGACAGAGGTGTATCGGCACACATTTTCTGAACAACCTGGGAATCGCATACCACGATATCGGGCGGTGTTTTCAAAACATCCAGAACCTCCGCAAGTTCCCGTTCTTTAACGACCAGTGTTGCCGAATCGTTATCGAGGGCATCGCGTATTGTCTGGACCTGCGGCAAAATCAGTCGTCCCTTTGGCGCTTCAAGATCTATGGGAACAACCAATACTGCGATTCCTCCCGGTCGAAGCAAATCGCCAATGAGCGGCGGCGGCGTGACGAAGTCATCCGGGCAGACACTAATAAGATGGCTTTTCAACGGATTGATATAGTCATCCCGTTTCACCCAGTCGGCACATGATACGGAAACAACCCTCCCGACATCATGCTCAAGCTGCGCAAGAAAGACATCGTTCGGTGTTTGTATGTCTATTTTACTGATTGCAGCAATGACGGGTATTGACCGCTTCCGAGTCTCATCGAGAACCCTTTTTTCGTATTCCGTCCACACATTCGGTTCAACGACAAGGAGTATAATATCTGCCCGGTCAAACATCTTTTTTGTTTTTTCAAGTCTCAGCCGTGACAGGGAAGAAATATCATCGAGTCCCGCCGTATCCAGGAAAACAGCCGGTCCGAGCGGCAAGAGCTCCATGGCTTTCTCTACGACATCCGTTGTCGTTCCCGCCTCAGGTGAGGTAATGGCAATCTCCTGTCCGACAAGAAAATTAAGAAGACTCGACTTCCCCACATTCGTTCTGCCGAACAGTGCAATATGGAGTCTATTTCCTTTTGGCGTTGTGTTCATTGTCCTGATATCCTGACGTGTTGATTTCCGAAAAGATCATGTTCAATGCTCTTATTCCTCGTTTTTCGCCAGTGCCGATTTAACCGTTACACCTTTCATCATGCCGAGTTTTCCTATCATGGCACCGATTTCATCAGTCGATCCATTCACGATCAGGGCAATAACGTTCATCTCTCGTCCTTTAATAGGGAAGGCCGATCCTCCCGACAATGATATCTCCAAACTCTCCCACTGTCTCGTTAACCTTTGCCGCGTTTTGCTTTCGATTCGTAATAATGATGCCGACAAATCCGACTCGTTTCGTTTCCACTCTCCAATAAAAAAACCGGTTGCAGGGATGCGGACCGGGTTTCTACTATGGATCTTCATCAGACATGAACAAACGTTTCATGCCCGCTTCATAATCCGTGTTTCATGTACTTCCCCGCCCTGGATTCAGAATGCATCCTTGCCGCAGGCGTGGTTTAAACCGTTATTTCATTGTTTTTCGACGACTGATTCGATCTCTATTTCTTATGTGGTAATTCAACACCTCGCCTAGTGTAATGTGTGTGAAGCAGTTTGTGCGATTTGTGTCCCAAGGGTTTTTCAAGGAACGTCTCATACGCTTTCTGTATTGAAGGATTTTCATGAGACTGTCTATACTGCTGGACGTCCTGGTCATCCATATAAAGCGCCTGAGCCCGCAGTGTCCGTTTCGCATCGGTAATCGGCTGCGGCTGGCCTCCGCCTCCCACGCAACCACCGGGACAGGCCATGATTTCAATGAAATGGTACCCGCCTTCGCCGGCTTGTACCTTATCAAGCAATTTCCGTGCATTGCCGAGTCCATGAGCAACTGCCACCTTAACATCGCCGATTCCCTTGACCGGTACTGTCGCTTCTTTGACCCCGTCCAATCCACGCACGGGGAGCACATTCAAATCACCAAGGTTTTCCCCCGTTACGAGAACATAGGCCGTGCGAAGGGCAGCCTCCATAACACCGCCGGTTGCTCCGAAGATTGTTGCCGCCCCGGTGTATTCTCCCATCGGAGCGTCATAATCCTCATCGGGAAGGTTAACGAAATCGATACCGGCTTCTCTGATCATTCGTGCAAGTTCACGGGTCGTCAAAACATAGTCAACATCCTGATATCCGCTGTCTCCCATTTCCGGACGCCGACATTCGAATTTCTTGGCAGTACAGGGCATGACTGAAACAACGACAAGATCTTTCGGATCGATGCCGGCAGTTTCCGCGTAATATGTTTTTGCCATAGCTCCGAACATCTGCTGGGGAGATTTACACGTCGAAATATTGTCAAGCAGGTCAGGATAAAAATGCTCGCAGAACTTGATCCAACCGGGCGAACATGACGTCAACATTGGTAATTTTCCGCCTTCCTTCACCCGCTTCAGCAGTTCACTGCCTTCTTCCATAATCGTCAGATCTGCCGTCCAGTTCGTATCGAAAACCTTATCAAATCCCAATCGTCTCAACGCGGCGATCATCTTACCCGTCACCAGCGACCCAACGGGCATTCCGAATTCCTCACCCAGAGCAACACGAATTGCCGGCGCTTCCTGAACGACCACATGTTTGGCAGGATCTTCCAATACCTTCCAGACGGCCACCGTATCGTCGCACTCATAGAGAGCACCGACAGGACATACATTGATGCATTGACCGCAATTCACGCAGTTTGTTTCGTTAAGCGGCAAGTTAAACGGAGGGCCGACCTTTATATCACTGCCCCTCCATGACGGGGTCAATACCGATACGGTCTGTATCTGTTCACAGACGGTAATACACCGATGGCAGTGAATACACTTCCGCGAATCTCTCACGATGGCCCCGCTTGACACCTCTATTACCTTATCTTTGGGGGGAAATTCGGCGGCGAATCTGACCTCTCGTACCCCTACCTGTTCGGCAACCGCCTGTAGTTCACAATTTCCGCTTCGAACACACGAGGTGCACTCCGTCGGATGGTCTGCCAGCAATAATTCGACAACCATCTTTCGTGCTTTTCGAACCCGCTCGGTATTCGTTCGGATAACCATTCCATCACCGACAGTGAACACACACGAAGCAACCAGCGACCGTTGACCTTCTACTTCTGATACGCATACCCTGCATGCACCGGGGTTGTGTCCGATCTCGGGCCATGCACAGAGCATCGGGATGCCGATTCCCAGCTGTTTTGCCGCCTCAAGGATGGTGGCCCTCTCTTCCACCTCTATTTTTCTGTTATCAATAGTTATTCTAGAGTTTAGAGTCTCCCCGTAAAATAATGGTTAAAATTTATAAAAAATACTTGACTTTGCCGCGCATTCGCGCGGCCCATTTATCAATGGGCCTCCAGAAGAAAATTTTCTTTTGGAGGTA
>DSDU01000073.1 GCA_011056835.1 Deltaproteobacteria bacterium
AGGCGACCTGGACGGCCTGCCCAACGCCGGCGGTTCCGATAGCTTCCTCGTCAAATACGACACAAACGGCAACCGACTGTGGACACAGCTTCTGGGAACGGCATTCGGGGATGACGGCTACGACGTTATCGTGGACGCCGGCGGCAATGTCTTCGTCACAGGATTTACAGAAGGCGAACTTGACGGTGAGGTCAACACCGGCGGTTATGATATCTTCCTCGCCAAGTACGATACAAACGGCAACCGACTGTGGACACGACTCCTGGGAACGGCATTCAGAGATGACGGCTACGGCGTGGCCACCGACTCCACAGGCAACGTCTATGTAACGGGACGTACTAACGGCAACCTTGACGGCCAAACAAACACCGGCGGTTATGATATCTTCCTTGCCACGTATGACACAAACGGCAGCAGGCTGTCAACGGAACTCCTGGGGACGGCATTCGCCGATTACGGCTATGGCATTGTCGCAGATTCCGCAGACAATGTCTACGTCGCGGGTTTTACAGACGGCCACCTGGACGGCCTGCCCAACGCCGGCGGTTCCGATATCTTCATTTGGAAACAACTACCGGCTTCGGACGAAAACAACGACAGAGACCGCAGAAGTCACAGTGGAGCAGACTGGTGCTTTATATCGACCGCAGCTTCAGAGTTTCGTATGACAAAGTGAACAGTAACTCTTGATGATTCGGCAAAAAGTTTTATATTCGTCGACGTGTCTTTCCCGTGATAAATGTAATCCAGTATTTACAATGCTTTATAGATTTCTAATCGGGTCGGGAATGACAACATATGAGAAACAGGACCTTTTACGAGTCCATCAATCTTCACTTTTTTAAAAAACAGTGAGACAGGTCGGGTCCTTCTTGTTGTCTTGAGAAAGGAACGGCTTCCGTGGTCCGCTATCGACAAAACCGGATCATCCCCGGTTAAAGCTTTCATGAAGGATACACTACATACCGTTAGCTTTCAGGAAAGGGGAGACATGCCGAAGACCAAAATCAAGCTGACGTTACCCATCCTGATCCTCGTGGTGGCAAATTGCATTCCTGTCCTCGGCGTGCTTCTTTTTGGCTGGGACCTCTTTCCGCTTATCTTTGTCTATTGGTTGGAAAATGCCGTGATCGGCATGTTTGCCATTCTCAAGTTACTGTGCAGCACAAGCCATGATTCATGGAAACTGAAGGCGGGTCATGTTCTGTTCTTCTCGGGTCACTACAGCGTGTTCTGCCTGGTTCACGGAACGATCGTCGTAGGACTATTCGGCACAAAAGGGGACACAGTATATCAGACGTATCAGATCATAGTGCAGTACGGGTTGCAATACACTGTGCTGGCGCTGGTCATGAGTCATGGTTTTTCATTTGTGTACAACTACATCGGACATGGCGAATACAGAAATGTGTCACCGCGTGATTTGATGTTTGCCCCGTACCGCCGGGTCGTCGCCCTGCATGTGGTTGTCTTTTTCGGCGGCATTGCAATAATGATGTTGGGGGTATCCCATATCGGATTGCTGATCCTGGTTTTAATTAAGATAGTGGCGGACGTGTTCGCACATGACTCCGAGCACTCACGGGCCAGACTGTCTTATGCAGTGAAAAATTAAAATGGCGTGGAACAGGATGTACAGGAGAGCGATATCGCTCGTTGACGAATTGTTGGGGCGTCGGCATCTCGACCTTTGATCGTCTCCCTGATGCGGATGGAAATATCCTCGGGCTGCGAACATGGAATAAGAAACTGTCAGGCATCATATCTCCATTTGACCGATGACGATAATGACTATAAGGTTTACGCTGTGGTTGGTTTAAAAGAGCGTAATGAGAATGTGTGGGGTGAATTTCTGAGTCTCAGGCGGACGCTCCACACCGAGAAACGTGACTATGCGGAGTGGCATAGGGGCCGCAACGAATATGCGGTGTGGATGATCTGCATTCAAAGTCAATCCGTGCAGTCTCGGTTCGATGCGGCAAGGGTACATCTTGCAGAATTTTTACTGGAGCCGTATCGGCGACAGGCCCATGTAACGTTGTTTGTGTGCGGATTCCCGGCAGAAATCAAACGATTCCGGGATGACTACACCGTCGAGGAATCGGAACGCTGCATTCGAGCGTTGAAGAAAGCGAAGCCGGCACCCTTTGAAATCAAGATTGGAGGGATCAACAGCTTCGCAGCAGCGCCGTTCCTGGAGGTCTTCGACATCTCAGGCGGGATAGGGAGAATTCGCAACCTATTGTCCGGCACTTGTTCTGACATCGGAAACGGAGAATATATGCCTCATTTGACGCTTGGATTGTACTCAGGCCGTTTTGATACGAAAGTGGTGGCGAAAAAGATGTCATCATTTTGTCATGATTCACTGATTACTTATTTTGTTGATCAGATCAGTTTGACAACCTATTCCGCACGGAGGATCGCCGGTCCGCTGGCGGTGAAACATGTAATTGATCTGGAACAGTAATGACTTCAACGGAAAAAAAAGTGATCGGCCATTGGCCATTACCGGCCCGGCAAAAACAAAAATCACACCTTCCCGGACTCAGTTTCTTAAAGGAATAACACAAAGTTGTCAGTTAAAAAACGGAGCCGGGTCATTACGATACAAGCTTGATGAGATGATGGAATAATGTCTCCATTTGAGTTATGTCTTTGATTTTTCAGGGAAACGGGGTGGTTAACCATGTGGCAGAGAAATAAGCTTCGAATATTTGTATTTGTGTGGGGATTCTTTTTTCTGTTTACCCCATCCCAGGGCAGGGCATTCCATGACTGGTCCGTTTCATTGTACGGGGCCAGACTGAGCGGTGATACGCTGATAGATATGATCGATTCATCCGCCACATACGATGACTCTTATTTTCTGGCGGCGGCACTTTCAAGAAAAATCGGTACCTTGGCCGCCTATATCGATTTTGAAGTTGAAGGGCAGGTTGTGCAGCATTTCGGTGATCAACACCACCAGGAATTTAATCTTCTGATTGCGGGCCGCTGGCTGCCGTTTCCATGGGACAAATATCTGGATACAAGTTTTGCTATCGGCAACGGGGTATCGTACGCGACTAAAATACCCGAAATCGAAGCCCGCGAACATAAATATACATCACGGTTTCTTAATTATATGATGTACGAACTGGCGTTTGCCCTGCCTGATGTACCCCGGTGGCACCTTTTCATCAGAATTCACCATCGGTCCGGCATATTCGGACTCATCAATGATGTGCACGGCGCATCAAACGCCAGTTGCCTTGGAATTCGTTACAATTTTTAAATAATTTTCAAAAAAAGCTTGGATTGCGTGCAGTGGGACCGTGCAGTATGATCAATATCAACAAGCGCCATGTAATTCGCCGAAACGTTCAGGAGAAACGACCCGCGGAAAGGTGGTGGAGGATATGCTCTGAAAAGAATATTCACCGGAGCTGCCTTGAAAAAAGATTGAGTAGAAGCTCCC
>DSDU01000242.1 GCA_011056835.1 Deltaproteobacteria bacterium
ACTAGTAAAGGTTCACGCACAGTGTTGAATATGTTTTCTGAGAATTGACTTCCTTCATCCAGTTTCGTGTTTCTCGAATCAAGTTTTTGCTTTGCTTTCGGGTGGATATCGGCAACTTTATCACGATTTGTTTTTTCCATAATGCGACACCTCTTAACTTTCAACGAAGTTTCAGCAGACTGGAGTTCGGGCTTTTCCCCGGACTTCAGAATGCGACAAACAGCACTTCCGTCTTAAGTCCAATGTCTCTTCACTCCTGTGAACTCGAGTCGTTACTGATATTTATCCTCATATCCATAAAAAGTCAAGATTAATTATTTTACGGGCGGTACCACAGCACGATCTGATTCCTTCCGGCTCAAGGGGTTCGGGTTACCGGGTTTATCCTGCCACCTTCTTTTGGGGGTAGGGGGTATAGTCATTATTTGCTGACACATAGCGCTGCGAACGTTTGAACTGTGCGGCGCGGCTTCTTGCGTCCGCACCAGTGAATGGTTCGGCCAATTTGACATCGGAATGCCGGTTGTGTATGTGCCATTCATCAGCGGTTAGAATCTGGCGGCTCGCTCAACAATTGGTTCGCTGATTGAAAGTGTTCTTCCACCTCCCGGCGGTCCTCATCTTCGGGCAGCCCCTCACGAGCCCCTCGGGCAATCATTTCAGCGTGCCGTAAGAGCGCAACGCGGTCCTCTGACCGATGAGCGGATCCCGCGACCACGGCAATCGTTTCCAGCAGACGGATGGTCACCGCAGTGCTGGACCGGCCATATTGCCTGATCTGGTTGAATGCCGCATCTGTGATGTCTGGGAACGTGAAGACAGGCGTAATTACCCGAAGCTGATCCTGACTGTCATGTCGATAAGGCGACGGCATGTCTCGTTGAGCCAGGCGGTACAGTGCCGACCCCAAGTGGTCCACACACGTCATCGCCGTGAACGGGTCATTCACCCCAGGGGAGAGCGCTCGTATCGCGATCTCGACAAGTTGGTTGACCGCGAACTCAATGTCCTGGCCGGACGTACGCTGTTTACCCAGGGCGAACGCGGAGCTGACGCCTTCCATCAGCTGATCGGTTACTCTGTTTCCTGGCCAGACCAGCGCTATCGGGCGCGTGGCAACGACATAATGGCCGGGTCGTCGCACCAGTCGAATAACGACATCCTCTTGCATGGCCAACGCCATCAAAGCTTCTCCATCGACGAACTGTAGATAGCCGTCTCCGGTAGATCCAATCGGACGCGCTTCCCGATCGAACGTGTCGAGGAAGTCTGCCGCGGGTGGTTCCGACGGGATCCGTGGTGCTCCCCGTCCTATGTTTTCCGGAAACAGCTGCTCTATTCCCTCAATCAACTCCGTTCCGACCCGCGCCACGATCTCGTTGGCCTGGATAGAAACGGACACGTGATGGATAAAGTAGATCAACAGCCCCACACTCACCACCGCGAGCAGCACGCCGAGGGTGACTGACAGGTGGGGGACGAAGACGATCTCCTCAGCGCGGCGGATGGTGCGGAGGACGAGCAGACAGTACAGGAAGGTAGCGACGAACGTGCCGAGTACCATTTGGGTCGTGGTGTCACGCATAAAATTGCGGAGCAGACGGGGGCCGAGCTGTGACGAGGCAAGCGAAAGGGCGACCAAGGTCATCGAGAAGACTACCCCGGCGATGGTGATCATTGAACCGGCGATGGCCCCCAGCAAGGAGCTCGCCCCTTCCGCTCCACCGGTGAAAGTCAGACCCCAGTTAAGCGTCAGCCAGTCTGTTATCGGTGTATCCAGGGCGACGGCTGCGAAGGCCAACAGCATCGCCCCGCCGGCCATGACTGCCGGAAGAAACCAGAAACTGGAGTGAACCCGGTCCCATGTTTTGAAAACCTGTACTCTCATGAGAGCGACCCCTCATTCATTCGTATGTCCAACAGGGCCGAACATCGTATTTACCACCACGACCCACCTGTTTTCTTATGGCTTATTTAAGCCATAAATCTCAGTTGGATCGAAATCATGGTACCCTGTGCCATAATGTGGCTACCGGTCCGAATACGTCCTGAAAAAATCGTCGGGGATAACGCGGAAAAGGCTACACTGACCATGGGGGTTTCTCCCTGTACACATCCATGAAGCCGAACCGGTTCGTCCGTGCCGCCGGATGAATAATCGGGAACCTATATCATCGGAGTTATATTATAAAACTGCACAACCAAAGTCAAGGAGAAAAAAGCTTGATCCCGGTTTTCTTTTGCCTTTCTCAAAAACCCTTTGAAATCCATAAAAAAGAGTATATACTGATTTGGCGCGGGCATTGCCCACAGCGAGGCGGGCGCCACAAAAATAATGTTCATATGCAAGGACCGTGACAAATGGCTTTTTCCGTGTTCATTCGCTTGTTCTACGTTTACTCTTTGTCCTGGAAAATTTCTGTTTTTCGAATTTGACGATGACCTTCAAATACAGTCAGAATATTTATTCTTCCTCCACCGAGACCATAAACCATGCGATATCCTTTGATCAACAGTTCCCGGATATTATTATCCATAAACTCGGGGACTACTCGGCCAATTTTTGGATTTTCTTCAATCATCAATGATTGATCAACCAAATCATCGGTGAACTCAACAGCCTTTACCTCGTTATCTTCGGCGATGAATGCTTCAATTTCAATCAGCCTTTGTAAAGCTTCCTTCGACCAGAAAACCTTCATTGAGTATTCCTTGAGTTTCTGGCGGATTTGATTTTTTCTTTCACTTCATCAGTCGTATGGTATTCACCTGATTCAATATCCTGTTGCCCCTGGTTAACCGATTTAACGAAGGGATTCTGATATGTTAACTTGTCATATTCGGAAGGTGTTAGAATAACGCCTGCTGGTCTGCCATTTTGAGTAATAACAAGATGATGCCCTGTTTCATTCAATGATTTAAGAAATTTTGATATGCCCGTCTTAAATTCACCCACCGGGACAATATCCTGTGAAATTGAAAGTTTTTTCATCTTTATACTCCTATATTTAAACCGTTATACCGGTCTTAATATAGGTGTTTATTTTGACTAATTCAAGGTGTTCTTCATGATAGAACGAGAGCATCTACGGCGAAAAACGTTGCATTATGGCTTGCGCGGCGCAATAGCGGCCATTACAAAGCAGGATTCCGTCCGCAGCATGCACGGGTTCGAAGCCCTCATTTACGTTTCAGCCAACTTTTTAGAATTTCTTTTAAATTGCCGAAAATTTGGTATTAACCAATACTCCTTCGGATATGTTACCGTACCAATGACACTTTCATGTCAAAGTGCCATGGGTATATTTCGCCACTCATCCGTACTATCAGTGGTTCGATTTTTTAACTGACAGGCCAAAACAGCTCATTTTTTTCAATCGTTTCCAGGCATTCTTCCAGGGACAATCCCTGAAATACCTCACACCATTTTCCCGTATGTCTCATATAG
>DSDU01000111.1 GCA_011056835.1 Deltaproteobacteria bacterium
ACCATTGTCAGGATGATGGTGTAGCCGATAACCAGCCTTGAGAATATTGTAAATTTCATCTTAGTTCAGCAGATTGAAGCGGCATCGGTTCACCGCGGGTATCTCCAATAATCGTTACATTATCGTAATGGCAAAAATCATGAGGCTGCCATGTACCATTCTTTTACAGGTTCATGATGAGACTTTTCGAACAGGCATTTAACGTCTGACTAGCATAATGGCAAAAGGGATGCCACTGTTTTCTTTTTGATCGGCATTGCCGACAATGAATTGTGTATAATTTTGATATCACTTAATAAAGAAGATTAGCGGAGCTTCCTGCTATCGCCTAGTTCATTTCTTATGGTTTAATCCTGTTGATTGAACTGTATGGAAATACCTGCAGAAAGAATATGCTCGTGCCAAAGGTACGTTGAACTGTCGTCTCTGCCATGGTAAATGGGTATTAAAATGACTGCAACGAAGACGCATCGTAAAGAGATAACGATAATAGGACAGGTAATATTAAATCTATAAAAAGCGGTTTGTTAGACTTGGATATTGTGCATTTGCTGTTTAACAAGACCTATCAATGGAACTCTCTTGGGCCTGCCACTATGAACGGTTCTGCCCATTATCTGATTATGTGATATCCCGATGTTAAGATAAAGAATACAGTATAATGCTTCTAAACGAATCCTTCCCGCTCAATTTCATCAAGTAGAATTATGAATCCGATTGTTGGTGCGAGGATGAAAATCTGCAACTGTTGCAACAGGTTGAGAAGAGATGATTTCCGCCCAAACAGTTTGATTTCTTCAAGAGCAGCATTAACGAGTGACCCCCGTATCTATTTGATAATACAGTTTAATAAAAGGCATAGCAACGGGATGGGGCGTGCCTGAAGGATTTGACTACGATGAGAGAATCTTTTAATGCTTGACATAAAATTTATATAGTCTTATGCCGCCTGTTAAAAGAAATATCAACAATCGAAGAGGCATACCATGGGGGACAAAATATCTTTTGGCCGTTGTCCGGCGCTCTTAAGAAAATGTGGTATAGGCATTGTTGCGGTCATTCTGGTCACGTTATTTTCAGCTGTTTTCTCTCAGTCCACTATCTCCTCTCAAGAGATCGTTAACAAGTCATTTAGTTCAAAGGATACATCATTTGAAATAGAGAAAAGTACCGAAATCGACAATAGTAGTTCCGCCGGCGCAAATTCTATGGGAATTTTAAAGACTGAGCAATTATTTTACCCGATAATTCAAAAAGCTGCGGATCGCTACGGTGTGGAGGCTGCTCTTGTCAAGGCCATTATTATGGTTGAATCCAGTTATAATCCCAATGCGGTGTCCCGCAAGGGGGCGAAAGGCCTTATGCAGCTGATGCCCCGCACTGCGGAAGCTCTAGGTGTGGAGGACAGTTTTAACCCGGAAATAAATATTAACGCAGGTGTCCGCTACTTTAAAAAATTGATGAATCAATTCGACGGAGATACCAAGCTGGCGCTTGCCGCCTACAATGCCGGAATGAGGCACGTGCGATACTATGACGGGATACCCCCGTTTCAAGCGACCCGCTATTATATCGACAAAGTTTATCACTTTTACAATTACTATAAGGATCAAGCAGAGCAGGCAATTGGCGACGCATAGTGAAACGATGCTCATACAAACTGACTTCAAGATTGGCAGGGACTGTCGCCACCGTGCGGGTCAGCAGATAATCACAGCTGTTATCTCATATCTTCAGTTATTCTCCGTTGTTCATGTCTGATTGATGTTTCCTGAAGAAATTTTCAATGATGCCCGCAACAGTATCCGGTTGTTCCATCGGCAGGAGGTGTCCGCTGTTTGTCACCATTCGGTAAGAACCGTGCGGAAGTTCTGTGACAATCCGCGTGAGATCGATAAAATGCCGATTCTCGCTTGTCTCCCCTTCTACAATGAGAACGGGACACGATAGTTTCGGAAGCAGGGGCCATGGGTTGTGCTTCATTCCTCCCATAAAAAGGGCTGCTTCTTTCTGGGGGGAACAAGCAAGACATAATTCTCCGTTGCCTTGTTCTATCATGCCGTGCTTGATATAGAGATCAAGCACTTCTCTGTTCCAAGATGCAAAGAGTGGTCGTGATGAGAGGTACTGTAATGCCTCGGCTCGATCCCGCCAGTGATTTTTCCGTCGAAGTGCTTTTGCCGCGAGGGGATGGGTGTCGACGGTTATTGGTTGACGATAAAAATGGAAGGGCAGAAAAATTGGTTCAATAAGCACCATTGCCCCGGTTCTTATACCGTGGCTCCCACATGCGATTGCGGCGACGATCCCACCCATGGAATGTCCTACCAGGAACGGCCTTTCAATCTTGAGCATCTCACAGAAAAGACAGATATCCTCTGCAAGCAGTTTCCAACTGATTCCGCCTGTTTCACGTGATGCCTCCCGGTGGCTATATAAGCCAGGCACAATGACGCGGTATGTTGTTGATAAATGCCGGGCTATGGGATGCCATGTCCATGGTATAAAGCCGGTTGCATGTAACAGAATGACGGTGGGACCGTCTCCGTCATAGAAAAGATAGGAAATATCCGCGCCGGCGATACGCTGACGCAATGTGAGGGGCATTTTCATATAACCATTTTAGGATATGTGTTGGGGGTATAGCTGTTAGTTAATCAAAACCGGGCGCTTGAAGATCCTCTGTATGATTCCTGTTTGGTTTTACCCACAGTCTCTGTCGAAACTCTTTTTTTTATATATCGAGGTTGTGGACGTTTTCTAATGTTTCGCCCTTCTCAACCGGGTGAGAGAACAACCAGTGCGTCGACGGCGATGGGTTTTCCGTCGTGGATTTTGATCGGGTTGATGTCGATTTCCTTTACCGTTTCATAGCGTAGACCGATCTCTCCCAAAGCAATCAGAATATTCGCCAGTATTTCCCGATCCACCGGGGTTTTGCCGCGAATAGGCCCGAGGATTTTTTTTGCTCGAATGCTTTCCATCATTTCCATGGCGTCCCCCCGGGTCAGCGGCGCAACCCGGAAGGCGATGTCTTCGAGAATTTCAGTGAAGATTCCGCCCAGTCCGAACATGACGCAGGGACCGAACTGTTCGTCTCGGGTGAGACCGGCGACCAGTTCACGATCACCCTTGATCATTTGCTGCACAAGGACTTCTCTCACAGCCACGTCAGGGTGTGAGAGAAGTCGTTGATAAGCGTTCCGGGTTTCCTCCTCGTTTCGCAGATCCAGTGCAATAAGATTGAGCTCTGTTTTATGACTGAGTTCATCGCCCGAAGCTTTCAGGACGATGGGGTATCCGATTTTTTCTGCAGCCGACACAATACCGTCTTCTGTCTCTGCAAGGACTTCCCGGGTCACGGCAATTCCGTGTTCCGCCAGAAATAGTTTGGATTCGTGTTCCGAAAGCGTTGTCGCCCCGCGT
>DSDU01000136.1 GCA_011056835.1 Deltaproteobacteria bacterium
ACGGAACTCGTTTACTTTGAAAGATATGAAACCCGACGGGAAGCCCGTCAGAGTATCTTCGAGTATATTGAGATATTCTACAATCGCATTAGGAGACATTCATCCCTGGGGTATGTTTCTCCAGTTGACTTTGAAAGACTTGCTATGGCAACTTAGCTCGGTGTCCATTTTCTCGGGGGAAGATCAGCTCCTGTATTCTGAAAGATAGAATTACACAACATGATGACCACGAAAATACAAAAACATGGAAGACATGTGATTGGAAGACTAAGTGGAATCCCTCAGAAAACATACGTTAACCGCAAGAGGTGCCGGCAAAAAAAGAATCGGCCGGGGTATGGGACACGGAAAGCGACGTGACGGTGGAGCCGGCATCACCGCAATCCGTAGCGTAAAGCCGGTTGCGGGACAAACGACACCCCCCGACAATCATCCTTCGGAGACTCAATCGCCACGGAAACAAGAAATAGCCGAACTCAAGGAAGCGATCGGCATCCTTGAACGACAGGTACAGGACTTTGAGCGGCACATTGACCGGGTATTAAGAGGCGAGAATTCCGTCATTGCCCATGTCGATGAAGAAAAGTGCCAAGGCTGCGGGATATGCGTCAATATTTGTCCCACCGGAGCCCTGACTGTCAATGATATTGCCGTCATCAAAGCACAAAGATGCACCGGGTGCGGAGCATGTGTAACCGTGTGCCCCTTTGAAGCGATTTCATTGAGCTGACCTGGCGTTCGAATCAATAGGGCGGATAGCAGAAAAATACATGTACATATCGGCTGCAAGCGGCATGGAAAGAACTAGAACGAGGGTGACAGCAAGGAGTTGAGTCTCAACTCATGAGAATACAGAGAAGGCAATGCGATTTCCCGGTCGGATAACGGAAAAAACCGACTGTATGTTTTCTCAGACCGGAAAAAAGAATAGCCTGGCGATTTATAAATTCATGATGGCACAATAATTGTTCGGGTTGCCATTCTGTTGACTGAATCCAGCCGATGGACGGCAGACAGAGTGCGTCAAATCATCATTCATCGGACAGTGTGACAAACCCAAAAGGAGGGACATTATGCTGGCCTTAAAAAATATGTTTTTGTTTCCCCCGATAAAAACAGGATATGGCGATGGCAGCGGTATGGTAACCGACCGACATCTAGCATTTTATAAGGCGCGGTGTCGGCATGTAGGAGCGATAACAGTCGAACCGTTTTATCTCGATAAAGGATTGCGCGAAATCCCCACGCAATTAGGGCTAGACAGCGATGATAAAGTGGAGGGGTTAAAAAAACTTACTGCATCGATCCATGCATCGGGCGCAAAAGTCATTGCACATCTCAATCACCCGGGACGGATGGCAAACCCCAACATCCCCGGCAATTATTTCATTTCTTCAACCGACAAACCATGCGAAAACGGCGGCGCGATGCCAAAACAAATGGACCGCAACGACATGGAAAATGTTGTGCGACTGTTCACCGATGCTGCCCTGCGGGCGAAGAAGGCAAACTTTGACATCATAGAATTGCAATTCGGGCACGGCTATCTCCTGGCCCAGTTTCTTTCACCCCTCGTCAATGATCGAACAGACGAATACGGTGGGGACTTTGACAACAGAACACGGTTTCCCCTGCAGGTTCTGCGGGCCGTCGACGAAACCGTCGATCTACCTGTTATCGTGAGGATAAGCGGCGATGAAATGCTGCCCCAGGGGATTAAACTGCCTGAGATGATCACGTTTTCAAAGATACTGGACAAACAGAACGTGCAGGCCGTCCATGTGTCTGCCGGCTCGGTATGTTCAACCCCTCCGTGGTATTTCCAGCATATGTTCATCCCGAAGGGGAAGACATGGAAAATGGCACGGAAGATCAAAAAAGAAATTTCTATTCCGGTAATAGCCGTCGGGCAGATAAATACCCCTGAGGATATCGAAACAGTAAGCAACGAGTATGGTGCTGATTACATTGCCGTCGGGAGAGCGCTGGTGGCAGACCCCGACTTTATCGGCAAGTATATGGCTGAGGTTCCAGGAACGATTAGACCCTGCCTTGCCTGTTCAGAGGGCTGTCTCGGCGGGGTCAGATCGGGAAAAGGACTTCAGTGTCTCGTGAATCCCCACATCGGCGAGGAAAAGGAATCAGTTCATGCCGCCTCCCAACCGAAACGATATGCCGTTGTCGGCGGCGGATTGGCGGGCATGGAAGCGTCGATCATATTGCGGGAAAGAGGACACACGGTTGACCTCTATGAGAAAGATCAACTGGGGGGACAGTTTAATTTCGCTCCTCTCACGCCAAACAAGCGGTCACTGGCAAAGTTGGTACCATATCTGAAAGAACGGTTAAACGAAACGGGAGTGAAAGTGATTTCAAAAGAAGCCGCAGAAACGGATCTCGTAGGGCATTATGACGGCGTGATTCTGGCGACAGGATCAAAGGCATCGGTACCGGCGATTGCGGGTCTGGATACGTATTACTGGGCAGAAATCCTCCTGGAGGAAAATCTACCGGAAAACAAGCATGTACTGATTATCGGCGGCGGTCTTATCGGCGTGGACATCGCAACGGGGTTGATCCCACGAAACAACAGAATCACCATTGTCAAGCGAACCATCGATTTTGGTGAGGATATGGAAATGATTGCAAAAAACCTCTCCCTCAAGATGATGAAAGAAAAGAAAACCGTTTTCAGCGATCATACCTATATCAAAAAAATAGAAGGACGGACGGTACATGCCGAAAGAAATGGAGAGCCGATCCAGTTTGACGACGTCGATATCATCGTTGTCTCAACGGGCATGAAAAGCTACAATCCCCTCGAGGATACGTTGGAGGGAAAAATACCGGTCTACGTGGTTGGTGATGCGGCAACCATTGGAAATGCCCAGGATGCCATCAGAGACGGACATCGAATCGGGAAAGAATTATAGAACGTTTTTAGTGCAACAACAATGTAAATAACAATACTATCGATGAGGAAAATAAATAATGCCGTGGGTTGATGAAGAATTTTGTACAGGATGCGGACTCTGTGTCGAAGAATGTCCCGTCGATACGATCGTGATGAAGGATGATGTGGCAGAGATATTAATGGATGATTGCATTCGCTGCGGCATCTGCCATGGCACATGCCCGACCGAGGCTATAAAACATGACCGACTGAAGATACCGGATGCGGTAAAGGCAAACGTTGCAAAGACGCAGGAATGGATGGCTGCTTGCGAAAAATACCTGGGCAGTCCCGAGGAACAGCATAAGTGCCTCAAGAGATCAATGAGACATTTTGAAAATATGAAAGAAATCAGCAATTTCCGGTTAGGAAATTGCATACAGTTTATGTAAATATATGAGAAAAAAAGAACCAGTAACTGCATATTTTTCTTGACTTTTTGTCAATAAGGAGCGGCGCGACCTGATATTGA
>DSDU01000247.1 GCA_011056835.1 Deltaproteobacteria bacterium
GCTCCGCATTCAAATTCAAAATGAGCTGCGAATGACGGGCTTGGCTGCTTCAGATAACGTGCAGAATATCAAAGATCAGTTCCCTTGCGGGTCATATGCAAAAACGTAACCGGAAATTACTGGCCTGACCTATATTATTATGAGTTTCATCAGGAAAAACATCCCCGTCGGCCTGAAAATTGCCGGATATTATCACAAACCGGCGGTATCCCGGGGACACAAATTACGGATGCTGAAGGACCTGGCGCTGTATGGCAAAAATGAGTCGATCCATTAAAGTTGAAACGGCTTTGAAAAACCTCGTCTACGCGACGGCATTTATCGGGTTCCTTTCCACCATGGAACATGCCGGAATCCTGTACACAGCAGGTTTTCTCACTCTCTTTTTCGGATCCATATATCTCGACCACCGGCATATCTTCATCCCCCGATGGATTCTCAACATAACCGTTCTGATGTTCCTGGCAATCACCTTCATCAGGATCAACCCCGAGAACATCATTGTACCCGCCATCGATGTCCTGCTTCTTCTCATCGGCATGAAATTCCTTGAAGACAAGAAGGCCCGGGACTATATGCAGATCTCCATCCTGTCGGTGTTTCTCCTGGCCGGATCAACCCTCCTCTCACTGGACATGATTTTCCTCGTCTATTTTGTTTCATTTGTCATCGTTCTGTCAGCGGTGATCATTCTGATTTCATATGTCTCGGAAGATTCCACCCTCACTCTCCGTGTGGATATTCTCTCCAGAATCATTGCCGGGAGTCTGACCATCCCGGTCATCGTCCTCCCCCTCGCAGCGGTTCTCTTTATCATCCTGCCCCGGACGAGTTACCCAATGTTTGACTTTTTCAACCGGGCTTCTTTGTCAGCAAGTGGATTCAGCGACAATGTCCGTCTCGGCGACGTTTCACAGATCCAGCTTGACGAAGCTATCGCATTTCGCGCGAATATCGGGCGGATCCCCGAACACCTCATGTACTGGCGCGGCATTGTCTTCGACCACTTCGACGGCAAGGCGTGGCAAAGTAAAGAATCAATCCTCGCAGATGAAAATGATCTGCCGGCTCTGGCGGGTCAACGGCTTCGCTATACGATCTATCTTGAACCGTCGGTGCATACGACGCTGTTTACTTTGGATAAACCGGTCTTCATCGCAGGAAAATCGATCAATCGGTACGACACGCTTACCTATTCCACCCGGAACGCCGTCATGAAAACAATACGATATGATGCCATATCAGTGCTTTCGGGCATTCTTCCCGAACCGGCAATCAACAGGGACGTTTATCTTCAACTGCCGGGATCACTGCCGAAAATCGAAGAAGCAGTGAAGACCATCACCAGGGGGATCCATCCCGCTGAATCCATACGGGCTATTGCATCATACTTCGAAGATAACAATTTCACCTACTCATTGAAAAACCTTCCCGTCACGGAGACACCCCTGCAGGATTTTCTGTTTATTCATCGATACGGAAACTGCGAATTCTTTGCCTCCGCCATGGCGGTCATGATGAGAATTGCCGGAATTCCGGCACGGCTTGTGGGCGGCTATCTCGGCGGATACTACAGCGATCTTGGAAAATACTATGCGGTTCCCCAGAAAAACGCCCATGTCTGGGTCGAGGCATATGTAGACGGTGTCGGATGGGAGCGACATGACCCCACACCTGCATCACCGGAAGCATATTCATCTCCCGACGGACGGGGAATATTTTTCACTGCACGAATGGCTTTCGACAGCATCAGGTATTACTGGAACGTCTTCGTTATCAGCTACGACCTGCAGAAACAGTTCTCGCTGTTGACTCGTCTCAAATGGACATTCAACGATTCGTCGCTTCGCCTCTCACTTGAGAAAAAAGCCATTGCTTACATTGTCATCTTGCTCATCACACCTGCTTTATTGTATCTGACGCTTCGAAGATTTGTCTTTCAACGGAAAACGAAGGAAGAGCGGTTGATCCGTCATTTTCTGAACCGTATGCATCACCTTGGCTACGAAAAGAAACCTTCGGAAGGCCTGGAAGAATTCCTCGGGCGGATAGAATCGGGCTCAACGCGAGCGGAGGCCGGCACATTCATCCGGGAATTTCAGAAGCGCTACTATCACGATCGGACCGTGACGGCTCACGATGCCGCCATGCTTCGGGAAATGATTCGGCTGATCCGCTGACAGATGGCAGAGTTATCATGAGATCACCGGACACCATTTGGTCCGTCATCATCGGCAATGATCCGGTTACGACCCGTCTCCTTTGCCTTCTTCAGCGCCTTTTTCGCCGACTCCATGAGATCGCAGAACGTTTCTCCCTGGTCGGGGAATGCGGCAATTCCTCCCGAAAGAGTAATTCGCCGCATATGGGCATGACCGTCTCGAAGGGATAAATCCTTCATTTTCTCATGGAGATTCTCCGCCCGGCGCCGTGCCGTTTCAAGTGTTGTGTCGGGGAGAAGAAGGGCGAATTCATCCGCCCCATATCTACTCGGCACATCCACATCCCTGATGTTCTCGCGGAGAAAGCTTCCCAGATCCTGCAATACCAGGGAACTGGCACCGTGACCATAGGTTTCGGTAAACTGTCCGAAATGATCGATATCCATCAGGACGACGGCGAGAGGCCTGCCCATGCGGTGGGCAACTTTCAATTCCCGTTCCAGCGTTACCTCCCAATAGGATCGATTATAGCACCCGGTCTGTGAATCCTTTGCCGACAGATCGTCGATCTTTTTTCGCAACCTAAGATTTACCAGGAGAAGAGTCAATACATCGGCTGTCAGGGCGGCCAGACGACGTTTCCCCTCTAACGCATCTCCCGTATTCCGACCCTCCCCTGACCCTGCATCTCCCGAAATTGGGACAAGGATGTGAAGAAGTCCGAAGGAATCTTTGCGATCAGTCATGGGAACACAGAAGGACGTATACAGTTCCGGATCAAAGTCGCCGTGAGGGCAGGGCGGCTGCTTTCGTTCACCTCCGACCATGTAAATTCGGTGACGCCTCAGGGACCAGCACTCATGGCCGGTTAAGGCCTTCCACTCCCGCTCAGCTCCCCAGCACGCAACCGGGTCATAATGATCCTGAGCGATACGGCGTAAGTAAAGCGCCCCCATATCACCGGGGAACAGCTGGGGCAGAAAACGGACCGCTATCACTATGGCCTCCTCCTGTGTCAGGCATGAGAGGGCCAGATTTGCGATTCTTCCCAAAATTATCACATCTGATTCGCCTTGTTTCATCGCATCTTCCTAGTTTATTCCAGTAATTTCCGGTTACGTTTTTGCATATGACCCGCAAGGGAACTGATCTTTGATATTCTGCACGTTATCTGAAGCAGCCAAGCCCGTCATTCGCAGCTCATTTTGAATTTGAATGCGGA
>DSDU01000156.1 GCA_011056835.1 Deltaproteobacteria bacterium
TAACATTAATCCTGTAACGCAGCCCGTGATCAATCAGAACGGGATCGAAGAAGACCAGGCGTTTACCTATACGGCGACATTTGAAATCCTACCAGTCTTTGAACCGAAAGATTACAGTGGATTGGAAATCGAGAAGGAAGAGTATGGGGTTACCGACGGAGATGTAGATACACGGCTTGCACAGCTTCAGGAAATGTACAGCACACTTGAGAACCTTGAAGAAGATCGCGGTGTGAGCGATGGTGATTTTGTTTCAATAGCGTTTGAAGGAACGGTGGATGGTGAGACTAAAAAGGAGTTGACAACCGACAACTACCTCCTCCAGATCGGTTCCAAGACGTTTATTCCCGGATTTGAAGAGCAGTTGCTTGGAGTAAAAAAAGGTCAAAATACGGAGGTTACCGTTACCTTTCCCGACGATTATCATGCGAAGGAATTTGCAGGGAAATCAGGAGTATTTACCGTCTCGGTCAATGACATTCGTACAAAGAAAATCCCCGAGCTGGATGAAAATTTCATTAAGAATATACAAACTCACGAAACTCTTGACGACTTGAGAAGCGAGGTAAGAAAATCGCTTGAGGAGGAACATGCGACTCGAACCAAAACGGAATTGAGGAACAATCTCATCTCAAGGCTTCTTGAGAATAATAAGTTCGACGTTCCCCCATCATTCGTCGAAAGACAGGTTTACTATATGGTGATGGATGCTGAAAGAAGAATGGTCGGCAACGGTATGCCGAAGGAAAAGGCAGCTAAGATCAGTTCGAATCTCCATGAACGATTTCGAGATGACGCCGAAAGGATGGTTCGGACTTCACTTCTTCTTGCTAAAATCGCAGAGAAGGAATCGGTTGCCGTCTCTGACGAAGATATTGAAGAACGAATCAGAGAGGTTGCACAACAGTATGCCCAGGGTTACGAATCCATACGAACTGCATATGAAAAGAACAATCTCATAGACCGAATCAAAGATGAAATTTTGGAACAGAAAACACTTGACTTCCTGGAAGAGCGTGCGACCATTAAGGTCATACAAAAAACGGCCGATAAAGAGACAGGAGATGTATAAATGGCTCTGATTCCCATGGTTATTGAGCAGGATGGTCGGGGTGAGAGAGCTTTTGATATCTATTCAAGGCTTTTGAAAGACAGAATCATATTCCTCGGGACCGCCATAGACGATGAAATATCCAACCTGGTTATAGCCCAGATGCTGTATCTGGAAGCGGAAGATCCGGATAAAGATATATTCTTTTATCTCAATTCACCGGGTGGTGTTGTCAGTTCGGGGATGGCCATATATGATACGATGCGGTACATCAAGCCGGCCGTCTGTACTGTCTGCATGGGGCAGGCGGCAAGCATGGCTGCAATTATTCTTGCTGCGGGTGACAAGGGTAAACGTTTTGCTCTTCCTCACTCACGAATATTGATCCATCAGCCACTGGGAGGATTTCAGGGTCAGGCGAGCGATATCGGCATCCAGGCGAACGAAATACTTCGATTGAAGACTGAATTAAACTTAATTCTTAAGGATCTTACGGGACAACCATTGGATAAGATCGAAAATGATACCGACAGAGACTTTTATATGACAAGCGAACAGGCGAGAGAATACGGTATCATTGACGAAGTAATGTTCACACGGGCGTCGAAGCAGGAATAGAAAGGAGCATCCTCATGAGCAAGAGGAGGAAAGATATGGATAGCGGTCAGGGAATGAGACACTGCTCATTCTGCGGCAAAGCCCAGTATGAAGTTAAAAAGCTCGTTGCCGGTCCGGCTGCATACATCTGTGATGAATGCATCGAGTTGTGCCGGTGTATCATAGAAGAAGAAGCGGATATTCAAACAGTTGAGGAATCAAAGCGCACAATACCGGAACCACGTGATATCAAGGGTTTTCTGGATCAATACGTCATCGGTCAGGATCGATGCAAGAAAGTCCTGTCTGTTGCCGTTTACAATCATTACAAGAGACTTTTTACCGACACCGAGCGTGACGGCATCGAATTGCAGAAAAGCAATATCCTGCTGATCGGTCCAACAGGCTCCGGTAAAACGCTGTTGGCCAAGACACTGGCTAAAATGTTGAATGTTCCATTCACCATTGCCGATGCAACAACGTTGACCGAAGCGGGCTACGTAGGTGAAGACGTTGAGAATATCATTCTGAGCCTTCTGCAGAATGCCGACTACGATGTTCATAAGGCACAGCAGGGAATTGTATATATCGATGAAATAGATAAGATTTCCAAAAAGTCAGGGAATCCGTCAATCACGAGGGATGTATCCGGTGAGGGCGTTCAGCAGGCATTGCTGAAGATTGTCGAGGGAACAATGGCAAACGTACCGCCGAAAGGTGGAAGAAAACACCCGCAGCAGGAATTCATTCAGGTCGATACGACGAACATACTGTTCATCTGCGGCGGTGCCTTCAATACGCTGGAAGATATTATTGAAAAACGGATCGGTGTAAAGACGCTCGGCTTTGGGGCTGATATCAAAAGTAAGAAAGAGAAGAATATCGGAGAGATTCTCGAAGAGGTACAGCCGGAAGACTTACTGAAATATGGGTTAATACCGGAATTTGTCGGGAGGTTGCCCGTCATCGCCACATTGCATGATCTGAGTGAAGATGATCTCGTGGAGATTCTCGTCGAACCGAAGAACTCCCATATCAAGCAGTATATCAAGATGTTTGAGCTGGAAAATGTGAAACTCACTTTTACTGACAGTGCTCTCAGGGCAGTTGCTAATCTTGCCATGGAGAGAAAGACGGGTGCCCGAGGACTCCGTGCAATTCTGGAAAACGTCATGCTCGATGTTATGTATGATATACCATCACGTGATGATGTGAAGGAATGCCTGATCAGTGAAGAGGTTGTTTTTAATGGTGAAAAGCCGATTCTGTTATTCGAATCAAAAAAAGACGCCACAGCATAATAAAAAATGGGTAATAAAACTATGTTTACCTTCAGTAGGAATAAAGAAAGAATAAAGGAAGATGGAAACAGCGAAATAATCATTCCGATGTTACCTTTGCGGGATGTTGTAGTATTTCCCCATATGATTGTTCCTCTTTTCGTCGGCAGGGAAAAGTCGATCAATGCACTCGAATCGGCGATGAAGGAGGAGAAGGGGATATTTCTCGCTGCTCAGAAAAGCGCACAAAAAGATGAACCGATGGAAGAGGACATTTATAATTTCGGTACAATCGGGAATATCATTCAGCTTTTGAGGCTTCCCGACGGAACTGTTAAAGTTCTGGTCGAAGGGAAGAAACGTGGATTGATCAAGGAGTACATCGACAATCTTGACTTCTTTCTCGTCAAAGTGGAAGAGCAGAAAGATCTGGTAAACACCGAGAA
>DSDU01000083.1 GCA_011056835.1 Deltaproteobacteria bacterium
ACCGTAGAAAGCGATAAATGACTTGGGCAGATAGCTCGAATATGGTCCTAATAGAAAAGGGAGGGACAGGCCGATGCTTAACGTCAACATTCCATGGGTGATTCTTCCTTTAAAAGGTGTTGTTGCGGCATATTCCACATCAACATGCAGTGGATGCCAGTCACCGGTAATACCTGCAAAGTTTATTATGTCTGCCTCGGTAATTGTTCTCGCCGGGGATATGAACGTATCTCCGACGGTATAATCATCGAGGTATTCGTGATCTTTTCCCATTTTATTTTCCTCCTTGATGTCTCAGGCTTCTGTATCGATGACAAACATATTGCCCACCGAGCGATCGGCAACGTCAACTTTGTTATGGTGAACTGCATCAGCACTGATTAAATCGTCTCATCCGGAGTTGCCGAATCAACATCTAATATTCTGATAATACGTACAATTCCAGCCGTCTATTCGACATTTCCCGCAATATTGATTAGCAACTAGTATGCCGCTTTTATGGATTGGAAAGAAGATCGCGTCATTACGACAGACGTGAAAGTTGCGCAAAGGGTGGTTGATTAATCGATCAGGGCGTCATGCAAGGTTACTCATTTTACAGCTTTAAGTATTAATTGCAATTTCAATACGGGAAGTTATGATCAGCGCCCCGTGCTGACGATTTTCGGGAGATGACTATTGTCTTACACCAATTGATATATTCTTGATTATATGTCAGAAAGAATACGATGTGAGCTTGTCGGGTATGACTCCTCATCGAAGAATTGGATTAATGTAATCCATCAAATGAGAGAAATTGGAATATCTTGAGTAATATGAAATGAAAATAATCCCGTAATATAAAGGATATAAGAGACGTGGATTAATTTAAACCAGCAACTGGATTAAATTAACTCACCTATTATGATCGAAGAATTCTTTTTAATCGCTGCCTGGTGATACCTAAGGCGCCGGCCGTTTGCGATTTATTGTTGCCACTCCGGGCTAACATGCTTTCTGCGTATAGTTTAATTAATGTATCGAGCGACATGGGATCAAGATGCTGTATCTTTGCCGTCCCTATGCTCACATTATGATTGACAATCTCTAATGGCAAGTCAGAGGGAGTAATAATTTCATTTTCACTGAGGAGGACTGTCCTTTCAATAATGTTTCTCAGTTCCCTGATATTGCCGGGCCAGTCGTAATCCATTAAAATCCTTAAAACTTCATCATTACACGTCTGTGTGGTTTTGTTTAATGTTATTCTGTAATTCATAATCAACCGTTCAACTAACAGGGGTATATCGTCCTTTCTCTCACACAAGGGTGGTAGATGAATGGAAATCACATTGAGACGATAGTACAAATCTTCCCTGAAATTTCCCTTGGACACTTCCTCCAGCAAATCTTTGTTGGTAGCGGTGACAATCCTTACATCGACGTCAATATTTTCAGTGCCGCCAACTCGCTGAAAATTTCTCTCTTCGAGAAATCTTAGTAACCTCACCTGCGTTTTATGACTGATCTCTCCGATCTCATCAAGAAAGAGCGTGCCCTTATCGGCAAGTTCGAATAATCCCTTTTTTTGCTTGACCGCTCCGGTAAAAGCGCCTTTTTCGTGACCGAAGAGTTCGCTCTCAAGGATTCCTTCCGATAATGCTGCACAATTTACGGTGATAAAGGGGTCATTCAAACGCGGTCCATTATAATGGATGGCATTGGCAAAAAGTTCCTTACCGGTACCGCTCTCTCCCGAGATTAATACGGTCGATTTATCGTTTACTGCGATCCGCTTCGCTAACCGAATAATGTCTTTCATTTCGGTATTCCGGGTTAAAATCTTTTCAAAACTAAATCGCTCCTTTTTCTTGGACCTGATTTCATTAACTTCAACCATAGCCCTTTGAGATTCCAGACATCGTGCGATAGCAAATTTTAACTCTTCGATATCAAAGGGCTTTGCAATGTAGTCATAGGCTCCAAGCTTTATGGCTTCAACGGCCCCCCTGATCCCGCTATAGGCAGTCATCATAATAACCGGACAATGCATATCTATCTCTTTGATCTTTCTCAGAAGGTGCATTCCGTCGATATCCGGCAGTTTTACATCGAGCAAAACTATGTCAGGATTGTGCTTTTCAAAGAAAGCCAGGGCATCTTTGCCGTTTTTGGCCGTCAGTGCATTGTACCCATCGCCGGACAATGCTCTCTCAAGAGAGCTCAGGAGCAATTTTTCATCATCCACGATTAAAATTGTCGGCTTCATAAGTAATATCCTGCTATAGGTAACGTTATAGAGGGTGTTATCTGCATCTCTGTCGAGAAATTATCACGTATGTATAATTATATAGCAAATTCTGTTCCTTTTAGGAAAATCTAACCGAGAATCGGAAGTTTGACGCTGAACGTTGTTCCTTTATTTTTCTGACTTTCTACCTCAATCATTCCATTATGGTCCTGTATAATTTTGTGTGACACCGATAATCCCAAGCCGGTTCCCACATTTTTTGTTGTAAAGAAGGGATCGAAAATTTTATCAAGGATATCCGGGGTAATGCCGATACCGTTGTCCTTGAATTTCATGAGCATCCATTTTGTCTGACCGTCTGATTCTGCAACCATCTCCGTACTGACCGTGATTTTTCCCCTCTTGGCGGTCGACTCAATTGCGTTGATCAGTAAGTTTAAGATTACCTGCCGCAATCTGTTTGGATCTGCCTTCGTATATTCTATATCACCACTCAATGCGGTTTTTAATGTAATCCCCCTTTTTTTCGCTTCTTTTTCAATGAGCGGGATCGTCGTGCGAAGCAATTCATTAATGTCTACAGTTTCGATTTGAAGGGGAAGAGGCTTGGCCAGGTTCAAAATCTGTCTTATCAGTTTCTCGACTCTGTCAATTTCCTGCATGATATTCTGAAGGTCGTCCCTGGCGGCATTATTTTCAGACAATTCGTTTTCAAGGTTCTGTACGGTTGTATAAATACTTGCGAGGGGATTTCTGACTTCGTGGGCTATTCCCGATACTATCCGTCCCAGAGCCGCGAATTTCTCAACCCGTGACAGGTAATCGTCCATCTTCTTCTTTTCAGTTAAATCGTTAACTAATGTTACGGCACCCAGTACGTCCTTATTTTCATCCAAAATAATAAAAGCGGTCAATTCAAGTATTAAGTTCTTGTCGTCGTTTCTCTGGTAATCAACTTCAAAATGGTCAATATTTTTCTTTTTTTTCAATTCATGGAAGATTCTTATTCTTTCTTTCTCATCGAGTTGAAGCAACCGGTCTATCCGTATTTTTTTTGCATTTTCCTGACTGATGTTTAAAATTTCTTCTGCCTTGGGA
>DSDU01000207.1 GCA_011056835.1 Deltaproteobacteria bacterium
CATCTGTACAATCAATGCGTTATTTGCCGCTTAAAAAGGCACCGACGGTGAGGTATGCTTTTTTTAAAGAACAACAGGCGCTAAGGAAACTCTAAACTCTAGTTTATATATTACAGTGAGGCAAAAAGGCAAGTCATAGATACTTTTTCGCAAGTATGGTATTGTCCGTCAATGACAACAGAGAGGTTATTGATCACAGATGGGAATCGAGATCGAACGAAGATTTCTCGTTATTAACGATGACTGGAAACACGGCGCCACGGGAACATTATACCGGCAGGGATATCTCTACTTTCGGGAAGACGGTGTTGTCCGCCTGCGGATCGCCGGTGATCAGGCGTTTCTGACGGTGAAAGCATTAAAAGATGACTTGAGCGCCCTGGAGTATGAATATGAAATACCCGTCTATGACGGTCATGAGATGCTGACCGAACTGTGCGACGGGCCGCTGGTGGAAAAAATCCGCTACCGCATACTCCACGGCGGAATGATCTGGGAAATCGACGTTTTTCTCGGCGATAATGAAGGTTTGGTCATTGCCGAAGTGGAACTCGGAAGCACAGAGCAGTCTATTTCGCTTCCCCCCTGGGTCGGGGATGAAATCACTGGAGATAGACGATATCTGAATGCCTCTCTCTATAAGAATCCTTACAGAAACTGGCGCATCGATTAAATTATTGCGCCCGTAATGGATATGCATTGTCCGTTGGTAACAGTTCGACGCGAAGTGAGAAACTATAATTCGGAAGGCTTCACGATTTTTAATCGTGAAGCCTTCCGGACGTTAAGGAGGTGACATGATGAACACACCTCTGTGCGCTTATTTCATTGAGAGCGGACCATATTGTTTCATCATATTGAAATTACATGATCATCTCCTATCAAGCGGTCGCCTCGGATACCGTATCAATGATCTGGTGGACTTCTTTTTCCTTCACCCCGAAAAGGGAAACGACGACCAATGAGGCACATCCGATCAGCATGCCCCAGGCGCCGGGTTCAATAATGGTGTGAATACCGGCAAATTCTTTAAGCAAGCTCAGCAGAACACTAGAACCAAGCCCCATAAGAGCACCCCAGAACACGCCGTTGCTTGTTGTTCGCTTCCACCGAAGTGTAAAGACAAGGGGAGGGAATATTGTTGCCACCCAGATTCCCCATGCCGCTGCGGCGATCCACATGAGAAGCTGGGGCGGATTGAAAATAAAGGGAAGGGGAACCAACGCTACGGCAACCATCCCGTACCGGGAAATGTACAGTTCCTGTTTTGCCGTCAATGTCCTTCCATTCTTCTTCAAATAAGGGGTGAGAAAATCTCTGATGACCGTCGAGGTAGCGGTCACCATGAAGGAGTTGACCGTCGACATGATTCCCGACAGAACCGCTCCGACCATCAGACCGGCACCGATTGATCCGAAGGCGTACATAACATAGGTTGGACCGGCAAGATCAGGCTTTTCCAGCGCGGGCACCGCACCCGTCTCGGTCAGATATCTCATGAAGAACCCGGACCACTCGGCCCAGCTGAACACCATGTAGACGACAAGAGATACTACCAGGGCCGATTTCAGAGCGCTGACCTTTTTGATTGCGTAGAAACGGGATATTATATGAGGAGCCGCCGAAACGCCGAGACCGAACATGAGCGCCCATGATATCATGCCCCAGACACTGCCGCCTCCCTTGAAGCTGCTCTTGAATATTTCCATATACTCGGGAATTTCCGAAAGAGTGGAAAAGCAATTCGTCCAGCCCCCGCAGATCCTGAGTCCCACGATCAGCATGGCAACCGCGCCGACACACATCAAACATGCCTGCAAAAATTCACTGTAGATCGACGCCTTGATACCACCCAACGTTGAATATGCTATCATGATGATGACACCGATGATGCAACCCTGCCAGAATTCAAACCCGAAGACTGTCTGTCCGATATAGCCCATGGCAAGATATTGGGCCAGCATGTAAGGAAAGACACCGATAAAAATACCGAGAGCAACAACCTTGGCGGCCTTTTCATTACTGAACCGTGCCCGGATTGCATCGGGAATCGTTAGAATCTTGTACTGGGTCACCATCTTCCGTATCGGAACGGCAACCAGAAAATAGCTCAACCCCATGCCGATAAGAGCGAACAGTTCCAATACCAGCATCGGACTGTAGCCGTTTAAATAAAGCTGACCGGGACCTCCAACGAACCCCCAGCCGCTCATGAAACTTGCAGCGGCGGAAAAGGCCACGAATGTCGGACCAATCGCAGCACCGCCGATAAAAAAATCCTTGGCACTCTTCATGCCGCGAGAAACATAAACTCCAATACCAAGCAATACCAATATATAAATGACGACGACCAAACCGGTCTGCCATCCTTTCGCCATTGCGAGTTCAGCACCCATTCCTTCCATAACAATGCCTCCTCAATTATTCTGCATTCAATTCGCTTAAAAACTCTCTAATCAAAATCAAGATCTTCATCAGGGCGCTCAACCTTTTCGTAATACCACAACACATAGATTAATGATAAGACGACAGTGGTAACGGGAAACCCCAGCATGAAGAAAAATGTCAGCGTCGGAACACCTAATATCATGGTTTAATTCCTCCTATCTTTTCTATAGGTAATCAATTGTTCTCGTTAAAAGCTGCAGCTGCCTGACGGAGCCGATTCTTTGTCCGGTCGGTTCCGTTTTTATTGTATTCTTTTCGGTCTGCCTCAAGACACAGTTATGGATAACGCAAAATTGATGCCACCAAAGAGAACATCGACACGTTTTTATGTCGACCAGGAATTAAAACACATAAGCAATACATAACCGACTGTATATACCTGCATTATTCAAGGCGCAGCAATCATAGCCCCAAAATCCGACCGTATTATCAACCGGCATGATATCTTGAAAAGCATCTTTTCAACACCATATGTAACACCTCATTTCCCCTGATAACCTCACAGAGGCATCAAAAGCATAAGCAGGACAAGTCATACATGACTTGATCCGTCACACACCATGACATCCATAAAAATCTTCAATATCATTACATTATGTTTAGAAAGCTCTTAATCGCCTAATACGGACCCCCCTTGCAAGTCATTAATGACTCTATATGGGTGAAGCATATAAAGCGAACAGCAATGCTGGCATGTGAAAACAACATGATGGAAATATATTTTGATTTTTTCCGGTGCACCAATGACCATTCAACCCTGCAATCATCAGCCGCAAATCGATATGATAAGAGCGATTCAACCACCAAAACCGGAAATACACCAAAATGACTGGAAATAAAAAATGTAGAAGACAGATGCATGGCATGCCGG
>DSDU01000123.1 GCA_011056835.1 Deltaproteobacteria bacterium
GGATGGTTATGCGGCGCTTGCGAAAGCGGTCACTGAATTCACACCCGAACAAATAATCAATGAAATCAAAGATTCGGGATTACGTGGCCGCGGCGGCGGTGGTTTTCCCACTGGACTTAAATGGCAGCTTTGTTATGAACAGAAAAAAAATCAAAAATATGTTATTTGTAATGCTGACGAAGGTGATCCAGGTGCGTTCATGGATAGAAGCATTCTGGAATCAGATCCACACGCTGTTTTGGAAGGCATGATCATTGGCGCCTATGCCGTCGGCGCCAGTGAAGGATATATTTACGTTCGCGATGAGTATCCCCTGGCGGTGAAACGGATCAACCTGGCGCTATCACAGGCTGAAGATTATGGATTAATTGGTGATGATATTCTGGGCAGTAGATTCAATTTTAACATCAAAGTTATCCGTGGCGCCGGAGCGTTTGTCTGCGGCGAAGAAACCGCATTGATTGCCTCAATCGAGGGACGGGTCGGTGAGCCAAGACAAAGGCCGCCGTTTCCGATTAAGCGAGGACTGTGGGGAAAGCCCACCACAATCAACAATGTGGAAACCTGGGCAAATGTGCCCTCCATCATTAGCCGGGGTGGAAAATGGTTCGCCAGCCTGGGGACGGAAAAAAGTAAAGGCACTAAAATTTTCTCGCTGGTGGGAAAAATTAACAACACCGGCCTGGTTGAGGTCCCGATGGGAATCCCGTTGGGCGATATTATTTTTAACATCGGCGGAGGCATTCCAAACAACCGCAAATTTAAGGCAGTCCAGACTGGTGGTCCATCCGGTGGTTGTCTTCCTATTGAATTGTTGAATTTACCGGTTGATTACGAACGACTGGCAGAAGCCGGTTCCATCATGGGCTCTGGCGGTATGGTCGTGATGGATGAAGATACCTGTATGGTGGATGTCGCTAAATATTTTCTCACCTTTCTCCAGGACGAATCATGCGGGAAATGTTTCACCTGTTGCAAGGGTATTCAACGTATGCTGGAATTGGTAACAGACATCACCGAAGGCCGCGGTACAATGCACAAACTCGAATTACTGGAAGAGCTGGCTCACACAGTCAAGAACACCACACAATGCGGTCTGGGACAAACCGCTGCAAATCCGGTGTTGAGCACGCTTCGTTATTTTAGAAATGAATATATTGAACATATTATTGATAAAAAATGCACAGCCGGAGTTTGTCGGCAGTTGTATATTTCGCCCTGTCAAAACGCCTGTCCGGCGGATACAAATGCCGCGGCATATATCGCCTATATTTCAGCTGGTCGTTTTGAAGATGCCATGATGGAAATTTTGAACACCAACCCGTTCCCGTCAGTTTGCGGGCGCGTGTGCGATCATCCCTGCCAGCTCAAATGCCGCCGCAATCAAATTGATGATGCCGTGGCGATCCGCTCGCTAAAACGGTTTGTTGGGGACTATTTTTTGTTAAACGACGAACTGCCGAAAGTTCCTGTGGCGGATAAAAAACTATCCCAAAAAATTGGAATTATCGGCGGTGGTCCGGCTGGTTTAGGCGCAGCATATTTTCTGGTAAGACTTGGCTATCAGGTGACAGTATTTGAAGCCCACGAAGTTGTCGGGTGAATGCTGGCAGAGGCGATTCCCGAGAGCCGACTTCCCAACTCAATTCTTGATAAGGAGATAAAAGCGATTGCGGATTTGGGTGTCGAAATTAAACCGAACACGAGAGTTGGTACGGATGTATCTTTTAAAGCGCTGATGGATAGCGGTTTTGATGCCTTTTTTATCGCAGTTGGGATGTACGGTGATCGTTCACTGGGAATTGAAGGTGAGAATTTGCCGGGTGTGCTACAGGGCGTTGATTTTCTCCGTGACGTCAATCTCGGCAAGCCGCAATATATCAAAAACCAGCGGGTGGTTATCATCGGCGGCGGCAATACGGCAGTGGATGCCGCGAGAACCTGTGTTCGTCTTGGCGCTCAACAGGTCACCATCGTTTACCGCCGGACCAGGGAAGAAATGCCGGCATTTACAGAAGAAATCGAAGATAGTCTTGAGGAAGGAATTAAGCTGGTAACACTGACAGCGCCGCTTCGAATTCTCGGCCAAGGCGGAAAAGTCACCGGGATTCAGTGCATCCGCATGGATCTGGACATTTTCGGCAAAGATGGCCGGCGCAAACCGGTGGAACGCAAAGGCTCGGAATTTATCATGGACGCGGATATTATCATTCCAGCCATTGGCGAATTCGCCAATGTCGAAAAACTATTCGAGGGTTTGGAAGTTGAAACATGGAGCGATGGCACTATCAAGGTCGGAAACAACGGGCAGGCCAGCATCCCCAATGTTTTCGCTGGCGGGGATGTTGCCTCAGGACCTGAGACGGTTATCAAAGCCATCGGCGCGGGCCAGCGGGCAGCAGAATCGATCGATCAATTCTTGCAAGGTAAGCCTGAGCAGGAATATCCGTGGCGAATCCATAAACCGGCGGATGTCGACTTTGACATGGATGCAGAACCAGTTGATTATCCGAGCCTGACGCCAAAAAGAATACCTATTGAGGAACGGTTGAACAGCTTCGAAGAGGTTGAACAGGTTTACACCCGCGAAATGGCAATTAAAGAAGCAAAGCGATGCCTAATCACCACTGCTTCGGAAAAAGACTATCCAATAGATTATTCTCATTTTACGATTCTGGGCACTGCTGTTGGCGCCCATGGTATCGAAGCTGACAGCGACCAAGCGATTTTTCCCAATGTCAAATTAGAACAGCGCATTGGTGATTTAAAATTTAAGCTTCCGATCATGATTCCGGGTCTGGGTTCGACCAATGTCGCGCTCAATAACTGGGAAGGACTGGCAATCGGAACCGCGTTGGCAGGCTCTGGTCTGACCATTGGTGAAAATGTGGTGGGAATGGATATGGAATCCGAAATCAAAAACGGAAAAGTAGTCAAAGCTCCTGAATTAGAGCCGCGCGTTAAAATGTTCCAGAAATGGCAGCAAGACGGCTACGGTGTTATCGTGCTGCAGGCTAATGTGGAAGACACCCGACTGGGAGTTCAGGAATACGGCGTTCGTGAACTTGGCGTCGAGGTTGTTGAATTGAAGTGGGGGCAGGGCGCCAAAGATATCGGCGGCGAAGTTAAAATTAAAAATCTGGTCAAAGCTCAATTATTGCGTAAACGCGGCTATGTGGTATTACCGGATCCGCTGGACGAAAATGTAATCAAAGCATTCGAAGCGGGCGCTTTCAAAGAGTTCGAACGCCACTCCAGAATTGGCATGGTGACTGAACAAGGTTTTATGGAGCGGGTGCAGGAA
>DSDU01000148.1 GCA_011056835.1 Deltaproteobacteria bacterium
ATTCATTTACAGATGTGGCATTCTGTTGGCGGAGTAAATTTACCATTGGTTCAATCATCATCTTCCGATGGATCCCGAATAGTCAGTTTGAAATTCCAGCCCTCATATTCTTCCAACATAAGACAAAACATCTCGATCGTAATCCGGCGTCCATCCACAATCAGCATCAGATCAAATCGAGTATCGGAAAAATCATCATTAGAGGTAATCCTGCCACGCAGAATCCTGTCATCGCAAATCCAAAGCCGATTGCCATCCCGAACCAGATGCTGACGATTGACGCCTTTCTTGATTTTGGCTTTCAGTAACAATTCCGCCTGCTCCGGATCGGCGTCAAAATCCGATATGACTTCAAACCTATAGGGTTCCTTGCCCGGTCCCTTCACCACTTCAATGGCTTCGGACAGAAATCCGACCGGTATCGGGAAGGTCGATATTTTAAAATGACGCTTCTTTTTCCAGCGGTCGGTGATGAAGAAATCATATCCATCTTCCAGAGTACTGTGGATGAATGCATTACCGTCGAATTTCATTTTGCATTATCCTTATCAGAAAAGATATAAATGTCACAACGCAGAGCATTGTGACGAGAGTGAAAAGGTGCAGAGGGGCTGAGGAGCAGAGGGGAATTGGTGCAGGGGTGAAATGGAAAAATCATTTTTTGACTGGTAACAACCATGGTTTTGGATTATTTATCATATTAACAAGTTTACCGATAATATTGTTATATGTTTGATATAAATCACTAAAAGTGTCATTATTTATATATTTGCACTTTAACGAAAATTCAAGCCATGTTTGTGTCTCAGCAGCTTCAGCTTCTGAATCACATAACTTACTGATAAATGCTAAATGATATCTGCGTTTTCGCCAGCCTTCAGAAATATTTGCGCAAACTGAACGGGAAGATCGCCGAATCTGGTCCGTCAGAGAATATCTTTCTTCAGCAGGAAATGACTTAGTCAATTCAAATATTTTCATTGCAATATCAAAAGCCATTCTATAGACAACAAGATCACAATGACTTTTTATCGGATCTTTCACCAATTCTCCCCTGCTCAATTTCTCCTCATCTCGATATAAACTTTCAAATTCCGAAAACCCTGATACTCCGTACTTCTTACTCCCTACTACCTACTTTATACTAATATGCATCCCCTTCAATCAATCGACTAACAGCACTGCCACAGCGGCTACAAACACCATCCAGGATCAGATCGCCTTGCTCAATCCTGCCGGTATAATCGGTAATTGTCGTCATTTTTCTGCATTGCGTGCAATAGACATTGCCGAGCAAACGTTCCCGGATATCGGGCGGAATATTCAGCCAAAAGACCTGGGCGGAAGGTGTGAAATTAGCGGGCATACGTCTTAATAATCCCAACTGGTATTGATAAACCAATCAAAACCGACATTCAGCGTAAATTCGCTTTCATAGTAGCGCGCAAGGTAGTGGGATAAATCGGAAAAATAAGACGCTCTCAGATGAAATCGCGTACCCGGGCGCCACAGGTAATACAATGAGAAAATATTGACCTGAATATCACGAACCGGAGGCAATGGAAAATCTTCATGAATGATCGGAAAGATATCTTTAAGAGTCACATCTCCATATCGTCCGGAAATAAATTCATTCTCAATATAGAACGGGAAAAAGCCCCAATACCCAATCTTTAATTTGAATTCTTCACAACCAGCAATGGGATAGCCGAGCCCCAATCCGCGATAATGATAATTTTCCCAGCTGCGCAGTGACTGGTACGTTCGATTCCAGATCCGTGAATAGGTTACATTCAGATTTAATCCGTCAATAAGCCAGTCTCCCGACCTAAGCGATGTCACCATTCCCAATCGGTCCGGATAGCGCGCCCGGTCATCCACGCCGGGATCATTATTGACTACTATATCGTCAATTAAAAATTGCCCATAGAGGGTCATTTTTGAAACAGGCTTATAAAATACATCCAGCAGCCAAAGCCCGCTCATGCCTTTGCGATCATTGCGCTGGACGCCGTAGTAAAAGGTCATTGGATTGGCGTAGGAGAGTTCAAAACGACGATCGGCGCCGCCATATATAGCCATTTCGGTCAATCCAATCTGAAAATTATCAGACAGGCGAATATCCAGCCGATGACCATTAATATATTTGTTAGAAGTTCCCCAATCAACATATACGCTATCTTCCGGTTTATACTCAATGCCGTGCAAATTCTCCAGCGGTGCAAATATCCAGGAGAATTTCAGGCGATTATGAGTATAGGAAAAATAAACCTGGTCATAGGTATAAGGATTTTCAGATATTAAGAGTCCATAAGATTGAATTGGGCCCCAATTTCGCGATGATCGCCCGATAAAAAAATTAAAATCACCGAAGCCGATATTCATGTAAGCGTCATTCACCCGGCCATAGAGCCAGTGATCGGATTCCGATAGATCGCCGGCATAAAGCGGGTCGTTTTTATAACGGCTATCTACTGTCGTGCGATTAACCAAAGCTAAATGTTCGTTATGATAAAAGAAATTAAAATCGCCCCGGTACTGATAGCCCCAGCCCTCCGCCTGCTCCATGCCATTATGCAGATGAAAACCAATAGATGTATTTTTTACTCCGTAATAACGTTGCCAGTAATTGTAAAAATAGGTGTGTGTACTGTCAACATTTTTTTTATTAAAGATTTCCGACACCGTGTAGGGTTGTTGCAGTGCAAATTGGAGCGTTAATTTTCCTGAGTTAATCTGGTAATCGATGCATTGATAAGTGATATCATCCGGTAGGAGAAGGTTTTGGCCCGATATGATGTTTGAACATCCGATTAGTAATAGGAGCGTTGTTATGGTTCTTTTCATGGGGTTATTTTTGTTGGGTTTGTGCGTTGTGGTACAGAGATTCTAACCAGATTCTTCGTCGCAGGCTCCTCAGAATGACAGACAGGGGGGCAGGATGACAAAAAAACATGTCATTCTGAGGAACAGACGCGCGGAGGGTTTTAAATTTCACAAATAGTTGTGTTCCGAAGAATCTGCGATGATATGAAGTGAGGTGCATTGTGGTGCGGAGATTCTTCGCTCGTTCCTCTCTCAGAATGACAGTATGGGGAAAAAGCGATGGTCAAACAAGATTCTTCGCTAACGCTCAGAATGACAGGTAGGGTTCAGGATTCAAAAAATCAAGTCCAAGCATGTCATTCTGAAGATGACGAAGTCGGATGAAGAATCTGCGATGGTATAAGTGATTGTGCATTGAGATTTGAAGATTCTTCGTTCGTTCCTCTCTCAGAATGACAGTATGGGAGAAAAGC
>DSDU01000076.1 GCA_011056835.1 Deltaproteobacteria bacterium
AAATTCAGGATGGGGATAGAACATTGCGTAGTTCCAGAACTCGATGTCTTTCAGCTGACCGGGACCGGGGCCCAGTCTCTGGGCAAGTTCATAAGCCAGCACGGTTGAATCTCCGCCGACGCTGCCCATATTGATCCAGTCGCCCGGTTTGATCATGTCGATAATCTGCTGGGATGTCTTTTTCTTATTCCTGATTTTTTGTTCAATCGGCGTCGTCATCATGTATCTGCCTCCCCTCATCCCGGCAAGGGCACACCAGGAAAGCAAGAGGGCAAGGTGTTGCCTTGCCCTCTTTAAGCAAACTATACTTCACAGTCCTTACTAATCATTTATCTTGGCAATGGGTTTGGGATATGTTTCAACCCCTGCGTACCCGTATTTATGATCGATAAGATCCGTGGACTTCGGGAAACGACGATCGGGAGCGCTCTTGAACATGAAGTGATCCTTCCCGAGTATACCGAGCTCGTAACCGCCTTTCTCAAGCGCTTCACGATCATCGGGATGGGCGATGCTGATGATCTTCCGGCACTTCTCGGCATCGGTACAGCCCATCAGGTTGACGATGCCGTATTCCGTGCACACCCAGGTAACGAGCTGGTCGGGAACGGTGATGACGCTACCCGCCGGAAGTTTGGGGAAGAAACGGGACCTGCCGGCAGCATCTCTCGACGTGGCGGCGATGATCGCCCTGCCACCTTTTGCCATGGAGGCTCCGAGGGTGAACTGGAACTGTCCGCCCGTACTCGAGATAACCTTTCCGCCCACGTTTCCGGCGGCATCCTGGCCCCGGAGATCCATGGCGGCGAAATTATTGACCGTCACCATGTTGTCGAGCTGTGAAAGGGTCTGGATATTGTTCGTGTAACCGATATCAAACCCGGCAAAATAGGGATTCCGGTGCATCCACTCGTAGTACCGCGGCGTATCGACGGGCATGATGTAGGCCCAGCCGCATCTGCCGGTATCGATGGTTTTCCTCGAGTTGTCCACGACGCCCCGTTCCGTCAGGGTAAAGGCGTATTCGCCGATCATCTCACTGTGCACTCCCAGGTGCCTCAGGTTGGACTCGGCCAGGGCGATAACCACCGCCGTGGGAAGGCCGCCGATGCCCACCTGGATGCAGTCGCCGTCACGCATGATTTCGAGGCAGTGATTCGCGATCGCCATTTCCACCTCTTTCGGCTTGATGCTCTTTTCCGGAATGTACATCCACTGGTATTTCGGGTCGCTCACATCAACTTCCACGAAGTAGTCGACCTCATCGACAGGAAGAAACATGCTCCTCCCTGCTTCGCACCAGGCGTAATCCTCACGGATTTCACATACCAGCTTCTTGCAGCTCTTCGCAACGATCATGAAATTGTTGACGCCGTAGCTTGCATTGACGTACCCGCCGTCGGGGACTGCGATTGCCTGAACGCCCCAGTCCATGACCCGTTCCGCTTTATTCTTGCGGTAGAACCTGGCATATTCGGCATCCATTCCGATTGACCATCCCCAGTGTTTCCAGTCGAAGCCCTTGTATCCCTTCTTCAGCATGGCACGAAGCGTCGGGAGCAGAAATGCCTCATGAAGGACATGATATTTCCCCTCGAGATCGGCCTCGACAAAGAAATTGTTGCCGAGCATAATGGCCTGGTTCCAGACCTCGATGTTGTTCAGATCACCGGGACCGTCACCAAACCTCGCAGCAAGAGCCTCCATGGTGGGAAGCGTATCCGCACCGGGACCGCCGCGGTTGATCCACTCGCCCGGTTTTACCATATCCGCCCACTGTTTCGCGGTGATCGTCTTATCCCTGAGTTTCTGCTGGGTGGGTGTCGTCATTATAAAAGGGTTTTTAACTTTTTCTTGAGCCATTCTTTATATCCCTCCTTGGTTAATTCAGTTCTGGATAAATTTAGTGAGTTTTAAATCGAATGCTGCTGTTCACAGATTCACTAAGCTCTTCCGACTAACGACTTGCAACGTCTACAATACTATATTCCTTACCTCCCTCCTTTCTTTTTTTGTCATCGCAAACACATAAAACAGGAGCAGCCTCGCACTATCGATGCCCACAACGTCTCGTCTGGATAAGAGCAACGATAGCCGGCATGCCCCGTTTCAGATACGAACGTATTGCTTCACGAGTCACGAACGCGGTTCTCACATGTGTCATACACTTCGAATCGAGACGATTCTAAAAAAACAATACGTTAAAAAAGTATCCAGGGAAATTCAATCTCAATGTGAAATCGAGGATGAAATATTCGGTCGGATAGCCCTGGGAAGCGTCGGTGCCGATAAAGTCAAGGTCGCGGCATCAATCACGGAAGCAGATCAGTTTCTGAACTGAGGTGCACCGGCATAAGCGGAATGAAGTGGTTGCTCAGATAATGATTCAGAAACAGAACCTCAATTCGTGACGAATTATCAAAGAACTACTAATAGTGATTCGATATCGGCAGAGCGTATACTTTCAATCGCGTTATTGTTGCAACCCCGGTATGTTCGCCCGGCTTCCGCCACGGACAAACAGCTTTCATCGGTTGGTGCCGCCGGTTTTTTTATTCGGGATATTAAGACAGCGGAATCGACCTGAGGTCGATATCATGTATGTCTGCTCTGCCCCCACCTGCTCAGTCCGTCCGGCACCTCAGACCTTCCGCCTTATTGCCTTGGTAAAACGTCGGTTCATCACTGAAGTGTGTTGCAAGCACCCCATGAAACAGTCAGATACCCGTTGTAAACTCCCCTTACCATGTATGCTTCATGGGATACATATATAAACGTTGTTGATAAGTACAACATAATGTCCACGCTGTCAATACTAAAATAAAGAAAGATAATGAGACAAAACCCCGGGAAAGGCCGGTATCACCGACATCAGACAAAGCCCCAGCACCATGACAAACGACTGAGCCGACGAGACCATCCTGCCATCCCGACAGCACCATGGCAATCCGATACAGGTTCACGCGAAAATAATTTTTCCAGTGGCCGGCGAGAGGCTTGGAATGAATGGTTATCGCACAGACTCCCTCCGTACTGTCAATTTATTTATATCGGGATTTTACTGTGGTTGAAGGTGAGATATATGAATCGGACGAATAAAAAAAGCCCGGGGGAACCCCGGGCTTGTGTGTATCGCACTGTTGAAAAATAAGTTGCTATTTCCCGTTCTGTACGTCGTCATCCCAGTCGTATCCCCACAGCATGCTGTTGGAAGGCGTCTTGTAATCCCTTCTCTCCTTATATGAGGGGTACTTCCTGGTCTGACCTTCCCTGACCTCGAAGTTGACGGGAAACTTC
>DSDU01000132.1 GCA_011056835.1 Deltaproteobacteria bacterium
CTCATATCTGTGGCACCACATTTTTGAAACGTCATCCGATTTTCCAAAGAGCGATTAAATAAAATCAACAGGTTACAAACGGCTTGGGCTGATTCTCAGCAAGTAACTGTAAAAGAAAAGTTTGACTGTTAGAAATATGGTCTTGTATTCAGCACCAATGTGTGTGCTGATCATGAACTTTTCCATCTGAGAGATTATTTCCACTGGCTCGTCGATGGGACATGATACATCGCAAACAGAACTTTATCATATTATATCTGATTCTTATGCTTGTCCCGCCAACGATAACGTTATTTCCCCGGGACATGGCTTCGTGATTATTGTGCAGCGGGAGACCAATTATTTACAATGGTCAATGCGGGGCATTTGTGTAACGTCGAGAGGGCATTTTTATTACAATAACAGGTATTAGCTGTCATTATGCATGTAAATGTTTGTTATTGCATTTTCTCAATCCATCAATCATATACAGATAAGTTCTTCGGGGCAAAGGCTGTAAATCGGCTATTTTTCTTTACCCGATTCAATGTGGAAGCCGTTTGTCATGATGAATCGGTATAATCCCATAGTGGTTCATAACATAAAGTACGAAAAGCTGCTTTCCCCAGGGGGTAAGCGGGTCTTGGTTTTGGCAGTGCATGAACGTCTTGTGGTGACATGTCTATGTGGCTGTGAAAGGTATGACTTCTGCAGTGCCCCTTGGTGAAAAAGCATTTAAGGAAAGAAGGAGGGTGAAGGATGGCGATAAAGGACGTTGTGATAGTAAGTGCGTGCCGGACGGCAATCGGCAGGTTTTTGGGAAGCTTAAAGGATGTATCTGCCCGGGATCTTGCAATAACTGCAGGAAAAGCAGCCACTGAGAGGGCCGCAATCCCTTTGGATATTATTGACGAATGTTGCATGGGGCAGGTCTTTCCCCATATGAACGGATCACTTCCGGCTCGTCAGGTGGCTATGAGGATCGGCCTTCCGCCGAGGAGCAGTGCGATGAATGTCAATCAGAATTGCGCTTCAGGCATGCGGGCATTGGAAATAGCATGTCATAATATCATGCTTGGGAAGACTGATGTTGCACTGGCCCTCGGTGTGGAGAGTATGTCCAATGCCCCGTATATGATTCCCAAAGGAAGAACCGGTTACCGTATGGGACCGGGCAGGATCGAAGATGCCATGTTGTACGATGGTTTAATCGATGAATTGGTGCCCGGTCATATGGGGATAACAGCGGAAAATGTAGCGGAGAAATATGGCATAACCCGCCTGGAATGCGATGAACTGGCGCTCATCAGCCACCGGCGTGCTACAAAAGCAGTGCTGGAGGGAATTTTTAAGAGGGAAGTCGTGCCTGTTGAAATCAAGACCAAAAAAGGTGTTAAGGTGTATGACACGGACGAACACATGATTCCCGATGCGAATATCGAAGCCATGAGCGCCCTGCCGTCTGCGTTTAAAAAAGATGGTGTCGTTACCGCAGCCAATGCATCCGGAATCAACGATGCAGCCGCTGCGGTTGTCCTGATGTCTGCCGATAAAGCCCGTGAGCTCGGTGTAAAACCTCTCATGAAAATGATAAATATATGTAGTGAAGGTGTGGAGCCCGGCCTAATGGGCGTCGGTCCGGCGGTGGCGATACCGAAGTGCCTTGAACAGGCGGGAATGAAATTTGACGATGTGGAATACTGGGAACTTAATGAGGCTTTTGCAGCTCAGTTTTTGGGGGTGGGACGGATGCTGAAAGAGGACTTCGGTATCACGCTCGACCTTGAGAAGGTAAATCATAATGGTTCAGGCATCGCACTGGGGCACCCGGTCGGTTGCACGGCTCTGCGCATCGTTGTATCGCTGTATTATGAACTTGAGCGATTAAATCTCACCGTCGGGGGGGCGGCGCTCTGTGTGGGCGGCGGGCCGGCCATGGCGTCACTCTGGTCGAGAGAGATCTGACGGATATAGGGGGAGCGAACGATTGTCACGGAAAGCAACATGTGCCTGCTCATGCTGTTCGAATAATGTCTTCTCGACTCGTTATTCGATACTGAGAAGAAGGTGTGCGGCTTGTATGGGAAAGAACATGCATGTGGAGGCGGCATTACAATAAGTAGGAGGATACACTATGGATTTTGAATTAACAGAAGAGATGCGGATGCTCACGGACATGGCGTACAAGTTTGCCGTACAGGAGATCGAACCGGTAGCGGCCGAGTGCGATGAAGAAGAGAAGTACACCCCGGAGATCCGGATCAAAGCGGCGGAAAACGGACTGGTGGGCGCCTGGGTGCCGGAGGAATACGGCGGCGCCGGCGTGGGGATACTGGGGAACACGATCATCACGGAACAGCTGTCCCGGGTGTGCATGGGAATCGGGCTGAACGTGGTAGCCTCGGGATTCGGCTGTGAGAACATCCACTTTTTCGGGACGGAAGAGCAGAAGCAGGAATACCTGCCGCCCATCTGCCGTGGGGAGACGGTGAGCGCCGGTGCGTACACCGAGCCGAATGCCGGGACCGACGTGGCGGGCTACAGGACGAGAGCCGTCAAGGACGGAGACGAGTACGTCATCACCGGCAACAAGATGTTCATCACCAACGGGACGGTATGCGACTGGATGGTCGTGCAGGCCATCACCAACCCCGACGAGAAAGTCCACAAGAGCTTCAGCCAGTTCATCGTTCCCGCCGACTCCCCCGGCATCACCCGGACCAAGATCAAGGGGAAGATGGGAATCAGGGCGAGCGATACGGCGGAAATCGCCCTGGAAGAGGTTCGGATACCCAAAGGCAATATGATCGGGAAGGAAGGCGCCGGTTTCTACCAGTTGATGCAGTTTTTCGACACCACCCGGATACTTGTTGCCGGGCAGGGGATCGGATTGTCCCAGGCATGTCTGGATGAGTCGGTCAAATATTGCAAAGAGCGGACCGTTTTCGGCAGGCCCCTGGGAACCTACCAGATCACCATGCAGAAACTGACGGAAATGTGGATCAGGATCGAGGCCCTGCGGAACCTCACGTACAAGGCGGCGTGGTACGTTGATGTGGGCAAGCCGGACTACCATCTGTCGGCCATGGCGAAATTCTTCTCCGGCCAGACGGCGGTCTTCTGCGCCAATGCCGCGGTGGAACTCCACGGCGGCTACGGTTACATCGAGGAATACAAGGTGCAGAAGTGGTACCGCGATGCCAAGATTCTCGAACTCTACGAAGGAACGAAAGAGGCCGAAATCATGGCCCTGGGAAGAGTGATCATGTC
>DSDU01000069.1 GCA_011056835.1 Deltaproteobacteria bacterium
AGGGTATCTGCCACCGTTCCATGATCCAGAAAAGCGTTGAGCGTGGCGGGCGGAACCGTGTTGACCGTATGCGCCCCGATCAGTGCATCCACATAGAGCGTATCGGGATAGAGCGGATTTTTGGTGCCGGTGCTGGCCCACAGCACCCGCTGCGCCCGGGCGCCTGCCTGCGCCAGCTTTTGCCAGCGCGGTCCAGTGATAATTTGTTGAAATCCTTGGTAAACCATTCTGGCATTGGCAATGGCGATTTTGCCCTGCAGCTTCTGGTTGCCAATTTCAGCCAACGCCTGGTCCACAACCGTATCCACACGACTGATGAAAAACGAAGCCACGGATGCCGCTTTTTTCAAATCGCCGCCCCTGTTTGCCAATTGTTCTAATCCCTTTAAATAGGCTTCTGCCACCTGCTCGTAATGTTCCAGGCTGAACATCAGCGTCACATTGACATTGACGCCCTCGCTGATCAGTTTGGTAATGGCGGGAATACCTTCGGCTGTGGCGGGCACTTTAATCAGCACATTGGGCCGATTCAACGCAGCAAACAACCGCCGACCTTCTTCGATGGTGCCGTTGGTGTCATGCGCCAGTGCGGGACTCACTTCCAGGCTGACGTAGCCGTCCAATGCATCGGTCGCGTCATAGACAGGACGGAACAGATCGGCCACTCGGCCGATATCTTCAATTACCAGTGTTTCATAAATTTCTTTGACCGATTTGCCAGCCGATGTCAGTTCCTGCAAGGAGCGGTCATAATCCGCGCTACCCGCGATGGCTTTTTCAAAAATTGTGGGATTCGATGTGACCCCGCGAATGCCGCAGTCGATGAGCTGCTGCAGTTCGCCGCTGTCGATAAATGCACGACGAATATAGTCCAACCAGATCGATTGTCCCAGATTGGTTAATTGGTTGAGTTTCGACATGAATATTTTCCTTCTGATTTATTTGTAAAAATTAGCAACAGTTTCATGGAACACGGATTGAACGGATTTTACGGGTTTCAACGGATTCTTTTGATACATGAAATTCAAAGATGAAAATTCTCTTCGAAAATCGCCACACGAAACGCGCTAAAATACGCGAAACATATTCTCCTAGATTTAAATTTCTTATTTTCATCGCTATGGTTCATTTTAGAAATTTAGTTGATAATAAAAATCAATCCTTTCAAATCCGTTTGATCCGTTAAATCAGTGTTCTATATTATTTTTTCAACAAGTTTCTCCGCCAAGCGCACAATATTTTCCACCGTCAAACCGAATTCTTTATATAACTCCTGATACGGCGCCGACGCGCCAAAACGATCCAGTCCCAGGATAGTGCCGTAGCTGCCCGTATATTTTTCCCAACCGAAAGGCACAGCCGCTTCTACAGCAATGCGGACTCTTACAACATCGGGCAACACAGCTTGTTGGTATGCTTGCGACTGACGACAAACAATTCCCAGCAGGGCAAACTGACCACGCGGGTGCGTATTCCCGCTTGATTCAATGCTTCGGCTGCGTCCAGGCATAGATGCACTTCCGAACCGGTCGCCAGCAAAATCACATCCGGGGTTCCCTCGGCATCGGCTAAAATATAGCCGCCCTTTAATGCCCCTTCGGCAGCAGCATATTTTGTTCGATCAATGGTCGGCACATTTTGTCGGGTGAGAACCAGCGCCAGCGGGTGGTCGTTCACCTCCATCAGGTATTTCCAGAGAACGGATAATTCATTGGCATCCGCAGGTCGAATCACATCCAGATTGTGCATAGCGCGCAGCGCCGCCAGGTGCTCAATCGGCTGATGCGTGGGACCGTCCTCGCCCAGACCTATGCTGTCGTGCGTAAAAATAAACACAGATGGCAGATCCATCAGAGCCGCCAATCGGATGGCGGGACGCATGTAATCGGTGAACACAAAAAAGGTGGCGCCAAAAGCCAGTAATTTACTCAACGTCATGCCATTGACAATGGCGCCCATGGCATGTTCGCGAATGCCGAAATGGAAGTTTCGTCCTGAGAAGTTTCCTTTTTCAAAATCACCCGAATCACTAATCTTTGTTTTGGTGGAAGGCTCCAGATCGGCGGCGCCGCCCAACAACCAGGGAATTTCCTTTGCCACCGCATTCAACACCTTGCCGTTGGATTGGCGCGTGGCAAGCCCTTTGGTGTCGACGGGAAAATTCGTTAATGCCTTCTGCCAACCAGCGGGCAGCTCCCTGTTTTGTATCTGATTAAATTGAATCGCTAATTCAGGATATTTTTCCCCATACTCAACCAGCATTTGCTGCCATTGGCGCTCTGTTTTTTCTCCCCGTTCGATGATTTGTTGGCGATAACTCTTGACTTCATCTGGCACAAAGAAGTTTTTATCCGGATCCCAGCCGTAATTGATTTTGGTTGCTCTGATTTCGTCCTCTCCCAGCGGAGCGCCGTGGGCGTCAGCCGTATCCTGCTTGTTGGGCGCGCCAAAAGCGATATGGCTGTCCACAATGATCAGCGTTGGCTTTTCTGCTGTATTAACCGCCTGTCGAAGCGAATCTGCCAGCGCGTCCAGATCGTTGGCATCCTTTACATGCTGAACATGCCAATTGTAGGACCGAAACCGCGTGCCAATATCCTCGGAGAACGCCAGCTCGGTTTTTCCCTCGATGGTGATGTGATTATTGTCGTATATCCAAGTCAGATTATCCAGTCCTAGATGTCCCGCCAGTGAAGCTGCTTCGTGGGATATCCCCTCCATCATGCAGCCGTCGCTGGCCAGAGCAAAGACGCGGTAATCAATTAATTCAAACCCAGGACGATTAAAATATTGCCGCAGCCATTTTTCAGCGATAGCCATGCCCACGCTGGTGCCGATGCCCTGTCCCAGCGGACCGGTGGTCATTTCCACGCCAGGGGTTAATCCGTATTCCGGATGTCCCGGCGTTTTGCTGTGCAACTGACGAAAATTCTGAATATCGTCCAGACTGACATCGTAGCCCATCACATGCAAAATGCTGTAGAGCAGCATGGACGCGTGCCCGGCTGAGAGCACAAAACGGTCCCGATTGGGCCAGTCAGGATTGTTCGGATTGAATTTTAAAAATTCATGGTAAATTGTAAACGCCGCCGGCGCCAGCGCCATGGGAGTTCCGGGATGGCCCGAATTGGCTTGCTGGACTGCATCCATGGACAGGGTGCGGATGGTGTTGATGATGGTGGTTTTTAATTCAATGTCTGTCTTC
>DSDU01000189.1 GCA_011056835.1 Deltaproteobacteria bacterium
AACCAATGAGGATATGTAACGTAACCGCTGGTCAGGGGACATTTTATTCCGTTAAAAAAAGGACAAAGTTATCCGTTGTTGACAGAATGGTTCAGGGAGCGCAAGGATAAGCCGGAACTCTATAAAAAGTATGGGGCTCCGGGAATGGAATGGTGAATAAAATGGAAAGCAGCACAGAAATCAAGCAAGGAGGGTGAGATGATGGATTTAATAGTCGAACGAGTTGACGTGTGGGCTGCCTCTATCAAGGACAAGCCCGGAGGGTTGTCGAACATACTTTCCGGTCTGGCGGATGCCGGCGCGGATCTTGATTTTATTATTGCCAGGAGGGCTCAGGAACAACCCGAGGGCGGTGTTGTGTTTGTCACACCCCTGCGCGGCGATGTCGAGGTTCGCGCAGCCGCCACCCTTGGCTTTAACGTAACCAACAGCATTAAGTCACTGCGTGTCGAGGGAGGTAACAAGCCGGGTGTCGCCGCAAAAATGACGCAAAAGATCGCGGCGGCCGGGATCAATATGCATGGCTTCTCCGCGGCCGTCATCGGCGCGAAGTTCATTATTTACATCAGCTTCGACTCCGCGGAGGATGCCGACAGAGCCGCCGAGATTCTCAGAAAGGAGTAGACCGGCATCACGGATAACCGGCGCCGGAGGGAGTATCCCCCGTAATGGATCGGAACAGAACCGGAGCGTCAAGCCCCAGTCAGACCGTCATGATCGGGGCTTGCCGTCTCCGACAGCAGATCGTTTCGAACTCAGCCCGCGGGATGTTACCGATCGGCTCACGCAACAACCGGCATGCTTTTTTACAACTTCGTTGACAGAATCTTTGTCGGTCATGTGGTTGATTCGATTGGGATTGCAGGGATTAAGAAGAGGTATTTAAAAGAAATTTAAAATATCTAAAATTACCTGTCAATTGATGACAGTTTGATAATATTGTCTCGAAATAATGCTGCTTTTCACTGATAATATGCCCTTGTTAGTGTCAGCGGCTTTTACCTCGGAGACACTCTTCATATCACAGGGTTTTCTTTCACTGTGATAGTATTCTCCTGCATGCTATTTTTTGAGATCGAAAGATAGTTTTTTTGGTGGCAACTGTCATCAGTTTTTATGATCCAAGAAATATGATGCTCCTGGCAAGTTTTTGATAGTCTGTGTCTGCATGGATTTGTTGACGCCATGTTTTAAGGATTCAGGAATAATCCTGATCCCTGTTCTTACGAAATGAAATGCCCAGTTTCCGCATTCTGCTCCTCAGGGTATTGGGGTTTATTCCGAGAAGTTTGGCGGCACCGTCAGCTCCATAAATTTTCCCCTCAGTCAAGACCAATGCCATGTGTATGTGCCGGGACATAGCATCATCAAGAGTGAGGAATGAGTTTCCCCCATCTGGCAGCTCCCATACTTCCTGCGAATTTTTAGGCCACCGGAAATGCTCAAATTTCAGTACACGATTCCCATTCGAACTCCTGCTTTTAATCAGTTCGCGTTCCACGAGATTTTCAAGTTCCCGGACATTGCCCGGCCAGTGATAGTTCTTGAGTCGTTCCAGCACTTCGGAGGACAGGGGGGGCGGAGTATGAATTTTCAGCTCCCGGGATTTCCTTTCGATAAAATGATGAATCAGTGCAGTGATATCCCCTTTCCGATGTCTCAAGGGTGGAATCATAACGGGAAAGACATTAAGTCTGTACCAAAGGTCTTCCCGAAACTGTTCGGCGTTGACCATCTCTTCAAGATTTCTGTGAGTAGCGGCAATAACACGTATATCAACGTTGATTGTCGTGTGACCGCCGACACGCTCAATTTCCTTGTTTTGCAATACTCTCAGTAGTCTTACCTGAACAGATGGCGGAAGCTCGGCAATCTCGTCCAGGAAAATAGTTCCTTTATCAGCCCGCTCAAAACGACCTTTCCTTTGAGAAATGGCCCCGGTAAATGCGCCTCGCTCATGTCCGAAAAGCTCGCTGTCCATAAGGCTCTCTGGGATAACCCCGCAGTTCACCTTGATAAAGGTTCCATCTTTTCGATTAGATGCGTAATGAATGGCGTTGGCGATAACTTCTTTACCAACCCCAGTTTCTCCTAAAAGGAGGACAGGATTTTTCAGGGGCGCTACCTGCCGTACCATGTCCATCACTTCTTTGAGATCGCAATCCGCACCGACGATTTCATCCTCCGCAATATGTCGTAATCCCCGAGAGAGTTCTTGATTCTCAGCATCTACCATATCCTTCAGCTTAATAACTTCTCGATAATGTATTGCGTTGGATACGGCGATATTAAGGGGTTCTCTCAGTTGAGAGACGAGTTGGGCGTGTGATTTGTTAAACATTCCTTTCCCTTCAGCTAAAAAAACAACAGACCCTAAAAATTTACCTTCGATCATCAGATTCATGTACATGATGGAGGTCTTTGATGGATTCACGTAATGAGATAGTATCCAAGAGGCCGGGTGCAGATCCAAGCGGTCCATAATCTTGACCTCTTGCCAGGCTTCGATATCGGTATTGATCTTGCCGAGCGCCTCCTTTGACAAGGATTTGATAGGAAAAGGCTTTTTAATTCCTTCAAGATCGACCATTGCGATATTGTGGATTAATCCAAATTTGGGATCAAAAAGGGTCAAGAGCATCTCGAATGAAGGCAAATAGTTCTTGAGATAGGAAAGGCAGTTGAACATTGCTTTTTCAATATCAAGACTGCTGGAGAGCCTTAAAGTCGCTTGTCTGAAAAAATCGTTTCCGATCTCTTCCATGAATTTATTCTCCTTCCTTATAACGGAATCATTTGAAATTGCGCGATATGTAACGCATATCCTGATATATCGCAATATATTTCGCGATATATCAGGATTCATCATTCAAGGAATAGTTAATTAACTGATATTAAAAGTAATAATATCTGGCACACTTTTTGATCAATATGAGTTTAGGATGATTGATCCAACGGCAGTCAATGTTTTTAATGAATCGTTGCGGAAGAGAAAAGCTATTCCAAAGGAAGGGGGAATGCAAAGAACCGTAAATTAAGAACAGTTAGAGTATGAAGTTTTTTATTCAGGACTTTAATAACTAGCTAATTAGGGCTTGCTGAAAAAGTCATAATCCACACATTCATCATCAGGCAAGGCATGATACCGTTTATATTACACACCAAGCGCCATACTCCTGATCAGGCATAAA
>DSDU01000154.1 GCA_011056835.1 Deltaproteobacteria bacterium
ACACGAATATAACCTTTACCGTCCGCGAACTCAGTGAGGAGGTGCCGATCATTACGACTGCCGATTCTCCTTATTCACTGGACATCCTGGAGATGGCCGGAAGCTCCAAAGTGTTGCAGGTATATGAGATTCTTGGACGATCACTTGCCACGTGGACCATCGGCGGTGACTGTAAAGCCAACATCATAAGTCGTTTTGACGATCTTATCATCGCTGAGTTTCCCGTCTTCGGCACCCCCCTCGTCGGCAAGACACTGGCCGAAAGCAATCTGAGGCAAAGTTTCGGTGTGACGGTGGTGGGCATCTGGAACAGGGGGAATTTCGAAATCCCGAACGCCGGCAGTCTGATCAGTCGGACCAGCGTCCTGGTTTTGGCGGGCGGGGAGGGAAACCTGGCGGCATTTGACGAGGTCTATTCCTTCTACCATATCTTCCAGCTCTCAGCGAATCCGATACTGATCGTCGGTGGTGGCCGAGTGGGTCATACGATCGCTGATCGCTTCAAGGAACGTGAAACGCCTTATCTCATCATCGAGAAGAGTTCCCGTAAAGTACAGGATGAACCGGAAAATTATGTCATCGGAGACGCAGCGGATATCCGTACACTGCAGAAGGCCTGGATCGAAAAGGCACTGGCGGCTGTTATCACCACTCACGATGACGCCACGAATATCTACCTGACAAAATATTTAAGAAGCCTGCGGCCGGATATGCAGATTCTCAGCCGGGCAAATCTGGAGCGCAATGTATCGACGCTGCATCGCGCAGGCGCAGACTTCGTCATGTCCTACGCTTCACTGGGCGGCAACGCCATCTACAATTTCTACAAAGATGAGGACACCCTCATGTTGGCGGAAGGCTTGAATATCTTTCGCCGGAAGGTACCGAATCACCTCATCGGTAAAAATCTGGCCGAATCAAAGATCCGGGAATTGACGAACTGCTCTGTCGTGGCCATTGACCTGGACGGCGTTAAGACGATCAATCCCGATCCCCAGGTGCCGATCCAGGAGAATGCGGAACTGATTCTGATCGGCAATTACGAGGGAGAGAAAACATTTCTGTCGTGGAGCAGCCAGGGATGATGCCGGTCAAGCCCTGAAAAATACTTTTTCAGACTCTTGCGGAGTTGTTGAAAGACCCCAATCCGTCCCGACACGTTGGCAGGAGGCGAAGAGCGAAGGGAGGCGAAAGGCCCAAAACCGGAAAGTATGATGTCACCATTATTATAAGAAGCGCGTGGAACACTCGGTCAGAATACCGTTACCCATGTCCTGAGCTATAATCGTTACCCATGTCTTGACCTATTCACCCCGAATCACTCCCCACTATCCCCACCCCTTTAAACCCTACACGCTTTATATCCGTCTTACATCTCACTTTTACAGGTTCCTTTGATTCGGACATTTCAGGAACAGCATCATAGACGGCAATTCGTCACGACACGACACGGGAATGGGGCACCATAAGCATGGATGCCATCGAAATGGTACCTACAAATTATGTTGCTTCTCCGTCTTTTCATGTTTTCTTTTAATATTTTTGCCTGAATTTTCGGCATCTTCGTCACTTTCAAATATATAATTCCTCAACATTATTCATTATTATACTATTTTTGCCGATGGCACGATGCATGCATTTTTTATTCACAAAGAGAATCCGGCGGAAACTGATTTTACGAAGAGAGGATGGACGCAGACAATGGCAAAAAAACATCTGGGCCAGATTTTGATGGAGCGGGGCATCATAACGGGAGAACAGCTGGAAACAGCTCTTGCTTCGCAGAAAAAGAACAGGAAATATCTCGGGCAGATCCTGATCGAAATGGGAATTTCATCACATGAAATCAATGATGTGCTCGATCTTTACAATAAGAGGCGGCCCATCGGTCAGATTTTGATCGACTCACGTACGATAACGGCTCGTCAGTTGGAAGACGCCCTCGCCCTGCAGCGTAAAACCCACGCGCCGCTTGCCAAGACACTGCTCGATATGGGATATATTACAAAGCAATGCTACCTGGAAACCCTCTCAAAGCATTTCAATATGCCGATCATCTCGCTTAAGGGACACACCCTCTCCCTGTCACTTCAGAGCGTTCTCGGCCAGAAATTTACATTGAAAAACAAAATAATCGTCTTGGAAAATTCATCTGAAAAAATCAAAATCGCCCTTTCTGAACCCAGCAGATTGTTTCTTGACGAACTGCAAAGTTATAAGCCCGTTTCGAAACGTATGGAATTTTATCTCGCCGTACCGTCCGAATTCGAGGACGCTTTGAAAAAAATCTACGCTCAAGATGATTATGCCGACAATGGGAAAAAACTGTTGATATCGCAGTCATCACTCAATAAAACACGACCCAGGTCCGTGTATACTGAAGACATTCAAACAAAGCGTGCCAGCCAACTCCTTGATTCCATTCTCGAAAGCGCAATCAATAACCACGCCAGCGATATCCATATCGAGGCGCGGGAATTCGGTGGCATGGTAAAACTGCGGACTGACGGAGAGTTGCATCTGCTGAAGATGCCTGATGATTTCGATAAGGAATATAAATCAATAGTATCAAGAATCAAGGTTCTCACGGAGTCAATGAAGATTGATGAAAAGGTTGTGCCGCAGGACGGGAGCTTCCGGGTTCATTATGGCGCTACAGACCACAAGAAAACGGTTGATTTCAGAGTATCTTCAATCAATTCACATTATGGCGAATCCATCACACTGAGACTTCTCGACCAGGACAACGCCAAGGTGACATTGCCCGAACTTGGGTTCTCTGAAGCAATCTATGAAAAGTTCAGTTCGTTGATCAGAAGAACGGAGGGAATGATTCTGGTGACCGGTCCGACAGGATCGGGAAAAACCACTACCCTCTATGCATCCTTGAACGCTGTTCTGGACCCGCGCAAAAAGATCCTGTCCATCGAGGACCCGATCGAATATGTCTATGATGACATAGTGATTCAGACTGAGGTGAACAGGGCCCGCCGTGTCGATTATGCTACATTGCTGAAGGCATTTTTGCGGCAGGATCCTGATATCATCATGGTCGGAGAAATAAGGGACAGTGAAACGGCAAACACATCGATCAAGGCAGTGCAGACCGGCCATCTCCTGCTGAGCACGCTGCACACCATCGACACAACGCAAAGCATAGGGCGGATAAGGGAACTCGA
>DSDU01000197.1 GCA_011056835.1 Deltaproteobacteria bacterium
CACCCGATAAAGAATACGATCTGAAAATCCCAATCGGTCTGGCGGAACGCTTTACATTGGCAATCAATGATATCCCCGCATCAAAAATTCCGGGGAGTGCCCGGTATGTCAACCACAAAATCAAGAATGGTGAGGCCCTTTCGACGATTGCTCGAAAATATCATACTTCCGTACAGGCTATTGTCAGAGCAAATCACTTAACATCAAAACACAAAATCAGGGCGGGAAACACGCTGAAAATACCGATGCGCGGATTTACCTATGTCGATGAAACACCTGCAACAACAGGTTCTTCCCAGGCAATGAGTAAAAAAGGTACCATCGTATCATATAAAGTTAAACAGGGAGATTCTCTGTGGCTTGTGGCAAGGCGATTCAATACGAATGTATCGGAAATCAAAAATATGAACGGACTTCGTGGAGACAGACTGCAGATCGGACAGGCTATAAAAATCAGGAACGGCCACTCGATTGACCAGGCAGGTATAAATACCTACGTGGTCAGGCGGGGTGACAGCATCAGTTCGATCGCCGAGAAACATCGCATGACTATCGCCGAGCTGTTACGATTGAATAATCTCGATAAAAACGATACGATTTATGCAGGTCAGATGATCACGATTAAACAGTAATGAAAAAGACGATACCATCAAATAACCGCAACAAAGCTTTCATAAAGACTACGTGGACATCACCTTGTGATCGCCGGAGCGGTTATAGTCGAGCGTGACGGGATTTTTTCCGATAATCGTATGCCCCGGTTCAACGGTACTCCCCCATATTTCTATGAAAGTCGACGGATCCCCTGTTGACACGAGGGAGACGTACATGGTCGGACAATCGTCCGGTCGTGTTTCCGTGACGACGCAAAAAAGCGTTCAAACAGGGACCTTTCCAGACCCCTCCTTCGAAACTCCGAAGAGACTGCGTTGCGTCAAATGATTGGACGGCTCATTCTGATGAACATTGCACATTCACGACGACTGCCGTTGCATCCCGCTCCATGATGATTTCCTCCGTAAAAATGCAAATCTGTATCATAACGATCCTAAAACTACATTATTGTAAGATATCTTTCAAACAATGAACTGATTACAATTGAACATCATAAGAATAACAATGGTATAATACAACGAATATATTATCTAAATATTCTTATATGTCAAATTGCTGCTCCAAGATAATGCTCGGCACATAATTTGCTATCTTCATATATGTATCACATCTGTTTCGTCTGTATGCATAGGATTCTTTTCAAACGATGTTTATTTGAACGGATACTAACAGTAACTCAAAAGGAGATGAAGAACGATGAGTGGTAATACCGCACGATTACATGCCATTTCAGAACTATCTGAAACGAATGAACTAAAACCAAAATTTGACTTCATCGGCGATTCAGCCCACGCACTTTTTGGAAGCAATGTTTTCAGTATGCGAGTCATGAAGACATGTCTTCCCAAGGCTGTCTTCAAATCTCTAAAGGAAACCGTTGAAGCGGGCTCTCCGCTGGATGAGGGAATTGCTGACGTGGTAGCAGCAGCAATGAAGGACTGGGCTATTTCTAAAGGGGCCACTCACTTCACCCACGTATTTTATCCACTCACCGGACTAACCGCAGAAAAACATGATTCATTCCTTACCCCGGATGGAGAAGGTGGAGCGATCACTGAATTTTCCGGTAAATCGCTTATACAGGGAGAACCTGATGCATCGAGTTTTCCAAGCGGCGGAATCCGTACCACTTTTGAAGCCCGTGGATACACGGCATGGGATGTAACAAGTCCCGCCTTTATTATGGAAAATTATAACGGTTCAACCCTTTGTATCCCTACGGCATTCATATCCTTCACCGGTGAAGCTCTGGATAAGAAAACACCCCTCCTACGTGCCACACAGGCACTTGACAAGCAAGCGAGGAGAGTCCTTAAAATATTCGGTCACACCGACATCTCAAAAGTGGCGATGTATGCCGGGTGCGAACAGGAATATTTCCTGATCGATAAAAAGTTTTACAACAACCGCCCTGACATCATGCTTGCCAGTCGAACCCTTTTCGGCGCCGTGTCACCGAAAGGACAGGAATTTGATGATCACTATTTCGGGGCTATCAATGAGCGTGTACAGGGTTTCATGATGGATGTCGATCATGAACTGTTCAAACTCGGCATACCTGCGCGAACCCGTCATAATGAAGTGGCTCCCGGTCAATTCGAACTGGCTCCGCTCCACGAGCAGTCGAATCTGGCCGCGGATCACCAGCAGTTGACGATGATTATTCTCAAAAAGATCGCCGAAAGAAACGGATTTGCCTGTCTACTTCACGAAAAACCGTTCACTGGAATCAACGGTTCGGGAAAGCATCTCAATTTTTCAATCGCTAATGCAACCCAGGGGAACCTTCTTGATCCGGGCTCGACACCCGAAGAAAATGCACAATTCCTCGTATTCTGTTCGGCCGTCATTCGTGCAGTACATCTGCATGGTCCGCTTCTCCGTGCAGTCGTCGCGACCGCCGGCAATGATCACCGATTGGGAGCGAATGAAGCGCCACCGGCTATTATCTCAATTTTCCTGGGGGAAGAGCTGACGAAAATATTTGAACAGATCACAACAAACAAGAAAAAGTCATCCAAGAAAAACGGGGTTATCAATATTGGTGTCGATACGCTTCCCACGATACCCAGAGATACAAGTGACAGGAACCGCACAAGCCCCTTCGCGTTCACCGGTAATCGCTTTGAATTTCGAGCGGTAGGATCGAACCAATCGGTCGGCGGGGTCATTACCGCACTGAATACGATTATAGCGGACTCGCTCGATTTCATAGCGTCAGAACTCGAAAAGGAAACGGGAGGAGATGAGACGAAACTTAATACGGCCATACAAAAGGTCATTAAGCAGATAATAGAGGATCATGGCGCCATAATCTTCAATGGCGATGGGTATACGGAGGAATGGCACAAAGAGGCTGCAAAGCGGGGACTGGCCAATCTCAGAACAGCCGTTGATGCACTTCCCGCTATTACCGGCAAAGACGTTGTCTCTATGTTTGAAAAGTTTGTAACTATTCAGCACAATGTTCTTTTACATCTATAAATGCAGGGTACTTTCCCTGAAAGAGCAGACATAGGGCATCGGACGCAGTAACGCCATGTTTTCTGCA
>DSDU01000158.1 GCA_011056835.1 Deltaproteobacteria bacterium
CTCAGTAGCTCCTTCCCTATAAATCGCAAGAGCCCATGTCAAGCTCGATCTCCCAATTTTATCAGCAGTAACACCAATCTCTATTAATTCATCGAACCCGATTGGATGCAGATATTCTACTGTTGATTTAATAAGGTGGAAATCAAGACCTCTTTCTGAAACCAGGGTTTGATAATCATAATTAATATTTCTCATGTACTCAGTGATGGCAGTATCAAAGTAGGTGAGATAATGCGCATTGAAGACTACACCCTGACTATCAACTTCCGCGTACCTGACACGTAACTCATGAAAAAACTTAATGTGGTCTCTGTTCATAATCAATTCCCCCAATCCGGTAAACCCTGACATTAAAGATCACCGGCACACCGGAGCGCAGCCGGTGCATTGACTTATTGGGCCCTTTGTTCCGGCCCGTTGCCCGGGTTTTCCCACTTCGGAATCGGAATCCAGACGGAGACGGACCTCCCCTTACATCTGAATTGCCCCCAGCCTTCACCATCCGTCGTCACGGTGTCCGTGACGTGTTCGGTAATGTCGCCATACGTGACACCTGCTGAACCGGTATTCATTGGCTTCTCACTGTCAGTGTCATTACTGAGTAATACCGCCATTCCGCCGGGATGCTTTGCGTTTCCCGTACGTGTCCACCCGATGCAGTTCTGGTGATCGAAGTAGTCGTTCTGTTCCCCGAAAGCATACGTGCGACGCACTCGAAGAAAATGATCGATCAGCCACTTGTGGCCGGGCATCTGGATGTCGTACTCCTTCCCGTCCTTGCCGATACCTCTGTACTCTGCACCATAGTAATCAGGGAAAAAGACGCAGGGGTAGCCGCCCCGGCGCAGAAGAATAATTGCATACGCCAGCGGTTTGAACCAAGGCTCGACGACGGATTCGAGCGACTGGAGCGGTTGGGTGTCATGGTTACTGACGATTGTTACGGCCATGTCGGGGTGGTCCTTAACCAAGCTTCGGTCAAGAATGGTTCTCAGGTCGTATGCGCCCTCTTCGCGACCAGCGGAAGCAAAGCTATAGTGCAGCACGGCGTCGAAGAGCATCAGGTTTCTCTCTGTTGTCTTGATGAAGTATTCCAGGGCCTTGTCAATCCCTGACCAATATTCTCCCACCGCAAAGAGGTCACGTTCGGTATGGTTGCGCAGGTGGTTGAGCCATTCAACGAAGAAGTCGGCACCAACATGCTTGACAGCGTCAAACCGGAAGCCATCGACACCGGTCAGTCCGACATACCATTCGCCCCAGTACATCAGCTCCTTCCGTACATCAGGATTATCGATATCGAGGTTGCAACCCATGAGGTAGTCGAAATTGCCCTTTTCCTGATCGACCTCGTCATTAAAGTCTTTTCCCTCAAACAAATACACGGCACGGAAATCGGTTGCCGCCGCGTTGGTGTCAACTGCGTTGAAATGCCACCAGTGCCACTGCAACGACGAATACGTGGTGCCCCGCCCCGGAAATGTGAAACTGGTCCAAGCCTTGATGCTCTGCAACTCACCGATCGCTTCGTTACGATTGTCGGGGTTATATGGCGTTGCCTTGAACTCTTCCACATTGTCGCCCCCAGTCTTGTGGTTAAAGACAACATCGGCGTAAACCTGCAGCCCCGCCGCATGGGCGGCTTCAATCGCCCGGAGATATTCTTCACGGGTTCCGTACTTGGTGCGTATGGAACCCTTCTGATCAAACTCTCCAAGGTCAAAGAGGTCGTAAACCCCGTAACCGGGATCTGCTCCCCCCCCTGCCCCTTTGTACGCCGGCGGCATCCATACTGCCGTAATGCCGGCTTCCGACAGTGAAGCCGCACGCTCAGCCAGCAGCTTCCAGAGCGAACCGTCCGCCGGCGTATACCAGTGAAAGAACTGCATCATAGCGCCGTTATATTCTTTCATTCCGTTTACTCCTTTCTTGCCCGACGCTCCGGCTTGCCGGGAGCCGACTTTATCGGTGATATGGTCGGGCGATGTCATGGGTTTTTAAATCGTCAGGGTCACCTCTCTTGCCGATCCCGCGGAATAATCTGCCGAGTATGTCGGTGCCCGAAATGATTCTCGGAGCCTCGCTCCAGAGAAGAATGACATCGTTGTGTATTACTTCCGTTCCTTCCTTGCCGGAACTGACCGTAAAGCGAGGGAGGTGTGTGCCCAGTTTCTGGTTCCCGTCCCGGACCACAATCGGCTTGTGACAGTAGCCCATTGGCTGAATATCAGGGTAACCATTCATCAAGACATCGGAAATAAATTCCTTTGTATTCATTAACAGTCGTGGTTCTCGATCCGAATCGACCACGACGGCCCATTTTCGATCGGCTTGATAGAGTTTTCGCAGAAAAGGGTCATCGGGTGACGGTGAAATACTCGGGAACAGAGGTTTTTCATCATCGAACTCCAGCGTGATGATGCTGGTTGAATGAACAGGCTCGCCTTCGTCCGACAAGGGAACATCGTCAATATCAAGAAAATTAAGCGCTCCCTGGCCTTCCATTCGGGCAATGTCTGATTCAGCGGATTCCATATGCAATTGTATCACCTTACGCATATCGCGCTCGGTGAAGACTCGAAGGCCCTCACTGCCCAGCCATGCATCCAGTATCAGCGCTGTCGGTTTTGTTATGGGAAAGAGCAGAAACTGGTAGAACCTCAACATCGGCGTGAGGAATTCGGCAACTCGCAAGGCGTGACGGGAGAAGTATGCCTGCGGGATTATTTCCGCAAAAATGGTGATGACGACGGTTGAAAAGGCAAAGGCGGCGACACCGGCAAGAATGGAATCCGACAGCAACGCCAGAAGAACATTGACCGAAACGTTTCCCCACAGGATTGTGACCAGGGTAAAGTTGGAATCCTCTCTCAGTCTCAACACTTGGACCGCTTTCGGGTTGCCTTTTTTCGCCTCGACTTCCAGCTCAAGCTTGCTCATTGAGAATACGGCAAGATTGACGTCCTCGCAAATAGTTACACAGCCAAATCATCATAAAAGTGCTAGCTGGCGTGAGGGCAAGTAACAAAAGGAAATATCAACCGCCGACAGGCGGCAAATCGCTCTTTTACAATGTCA
>DSDU01000137.1 GCA_011056835.1 Deltaproteobacteria bacterium
CGCATGAACCTGGGGGACATAATCAATCAAATGAACGTTGGGATCGTCGCCCGGATTGCCGTTGGAACGAAAAATGTAATGGCCTAAAATATCAGGATTGACCGGGTACCCTCTCTCCTCGTCAGGGTCTTCGCCCGCCATCCAGCTCAGGGTGACCTCGGCCTGCTCATTGTTAATCAGCACGCCGACTGAGCCTTCGGGATTCTCCGGCAAAACCTGCGGATTATACGGACCGCCCATGCGTACATCCTCTTTGATCACAATGCGATCAATCGAAATGTTGATACCGGGGTTTTCCGACTGGGCATAAGCGGTCGCAAAGCCCTCGGTTACTTCATTTGTGAATCCGGCATCCGCAAATGAGCCGCTCAGCGAACCCGACAAAAGGGTGATCGTATCACCTTCAATGACCAACTCGTAACCGTCCGGACTGATATCCAAAGTAATATCCAGCACAGGCTCGAAGTTCCGTGTTCCAGAACTCCAGTTCAGTGTGTCAAATGTCCACGTCGCCAGCACGGTCTTGGTGTCGTCGTTGGCTTCGTAGAATAAAACAGAAGTCCCATTCCAACTCCCGTCGCCGGTCAAATTCGTGAGAGAATCGTTTTCAAACTGAATCCAGAACCCAGTTGGCAACCCTTCGTCGAAGTCCCATGTCTCATTGCCCTGCTTGACACCCACGCAATTCCGACCGGGACCTCCAGGTCCACCATCGGGGCTATTACCCACAGCAAAGCTGACACCTATAAACTCAAAACGAGAGATGCCTTCTCCCAGAGCGGCGCCTTCTTTGGAGGTAATCGAGCATCGGGATCCGCCGTGAACGGGAACAGTAAGGGTCACTTTTGAATCCGCTTCCGTAACGACACCATCCCAACCAATGTTCCAGTAATTGAATCCCGAACCGATACCGTGCGTGTTGGTATCGACCACATCATCATCAAAGTGATCATCGACAATAATCGTTTCGCCGATGACCCCCGACGACAGCAGCCCAATACAGGCTAACGTTAAAATTAAATGTCGCATAAATAGTCCTCCGAAATAATTGTTTCTGTTTACATTTTCTCTTTTTTCAACAAAACAGTCCCGCCTCTTGAAACGCAGTCATTCCCGTCAGGGAAACCTCTGTGCCCCTCTAAGCCCGATTATCTTATTGTGATCATTTTTATCACCTCCACAAAATCGTGACTCTTATTACCTTAACAACCCGATTTAGTACTGCATGTTGTCCATTCTATTCAACACAAGAACGGGCTCAGCGAAGATGCACCAGTTCTCATAAAGCGTGCTGTTGGCCATATAATCTATTTGATCAACGTTTTCTGAGGTTGCCAGCGTCAAAAAATGATCCGTATCTTCAAGTTTGACCGAAACATCGTTGAGGACTCCTTTTTGGTTATACCCAAGAAGCGAATAACGCAGTTGGCCGTCCACCAACACATAAAAATTTGCATTACACCGCTTGTTGTCGAGTTCGATAAGTCCGACCCGGGATGTAAACCGATCTATCCTGAGGTTATAGTGATCTCGGATGGCTTTCAGGTCGAAAGTAATGCCATGATTGGAATGACGCATAACGATACAGGATTTGCCGCGGTCACTGTACTCTTGTCCATTAAACCGAATCGTATGTTGCCGGTCATCCACAAGAAAGAAGTCCGGAGGCGGGTTGGCAAGCAAATCGGCACAATGAACCCCGCTTGTTATTACAAAGTCTTCAAAGATATCACCCCGACTGCTCACCACCGCCCTGCCGTTCGGAATAAAAATACCGTCAATGAAAGGGTGATCTTCAATAGGCAGGTAGTTTTCTGCAATAAGGGTTTCTCCCCCGCGCTGATCCGTGGTGAATCCCTTCAGGTAATTCAACCGCACGTGTGAGCTGCCGGTTCCAAGACCATCGCCGTTTCTGACCATATCCGCCAGATCAAGCGACAGTTGCCGCCTCCAGACCATATTGCCGGTCGAATCAAAGGCACGGGCAAAATGATGCTCGTGCAAGGGAATCTCCGTCACAACTTGAGTATGGCCGGAGATTTTCCTGGCCTGGCCCGTACCGACTTCCAGATTGACCGTATGGTCATCCCGGCCAACCAAAAGGGCGGTTCTGCCTTCAAGCACATGCAGTTGGGTATCGCCCCCCAAATCGGCCTCCACTCCAAACTCGGTCCCCATATCAATGATTTTGGCAATGGGGGTATAAACAGAAAATCCAATCGCTTTCTCCGGAACCGTTGCATAGACTTTCCCATAAGTCAGACCGATTCGGTCTTCGGCAAGAATTTTAAATTCTGCAGGCGCTTCCAGCACAGCTCTGGCTCCCCCATCAAACTCGATTTCAACCAGTCCTCTGTCCAGGATCATTTTGTTGCCGGTCCGAAGCCGGTCCCCTTTCTGAAATACCCCCTTTCGATTTGCCCATTGCGCATTCAGACTGTCGGACAGGACCGCTGCTTCCAGCCCCCCCGACGGCGGAACCACGCGCAAAATCAGGAAAAACAATAAAACCGCGGCCGCATTGAGCAGCGTAACAATCCCAAATCGGCTGATCTTGCGCTTTTCCGGGGCGGGATAGATCACTTTTTGGATTAACTCCCGCTGCGGCTTTTCTTTCGGAAGTTCCAGTTCCGGCGCATGCTTCTCATAATTCGCCATTGCTTCCCAAAAATCCGCATATCTCCCTAAATCGGCGGACGTCTCGCTAAATTCCGCGTTAGCTGCCCCGAAAAATTGAAAATCGGTCCAAATTTTGACAAAAAGGACGTACTCTCGGGCGGCTTCGGTATCATTGGAGATCAATTGCTCTAAGGCAGCCAATTGCTCATCGGAAATTACTTCCTCGCGCAATGCATTGAGTAAAGAGTAAAATTGTTTTTTCTGCTTTAGATCCATTACGGTTCAACCATCACCCTTTTTACACAGTTAAGCAGCATCAGATGAATTTTTGACAACCGACTATAAAGCGTGTTAATGTCCAAACCTAAA
>DSDU01000034.1 GCA_011056835.1 Deltaproteobacteria bacterium
AATACCAGCGTCGCTACGCTCCGACCAGGGGTGGCGGAATCAATCGGAATGCCCTGGCGCTTTGCATCGGAACAGGGTGGCGGCTTCCTTCGGAATCAGGTGGCGGAATCATCGGAATAGGCAAACATAAACAATGTAATCAAAAAAGGGAGTTATGAATATGGAAAAGCTCTATTTTGACGATTATACGGAAGGCGAGGTTTTTGTATCTCCAGGCAGAACAATAACCGAGACCGATATTGTAATGTTTGCGGCATTAACCGGGGATTGGCATCCCCTGCATACGAATGTTGAGTATGCAAAAGATACTCCGTTTAAGGAGCGCATTGCCCATGGAATGCTCGGATTGGTAATCGGGAGTGCTCTGATGGTTCGGGCGGGACAGTATGTCATTCTTCCGAAAAGCTTTATTGCATTTTATGGCATGGAGAATGTGCGATTTACAGCTCCCATAAAGATCGGCGATACCATTCACTGTGAGGCGAAGATAAAAAGTCTAACCCCGAAAGGGAAGGATAGGGGAATTATCGAAGAGGAACAGGTTATAAAAAACCACCGTGGTGAGGATGTTATCATATTCACAACTAGAATACTGGCCGGTAGAAAGCCTGCTTAGTGATCCTGAGCGGTGTTCCTCAGTTGAGTGGCATTACTATATCGATGCGAGAGAATGTGGTGATCAAGGATACGGCATGGAGAAGTTTGAAAAAGTTTTCAAGTTAGAGAAAGAGGGCGATCGCGGTGTTGTTGTATTTAAGGAGCAGATAAGAAATGAATTCGAAGAAAGTGTTTACCGTAAAGATTGAGGATACTATTGCCGTTGTTACGTTCGATGCTGTCGGCGAGGTCATGAATACATGGACCGACGATGCTTTCCAAAGCTTCAATGAAGTCCTTGACAGCATAGAAAGAGAAGAAACTATCAAGGGAGCACTCTTCATATCGGGCAAACCACAGACGTTTCTGGCAGGGGCCAACTTGAAAATGGTCGAATATATGGATGAGAAAGAACAAAGAAGAGTTGGAAATCTTTTCCACAGTTCTTTCGACAGGCTTGCCGCCCTTCCGATTCCCACGGTGGCAGCAATCAATGGTCATTGTCTGGGGGGGGGACTGGAATTCGCACTCGCCTGTACTGCCAGAATTGCACAAGAATCAAAAACGACAATCATCGGGCTTCCCGAAGTCAATGTGGGACTTATCCCCGGGGCCGGCGGGACCCAGAGACTTCCCCGGCTTATCGGATATCCTGCCATTGATCTCATTCTGACCGGTTCATTTCTCAAGGCCCGGAAAGCGTATGACCTGAATATCGTCGATAAAGTCATCGATGGTGACAGTGATCTTCTTCAAGAATCTAAATCTTTTCTTCAGGATATCATTTCCGGGAAAGTTGCATTAAGCAGACCGGACCATGATTTCTCGCGTATCGACGAAATTGTGGAAAAAGCATGTCAGGACTTTCTTCGGTCCACACGGGGGCGGGAACTGCCGGCGCAAATGGCGGCCATGAAATCCATCAGAGAAGGATTAAAGGTAACGCTGAAAGAAGGCCTGAAGATAGAAAAAGAAATCGTACGGCATGTTTCGTTATCAAAAGAGGCCAAGGGATGCATCAACACCTTCTTCCTGAAGACCACGACGGACAAACCCAAAGGATTGATGACCAAGGGATTCGAACCGAAAAAGCTCACCAGGGCTGCCGTCCTCGGCTTCGGCACCATGGGACGGGGGATAACCATCGACATCCTGCGAAACACAAACATGCAAGTTATCGTCAAGGATATACCGGAAGCACTCGAACCGGGGAAGGCCTTCATACGAAAGATCCTCGACGGCATGGCGGCAAAAAAGAAACTGAAAACGCCGGTGGACGAACTGATGAATCGTCTCACCGTTGTCGCCGACTATACCGACGACTTCAGGGATGTGGACATCGTTGTCGAAGCGGTCTTCGAAGACATCACCGTCAAGGAGCAGGTCTACCGTGAACTCTGCAGTGTCGTGGAGGACGACTGCCTCATCGCCAGCAACACCTCGTCACTCTCCATCGACACCATGGCACCCTTTGTCACCCATCCGAAGCGGTTTGCCGGCCTTCACTTCTTTTCCCCTGTCTGGATGATGCAACTCGTCGAGATCGTCCGGGGGACACAGACAAGCCAGGCCACCATCGACAACCTGCTCAACTTTGCCGCCGCCATCAGGAAACGTCCCCTCGTCTGCCGGGACAATCCGGGATTCGTCGTCAATGCCATGCTCTTTCCCTATCTCCTCAATGCCCTGCAGTATATTGAAGAAGGCAATTCCATCGACAAAGTGGACGGCGCCGTTACCTCCTTCGGCATGCCCGTGGGACCGATCAGGCTGACCGACGACGTGGGGATCGACGTTCCCTACAAAGTTTTTGTCGGCATGGGCGTAAAGCAGGCAACCCTTGAGAACGTAGTGAATGACGGCTGGCTGGGACTGAAAAAATCAGGGAAGGGCTTTTTCCTTCCGGACGGAAGCGTCGATCCCAAGGTGCTTCCTCTTATTGCAAAAAGAGAAACGAAAGAGAGGACCGTCGAAGAGATTCAGGAAGGACTTCTGGAGGCCTTGGTTAAAGTTGCCCGTGATCTGCTTGATCGCAACGTTGTCGATGATCCCCGGATGATCGATGTTGGGATGATCTGGGGCACCGGCTTTCCCGCCGACCGGGGAGGCCCGCTGAAGTGGGCGGATCTGACGGGACTCAGTGAGAAGCTTTACGGAAACACGTTCTATTAAAAAACAATATTATCCAAAAGATCCTGGATGTTTTTTAAATCGGCCATATTTGATGGACTCGCAAAAAGTCCTCATCAAATAACCAGTTAAAATAATTTACAAATATGTCATATATTTCTTGCATTACACCCTGTAATAATGTAGATTCTGCACGTA
>DSDU01000184.1 GCA_011056835.1 Deltaproteobacteria bacterium
GAATAACAGCGTTACATCTGTACAATCAATGCGTTATTTGCCGCTTAAAAAGGCACCGACGGTGAGGTATGCTTTTTTTAAAGAACAACAGGCGCTAAGGAAACTCTAAACTCTAGTATAAATAACACAATCTGCTATATGGAAAGAAGGAGCGGAAACAAATAAGGGCTTCACGACGACATCAAGCGCCAGAATAGTACAAAATATTTTTGTGAGGTACACTCGGAGTTCCATGTGTCCGCTTTTCTGCACTGCAATGGAGGGCAATCCCGGTCATTTAAACCATAAACCATTGAGGAAGGAGGCTGTTTGTAATGATTATCAAAAAACAATATCTGAAAAGTAGGCCCGTGTGCAAAGTTACATTTCGGCTGCCGGCCGACATCGGCAATACAGCTAAGCAAGCGGCGCTTGTCGGTGAATTCAACAACTGGGATATGACCGCAAATCCTATGAAAAGGTTACAAGACGGGGCATTCACCGTAACCATCGATCTTGAAAAAGATAGAGAGTATCAGTTCCGATATCTGCTCGACGGGACACAGTGGGAAAACGCAGTAAATGCAGATCGTCATGAAGCGACACCGTTCGGAGATTCCTTCAATTCCATCGTGATTGTGTGATTCCTGTTCGTCATAACGTGCTTATACTGATGCAGAAATAGACCATCGAAAACCATAGACAGTTGTTGTGCCGTGCATCTGACTTAATGCCAAGACAGATGAACGGAGCAATACGCCCATCTTCTCCGCACCGAAGCCGAAAATATCCCAGTCCGAAAGCAATATAAAGAATCAATTTTGATGGACTCGCAAAAAGTCTTAATCAAATAACTAGTTAAAATAATTTACAAATATATCATTTATTCCCTGCATTCCGGCCTGCGACATAGTAGGTTCTGCACGTAATATCAATACGTTGCAGAGGATATCGATGATTCATACCAAAGACCACACAACGGGCTACCTGATAGATCCCTGGCGCCGTCTCGGTGCCGAAACGACGAAAACTGATGGAGCACTCATGGGCCGGCCTCTTCCGTGAACATATCCTGTGTGAGCTGCCCATGCACAAACTCGCCCCGTTCTTCACGGAAGGCTTCGGGCGACCGACGAAAGAACTCTATACGGTCCTCGGGGTACTGATCATCCAGCAGATGATGGATCTCACCGACGAGGAGACCATAACCCATCCGGCATTCAACGAGCAGTGGCACTATGCCCTCGACATACCCGACGAGACCGACGATTCCACGTACATGAGTCCCCGGACGCTCTGGAGCATGTGCTGGATCGTGACGGACAACGAACTGGATACACTCCTGTTTGAACACACGAGTGACACCTTGGTCAGCGTCTTATCCGTCGATACCTCAAAGCAGCGCATCGATTCCGTTCATATCCGGTCGAACATGCGTCGCCTCGGCCGCATCAGAATCTTTGCCGAGACGATCCATATGTTTCTCACCAATCTGAAACGGCGGCACCGGGTGGCGTTTGAAAGCGTGGCGCAGGACGTACGTGACCGCTATCTCTCGAAAGAACAGCGTGCCTGCTTTTCGATGGTCAAGCCCTCGGCGTCGGCAAAGACGCTGACCGAGGTCAGCACCGATCTGTTTGAACTGATTCAGGCATTCACGGAGACCCCGGAGATCACTGCCATGCGCAGTTACGAACTGATGACCTGGGTCCTGAAGGAACAATGCACCGTGACGGAGGCATCCGATACAACGCCGGCAGGAGTAGTACCGAAGCCGCCGCGCGAGATCACCTCCGATTCGCTCCAGAATCCGTCCGATCCCGATGCCGCCTACGACGGTCACAAGGGACAGGGCTATCAGGTGCAGGTCATGGAGACCTACTGCGATAATGTGGACAAGGATGTGAGAGACCGGACCCTCAATCTGATTACCCATGTCGATATCGAACCTGCTTGTGCCAGCGATGCGAATGAGCTGATCCCGGCACTTCAATCGACGCAGGATCGTCACTGTGATCCGACGGAGGTGGTGGCCGACGCTCTGTACGGCAGTGATGAGAATGTACGGGATGCCCACGGGATGGGCACCGAGGTAATCGCGCCGGCCATGGGAGCGCCGAAAGAGCGTGCCGTCATGCTCTCCGATTTTACCTTTGCACAGAACGGCGCGGTGCTCGCCTGTCCCCGGGGGTATGCACCGGCGATGACCAGGCACAAGAAGAATCGGCATACCGCGGGCTTCGATGTCGCTCAGTGCAGCATCTGTGCTCTGGTTCAGGAGTGTCCTGTCGAAGCAGGCAGGAAGTATTATTATCTCTCCTACGATGACAGGGCACAGCGTATTGCCCGGCGCAGGGCTGCGGAACAGACACCGGACTTCCGGGACCGCTACCGATATCGGGCCGGTGTGGAGGCCACCATGTCCGAGTATGACCGCCGCACCGGCGTGAAGCAGCTGCGGGTCCTCGGACTTGCAAACGTGCGGTTCTGTGCGACACTGAAAGCCATCGGTGTCAATATCTTCCGGGCGGCGGCGGTACGCACGGCCATACAGATGGCCACGAGTCCGCTCGGAGGAGCGATGCAGCACCTATGCCATCAGTTTTATGTTTTGAAAGAGCGATATTATATCCGGAATCGTTATGTCACCGATCTATTCACCTCGCATCGTCATGTGAGCCGGTGGGGTAACCAGGTGGTCGCATGACTTTTTTGCGGCCTTGTCAATTTTATCAGCGGGAAATTTGCATTCCGAATGCAGCGATTCCCACCTTCCGTGCGGTATGGGTGAACTGATAAAAACAGGTGACTGATTTCAGAGAAAAAAGATTTCGTTATTCGATTTCTGCTTTCATTTATTTGTGGGACGTAATAATACTAGAGTTTAGAGTCTCCCCGTAAAATAATGGTTAAAATTTATAAAAAATACTTGAC
>DSDU01000252.1 GCA_011056835.1 Deltaproteobacteria bacterium
CCCGGTATCCGGAAATTCAGGCGGTTTATCTGTTCGGCTCGCGGGCTTCGGGAAAGACGCATCCTGAGAGCGACCTGGACCTGGCGGTTTACCCGCCGTCCAAACCCCTGAAGGCGAGAAGGCTGGACCTGATGGCGGATCTTGTCAAGGCGGGGTTCGACCGCGCGGATTTGTCTTTCGTGGAGGAAGACGGCGACCTGGTTTTTGCGTATGAAGCGGTCAGGCAAAACCGGATCGTTTACCAGACGCCGGGTTTCAGCCGGGGAACCGTTTACTCACGCATCGTCCGGAAGTATCTCGATTTTCTGCCCTTTTTAAATGTACAGAGACGGGCTTACAAGGAGCGGCTGCTGCATGGTCCGGCCTGAGGTGATTCGGAAATCCCCAAACTAGAAACATGGGCATTCCTGCGCATCGCTTACGAGATATAGAAAGATTGGTTTACGAGCATCAGGGGTTTTTTCTGGAGAAATATGATGAGTACCGCAACCCGTAAGAAAGACCCGTTCATGGTGGAACCGGCTGTATTGAAAGCCTGGACAAAAGCGAGGATGGTCTTTATCGAATTAACCGATGGCAGGATCGTCGGCTTTCCCGCGGATCGATTCAGGATTCTGAAGCAGGCGACTGAAGAAGAATTGAAGAAAGTGACTCTGCGTTTGAACGGATATGCCTTGCGATGGGAAGCTCTGGATGAAGACATCACCGTCCCCGGCATCGTCGCCGGCCGCTTGGAATTGCCTTTCGAGTCCGTGCGGGAAGGCACGGACCAGACTCACGGGAAACCCGAAGCGCGTCGAAGATCCATCCCGGACCGGATCCGGCGCGGGTTCCGGAATGAGTAAAGTATTATCCTGAATGATCCCCGCGGTCCCGGTTCCGCGTTCGTTCTTTGAAAAACCCATTCGTTCCGCAAAGAACATCGTGCTGCACGGCGTGAGCGGAAAGTCGTGACGGGAGAAGCCGTGACGCGTGACAAGGGGAAACAGAAAAGCAGAAAGCAGAGAGCCGAAAGCCGTGATGCGTGACGAGGGAAGTTCAGGTCAGGTCGGGAGTGCAACTCCCTCCCAGCCAATAAAGCCGTGACGCGTGACGAGGGTGGTTCAGGAAATTAGACAACCGTAAATTTACAATGAAGCTTGAAGAAAGAACCAAGCGGTTTGTAGGTAGTGTAGCTATAAAGTAACACACGAAAAGATAAAGGAATAACAGTATGAACAAATATATCGAGATTGATCCATTAAGGTGCAATGGGAAACCCGTTATTAGAGGCACTCGAATCCCAATTACAATTATTCTTGATCAGCTTGTTGAAACAGAATCCATCGAGAAATTATTGAAGAAATATCCTGAGCTTACTTATAGTCAGGTCAAAGGTGTTTTGGCGTATTGTCATTCGATGATCAATCATACTGAGTTGGAGCAAGTTTAAGTTGTTGCATTTTCTAATAGATCAAATGTTGGATTTCCATGTTGCAGAATCGTTAAGAAATATTGGATATGATGTCATAAGAACCAGTGACGTTGGTTTGGCAACAGCACCGGATACGGATGTCATGAAGAGGGCAATTCAAGATGGTCGTATTTTAATTAGTTTGGATGAACATTTTGGTGATTGGGCTATTTTGCCTCTTGATCAACATCCAGGAGTCATCAGATTAAAAGTTCATCCAACCACTACAAAAAATGTGTTGAGCCTATTGTTGGCCAATCGCATTGAAAGAAAAGGGTAGTAAAGTTAAAAGTTATAAGTTCAAAGTGCCTAAAGTAGAAAGTGCCTAAAGTAGAAAGTGCCTAAAGTTAAATAAGATGAATAGCGATCACGAAAAGTTGACCAAAAAAGAATTTGCAGGCAAATTGGAAACTCGAACAAAACAATTTGCTGTCAATGTGATTCGGTTATCGAATCAATTGACGACAAGCACTGCGGGTAAAGTAAGAAGAACCGGTTTGGGAGAATTGGAAAGTCTGATCTTTTATGAGAGTGTATCTTGACAATTGCTGTTTTAATCGCCCATTTGACGACCAGCGGCAGATCAAAATCCGTATTGAAACCGAAGCGAAACTGTTTGTTCAGGAAAAAATCCGGGATAAACAGGTAGAGTTGGTATGGTCATATATTTTAGAATTTGAAAATGAGAACAATCCTTTTGAAGAAAGAAAAAATGCTATCAGAAAATGGAAGAAGATTGCATCAATTGACCTTGATGAAAAAAGAGAAATCATTGATGAGGCAAAAATGCTTGAGAAATCAGGTATCAAAGCCAAAGATGCATTACATGTCGCCTGTGCAGTTTATTCGCAGTGTGAATATTTTGTTACCACTGATGAAGAAATTATCCACAAATTGTCTGATTACAACAAAATTAAAATTGTGAATCCGGTTTCACTGATTGATAAGATTGAGGGTTGAGCCATGTTAACCGAGACCGAACTTAAAATTAAGGGTCTGGAAATCTTAACAGATGCGTTGGGGGATGTGGATGCCGAAAAGTTCATTTCTCTTCTGTTAAGAGAACCATTCGACTATACCCAATGGCAGAGACATTTGTTTAAGGACATGCCCGTTGAGAGATTAAGCAGGAAGGCAATGGATCGGAGGAAAAGACAAGGGTGAAAGTGACTTAAATGTCTAAACTTGGAAGTGCCTAGCGTTTAAAGTTTACCCTGTGTAATCATACAAAATGTTCAGCTTAAACAAAAATCTCTTTCATCTGCTGTATTACACAGGGTAAAAGCCTACGGAAGAAACGATAAGGGCGGAAAACATAAAACAATAGGAATCTATGATTTCTCTGAAACAAAAAATCGAATCCCGGGAGGCGAGAATCGGCGTGCTGGGCCTGGGGTATGTGGGGCTTCCCCTGCTGATCGAATATGTCGAGGCGGGATTCGACTGCACCGGTTTCGA
>DSDU01000056.1 GCA_011056835.1 Deltaproteobacteria bacterium
CTTACAAGTGATCGAGGAGCCCCTCACCGTGGAAACTCCTCCCATGGCAGGGGTATATATAAACAGGATTAAGCCCCTTCAATTTTCTTATGGTCCACCCCGTCTGCAGTGGATTCGAATAAATGGACGGCAGAACAACCCTGCCCTTTTTGTGGCTTCCCAGCAGTGTGTCGCCGGCAACCAGACTCATGGTAGAACCATGAAAGAAACAGCAACTGTCCCATGAGTGTCCCGGGGTATCAACGGTTATCCAGTTTGGGAATCCCGGAAGCACCCGGCTGTCTTTCAGGTAATAATCGGGGATGCGGGAACGATCATCCCGCTGTGATGGAGTTTTTACCGGTGGTGCCTGTCGTGTTCCCTATTTTCGTCCCCGGAACGGATTGAGGTACATCCGCCACATCCTCGGTTTCAAGGATTCTTTGGCGGCCGTCACAGGACGATAAAAAGCGCCGAGAGGATTGTTCCACAACTTTCTAGCCAGGAGGTGAGATACATAAGGCAACGCCACATCCGCTCCGCACTCACGCGCCGGCGCATGGATGCCCCCGCTGTGATCGTAATCGTCATGGGTGCAGACAACGAAACGAACCTTGTTCACCAGTTCACCGAGGACATCATGAATGTAGCCGATAACGTATTTTTCGCCGCAAAGCGCCACATCAACAACAAAAAAGCAATTGTCTTCCTCGATGATATAGCTGTTCGAAAGGCGTCCTTCTACAGGGTAGATCCTTATTACCCGGTAACATCATCACTGCAGAGGTTATCGTCAAATCAAAGATTACCGATCAACGGGACAATGATTTGACCGTTTTATCGCAAATACACGGGGAGGTCTCCCTCTTCCCGTCCCTGGAAACTGCACAGAATGGGACAGGTCTTGCACGGACCCTTCGCCGCGGGCAGGGGCGGTTCGCCCTTGACGGTTTCAACGAAATTGACGCATTTGTTTACATCATCATCGCCACCCTCGACAATCAGGGTCACCGAACCTTCAGCGCCGCCATATCCACCGGAGGCGAAATGAACTGCGCGAACACCGAACAGGCTGTTAAGGGATTGAATCTCCGTAATAACTTTTCCATCGGTGACACAGGCCAGACCTACTTTCGCCCCGATGCTTCGATCGATGGCAAGGCGTCCTCCGAATTTCGCTGCCAGCTCCACCGACGGAATCAATTTTTCAAGTCCTACAGGATAAATGATCTTTGCTCCCTGGGCTTTCATGGCCATGTAGAATTGCCCCATGGTTCCTCCAACGGGACTTGCCATGACGACGCCGATATTTCCCTTGTGATCAACGGCATTTGCCCCCTTCAACAGCACGTCGCCTGATCCAAGTTTGCCGATAAGTTCAGCCGGATCAACACTCAAAACCTTGTCCTTGTGAAATGTTATGGGTTGTATGCGTATCCCCTGATCCAACGCACAGAAGATCCCCTTTATAACCTGTCCCGCAACATACTTTTCCTTTTCCAGGGAATCCGATAACAGCTCCTCGGCGATATAGGCGTTTGTCGATCCCCGACCGATGATGAGATACCCCTCCTGTTTTGCCTTCCTTACCTCGGGCATAGCGGCCACGGCCTTGGCGATAAGTCGTTTTGACTCCGCCGGTGTCAGTGTAAATAATGCCTGCATAGCATACCTCCTTTTGTCAGATACTCCTGTTTACGTGTCGATCAGGACACGGAACAATTGTGTTTCGTCAACAGAGGAAGTGGGTAACGGAATGAGTATACCATATTCCCCATCATGGTAAAGACATGAACTCACAAGAACCGCTGAAATTATAGATGCCGTCACCGAGGGCATCAAGGGGGAAAGGTCTGTTTGCATACTCTGACAATCTATCATTTCGGTTGACTTTATCCGGCAAAAAGCGGTAGCTCTTTATAAACACAAACTCATGAAAGGCACATCATGAGATTGGAATTGATGAACGCCACACAGGCCATCCTCGCAGAGGTGGAGAATAAAAGCGGCAAGAAGATCAGATACATGGAGAAGAACGACCTTTCCATGTCGGCCCAGTTCAGACTGGCGGGAAAACAGTCGTCGGAACATATGCTTCTCTATAAGTCCGACCACGGCCGACTGATCAATTATATTATCGCCAACCAGTGCGGCCACATCCTGAGAATCCTGGATGCCCCTGAAGACAAAAGGTTTTTCCCCATTGCGAACAAAAAGACGATGATGTGCTACATGATGGAGACGGAGGATGAAATAAACAGGCTGAAAGCCGTCTTCGGAGACAAGATAAAACAGATGATCACTATGTGGTACCAGGGCGTCGTGTTCCAGCTTACCAAAATGCCACCGGACATCCAGATCGATAAGTGGATCTACGATACCTACCATGAATTGAGGCCTATCCAGATGAAATCCATTCACTATCAATTGCAGAACGCAATCCAAGGTCTGTCGGAAGACTTGAAAAAAATCGTTCCTTTCAAAGTATACAATGTCTCAAATATCATGAACTATGCGTTCTTCAAGATTCTGGAAAATCATTTTCATCTGGATTTCGTCCGTCCCTATCATCGGACGATCTTCCTTTTCGATGGAAGCGCCCTCGCCCGCATAACAGAACAGGGATACCGAAACAATCACGAAGGTGATGTTTCGATGATCAACCGATGGGCGGACAAACTGGAAATCAAAAACTGGTTTGAATGGAAACATATTGATGACATGCCCGCAGATTATATATATTGATATCAGATCTGCAGCAACAACGGTCTTTCATTGGAGCGATAACGAAAACCACTCAAAAAAAGTACTTCATGCAGAACGTCCAGCAATAGCGCCATCTAACGAAAGATCAAAAAGCCGGCTGCGCCACATTTCATTTTTATCCTGAGAGAACAGGGGGAAACGACATGGGCTCCCACGACGCCGGAC
>DSDU01000159.1 GCA_011056835.1 Deltaproteobacteria bacterium
GATATAAATGAAGAAATCAAGAAAACATTTCGACATCGTTTTCGAATAGAAGCTAAAAAACATTTCCAAGATGATAAATACCAATTAGCCTGGGAAGTAGCTTATGATCTAATAATAGCTAATCCTATTGACGCAGCGCATAAGACAGGGATTAAAGAATTAGCGTATCATTCCGGCCAAGTACACCCCACAAAAAAAATAACTGTTTCAACCGATTCTCCCGTCAGGCAACTTTTACGATCTGACCTTCCGCAACGGGGGCATCCTCATGGTTTAATTTTGGCGGCATCCAATTGCCCGGTAGCAACTCATCGATCTTATTGGCCGGCCAGGTGCTGATCTTCTTCAGTACATCATGGAAGTAGGCGAAGGGGTCATGGCTGTTCACTTTGCAACTTGCCACCAGGCTATAAATAATAGCGGCTCTCTGGGCCCCAGCTTCACTTCCGGCGAAGAGGTAATTCTTACGTCCGATCACCACCATCCTGAGCATCCGTTCAGATATATTATTGTCGATGCGAAGCATGGGTTCGCGTGTGTATCGGACAAGCGCATCCCACTGGTTGAACGCATAAGTAATCGCTTTTCCCATCGGGCTTTTCGGAAGAACCCGGTCTTTGTACTCATTCAGTGCAGCCCTTATCTCATCAAATATCGGCAGTGCTTCCGTCTGTCGGGCTGCAAGTAATTGCTCATCACTATAATTTTCTTCTTTCGCCCGGCTCTCAATCTCATACAACCTGCCCCACAGCACCATCATCCGGGCAGCCCGGACCGGATCGCTGTCCAGCGCGTATTCAAACTTCCTGCGGGCATGGGAATTACAGCCAACTTCTGTTGCGTGAGAGACCCTGAACAATTCATCATAACCACTGTAGGCATCGGCTTGAACATATCCATTATAGGTTTTGCCGATAAAGTTAATCGGGCCTTCCCTGGATCGGGTTGGCGTAAAATCAAACACCACATTTTTCCGGTCGTCAATGTAAACCCATAAATAGCCATTGTAGGTGGAACCCTTGCGGTTTTTGTTCTTTACGGGGATCTTTGTATCATCCGTATTGATTGTGGGCGACAGACGGATAAGTTCATGCATCCGTTTGACCAACGGCACCAGCAGATCGGCACTATCGGCCACCCAGTCGCACATATTAGACACCGTGATGTCCACGCCGTGCCTTCGAAAAATGCCCTCCAGCCGGTTTAACGGCAGATGGTCGGCAAACTTACAGGTTATCATATGAGCCAAAACACTCTCGGCCGGGATGCCCTTATCGATAACCATCGGCGGAAGTTGACCGATCGACACGTTATTTTGACAGTTTTTACAGGCGTATTTATGCCGGACATAGCGTTTTACATAAAATGAGGCCGGCTCATATTCCAGCTTCTCTGTGACTTCTTCGCCAATCCGCGATTTATCATTCCCGCAATGATCACAAACCAGGTCTTCCTTCGGTGGCTCTATCTCAATTGTCTCTCGGCGAAGAGTGGCAGGCAACGGCTTTCGGCCCTGATGATTGGCATTTTTCCCAACGGTTGCTTTTTTTGATTGGGTGTGTCGCTGTTCTTCAACCTTCGCCTGAACCTCATTATACAGACTTTCAAATAACAAACGTTGTTGAGGGTCAAGCTTTTCAGACTTCTTGCCGAACAACTGACGTTTCAGATAATATAACTGGCCCTGAAGATCGTCGATCCGGCCCAGCAAGGTCAGTACCATCTGCTGTAACGTACTCACGTTGGTGGGAAGTTGTTCGATTGATGTGGCTGCTGTTATTTGTGTTTTTGCTGTCATTGAAGAGGAAAATAATAAAGGTCATATCATCATCCATAACGATGAGGTCAGTGTATCAAAAACAGCAAAAAAAGCAAGATAAAATTCTGAAAATATGAAATATATTACACAGAGAGAGCTTATGAAGGCATTTTACGATAATAGCGTTTACGTCGTCTTGTCTTGTATAAGTCGATGCCCTCAAGTACCCATGTCAGTTTGGAAATGTCCACCTCTAAGGATGATTTCCCAGGTGATGATTGAAGCTTTTCAAAGGTTCCTTCCTCCAATCGCTTATACCAAATGACGAATCCGGTTCTATCCCAGAATAATATCTTGCATTTGTCACCGGTCTTGTTAAAGAACACAAACAAGTGGCCACTGAATGGATCCTTCAGCATGAACGCTTCTGTCAGCATCGTGAGCTTATTAAATCCGGATCGCATATCCGCTGGCTGGGTATAAATGAATATCTTAACCGAGGACGGTAATGTCAACATAGCTTCGCCTGCTTCAGTGCCGAGAGAACTCCCGTTAAAACCTGACTGTCAACATCAGAATGTATCAGCAGGGTGTGGCCCGATGCGAGAATGAGCTCCACTCCTCCAGACTTGGCGTTTGGCATCGAAACCTGAATAAAAGGCGAAGGCTGTTCTTCTTGTTCAATGTCAGACGTCTGAGGCTGGGTCAATCTTTTCCGCCACGCATAAAATGACGGTTCTGACAAACCTTCCTGGCTGCAAAACTGACGGACAGAAAGTCCGCTGGATTTAAATGTTTCCAGTACCATCTGCCAGAATTGATGCTGGTCAGTATTAGATTTTTCCGCTTTACTCATGATCGGCTCCAAAAATAACCATAAGCCGCATTATCAACTTTTCAAAGATCCCCGCAAGATGCAGTTCACCGTAATGTTACACATATTCAATGGACAAATGGGATGGATAGGCAACTTTTATATACCCATGGTCCCCTGTCAGGGATGTAGACGGTTCCTTGTAAGTATCTCCAAAATACTCTGAGGTAATCCACTCCTGAACCTTAGAGCTATCTTTTTCGTCATTATGACCGTCATGATCAAATTTCAGGAGGAGGACATAA
>DSDU01000140.1 GCA_011056835.1 Deltaproteobacteria bacterium
CGTTACATCTGTACAATCAATGCGTTATTTGCCGCTTAAAAAGGCACCGACGGTGAGGTATGCTTTTTTTAAAGAACAACAGGCGCTAAGGAAACTCTAAACTCTAGTAAGACTTTAAAAGCGTGTATTTGAAGATATATGAAATAGCATTGAGGGTCAAGCACAATCAAGGCACCCGCCACGACAACGAAAAGTATACGGCAGGATGTAAGGTACGACACACCGGCTGCAAGATTCGATTTGCGATCCGACATCACTGAATCTTTCGGCAGCGACATAAGCTATTTTCTCATTATGACAACACTGCCGTACCAGGCTTCTACCCCCTCATGGGTCTGCTCCGTATCGGTCATGATCACAACTCCGACGATTCCGGGCGGTCCGCTATTGAAACATTTTTGAAAATCATCAATGAGGTCACGCTTTTCCCATACCCACCGATTCGCTTTCTGATTCCCCTGCTGGAGAACAATCATCTTATGATTCTGCTCTCCGGGATAATCAATAATCTGTCCTCGCGGGGTCCGGCTTCCCCAGATATAGTCAATTTTGTATCCCGACGGCTCCACCGTGGGGAGAGTAATGCCCAGGTAGTCAGCGATCTTCCTTATCTCTTCTCCCCGATTCTGAAACTGCGGCACGGCATTGAAAATAACACGGACCCGGGCGGCGCAGTCATTGCGATCCGCCCGGCTCTCGATCGCCATGCCGACAGCACGGTTCACTTTCCATCTCCATACCAGAAAGGGATACGACGCAAGATCGACGGCGAACCCACCGGTGCCGTTCAATCGTTTCAGTATTCCGGAGGCGCTGTTGAGACTTTCAACACGAAGCACGGTGGTCCCATTTTCACGGCATAGCGATATCGTATTGCCTGCCGCTCTTATAAATGTGACTGGTTCCCACCCCTCCGGAATGGATCGAGGTTCTTCGCTCGCCCCCCCCTTGAAACCAAGTACGAGGAATCTATCATCATCGGCCGTTGCTTCCAGCGGTGCGGGAATTGCAGAAACCGCATGGAAGAGGATTGCGAAAATTAGAAGAAGATACCGACCGATGACATATTTTTTGGAAGCTGGGAACCGTCGCGGCTTCGATCGATTAATTGTTATTCCCATGACAGATCACCATCCGTTGCACTGCATCGCGATATATTCAGATACGGAACTTCATACTATTCCAGACTTTCATCAGGGAAAATTCTAAATCCCCGGAGAAAAAAATCTATGGGCATTCGTTTCTTCCCTTCGAGTTGAACATCCTGAATATAAACGTGACCGTCGTTCGCCGTTATCTGAAGTCCCGATTCCATGAGTTTCCCTATCGTACCCGGTGCCTTCTCCCCCGATGTTCCCGCTTTTCCCGCTACGGCGCGATAGATTTTCAATTTTCGTTCCCGAAGAAATGCATATGCTCCCGGGTCTGACGAAAGTCCTCTGATAAGATTAACGATCGCATCAGCACTCTCTCCCCAGTTAATGTGCTCTATTTCCTTCGTCAGACACGGCGCATAGGTTGCCCCCGATGGATCCTGAGCCGTCCGCGAGATCGTCCCTGCAATGATGCCTTCCACTGCCCTTAAGAGAAGCTCCGCTCCCATTAACGACAACCGATCATGGAGATCATCATATACTTCCACAGGATCAATTTCCGTCTCTTTCTGCAGAAGAATGTCTCCGGTATCCATGCCTGCATCCATGAGCATAATCGTCACACCTGTTTTGTCGTCTCCGTTAATCAAAGACCAGTTAATCGGCGCCGCACCCCTGTATCGGGGCAGCAAAGAGGGATGGACATTCAGACACCCCAGTGGCGGAATATCAAGAATATCCTTCGGAATAATTTGTCCGAATGCTGCCAGCGCAACCATATCGGGCGACAACTTTTTAAATAGTTCCATGAAGTCGTCATCCCGGACCCGATCGGGCTGGAAAACCGGAATACCGTGTTTCTCAGCAGCCATCTTCACCGAAGGAGGGACCAGTTTTCTGCCCCGTCCTTTCGGTCTGTCCGGCTGCGTTATGACTGCACTGACGGGGTACCCATGAGTCAAGAGAATTTCAAGTGATGGAATCGCAAAGTCCGGTGTACCCATAAATACTATTTTCGGCTTCATAGTCGTAGCTCCTGCTCTTCGGTAATATCTCTCGTGTCGTTTACCTTTTACCTTCAAGGACATTCGGCGGTGGTAAACAATGTCAGGCATACCTTACCGGGATTAACATCTCGGATAGACCGAAAGACTATCCATATTTTTTCTGTATCATTACCGTTGCCATTGCATCAACTCAATTGTTGCATAAAGCACCGATCACCATTCAAGCCGATCAAAACGTTTGAAATCCTGTCCACAGGTACGTTGTGACACCGCCTTGCGGGGTATACAACCATATCAAAAATGTAAGCGACAAAAGCCATACCATCACCACAGCAAAAAGGATTCATTGTATCTTGCAAGACTCCCGGAAACTTGAATTTACAAGTACGGCTTAATTGAACTGCACTGCCTTTTTTAAAAATATCTTGACAAATTCTCAAATATTTGTATTTTCGAATTCTCAAAAAAAAGGTGAATTCGGGCATATTCCATGGGGGAGGAAGGGATTCGGGATGATTCCCGTTTCGACTGCCGTTGAGAGTCAGCGGATCGTAACGACAGTATTAGGGGAACGAACCTGTCACTATTAACCTGCTCGAAATTTGATGGACTCGCAAAAAGTCCTAACCAAATAACTAGTTAAAATAATTTACAAATATGTCATATATTTCTTGCATTACACCCTGTAATAATGTAGATTCTGCACGTAATATCAATATGTTGCAGGGGATACACATGATTCATACCAAAGACCATAAAA
>DSDU01000145.1 GCA_011056835.1 Deltaproteobacteria bacterium
GCGTTTTTTTACATTCACCAAATTTCTCTGCAGCAAATAGCCGTAGAAAATGTGATCTATAACCAAACTATAGCATCCCTGCGATTCTAAGGATGTGGCATTTTTTTTCAGAAATACAGGCATGACTCTTTTCTTTTTGAAGGTTATAATGGTTTGCAAGTATTCGTTTGCTAAAGTTAGGTTGCCACAGTCATTTTCTGGATTACGAGGGAGCACCACGCCCGATTCTGGTTATAGGTATAGCAAGAGGAAAAGATTTGAGCGCGACAATAAAAGTTACACGGTTACGCTGTGAATATTTGGTCAATCCTTTGGGGATTGACCAAACTCTCCCCCGATTAAGCTGGATCATTGAATCGGATCGCCAGGGTACATATCAATCTGCCCGGCGCGTGCGTGTGGCCTCTGCCCCAGAACTTCTTGCCGCAGGTCAAAGTGATTTATGGGATAGCGGACGCATTGAAGACGATCGCTCCGTACATATATGCTATGAAGGCGTGCCTTTGACTTCAAGACAAACCTGTCACTGGCAGGTTCAAATTTGGGATCAGCAGGGAGTATCCGTTATTTCTGAACCGGCATTCTGGACAATGGGTCTGTTAAAAGAAAAAGATTGGACTGCTGATTGGATCACCGCAAATCCTGATTCTCTTTATCGCGCTGAACACGCCATAAAGTCCACACTCACTGAGCCGGGGACTCCGGGGTGGTTCCGCAAAAACTTTACGACAAATAACACTGTCAAAAAGGCCACTCTGTATGCAAGCGCTCGCGGTTTATTTGAACTCTACATGAACGGCCATCGTATAGGCAGGGATGTATTTGCGCCGGAATGGACCGACTATAATAAGCGGATTCACTACCGTACTTACGATGTTACCGAAATGATTCAGCCCGGCAACAATGTACTCGGCGCTATTCTGGGTGACGGCTGGTATAGCGGTTATGTCGGATGGCAGGAAACACGCGGGCGTTACGGTCTTGAAAACAGCCTGTTGGTTCAATTAGAAATTATACTGGCTGACGGCTCAATCCAGACTATCACGAGCGATCAATCCTGGAAATGCACGGCCGGTCCAATCCTGTCATCGGATTTTATGATGGGTGAAATATATGACGCCCGCCGTGAACTTTCCGGCTGGGATCGGCCGGACTATGACGACAACGCCTGGTCAGGTGTTCGCACGCTCACCCCGCCGGAAGCCCCCCTGGTTGCCCAGCGATCAGAACCTGTTCAAGTTATCGAAACCGTAGAGCCTGTCTCGGTTCATGAACATGCGCCGGGTGTCTGGATCTACGATCTCGGGCAGAACATCACCGGCTGGGTCAGATTGAATATCCGCGGTCCGGCCGGCACACGGATTACTCTTCGGCACGGGGAACGCTTAACTCCCGAGGGTTTACTCTACACCGAAAATCTGCGTCGTGCAAAAGCCACTGATGTCTATGTTTTAAGCGGTCAGGGTGAGGAAACCTGGCAGCCCCGTTTCACATTTCATGGGTTCCAATATGTCGAACTAACCGGCCTTGACGCTCGGCCTCCGGATGGCACAGTCACCGGTTGTGTTGTTCATTCGTCCGCTCCGCCGGCCGGAACATTCGACTGTTCAGATTCCCGTATCAACCGGCTTTGGCTCAACAGCCTCTGGAGCCAAAAGGATAACTTTCTCAGTGTCCCAACCGACTGCCCGCAGCGTGATGAACGCCTGGGCTGGACGGGAGATGCGCAGGTATTTTCACGGACGGCCGGTTATAATATGGATGTTGCTGCATTCTTCAGTAAATGGATGATTGATATACAAGACGCCCAAACGCCCGATGGCATCTTCCCTGATACAGCTCCTCGTCTGCGTGAAGATGGAAATTATGTCGGGCTGGATGGACTGGGAGGGGCTGCCGGCTGGGCCGATGCCGGGATCCTCATTCCCTGGATGCTCTGGCGGGTTTACGATGACAAACAAATCATCGAACACCATTTTCAGGCAATGGTTGCATGGCTGGACTATATTGAACGGACCAATCCGAGCGGCATCCGAAGCCATGAATTGGGAAATAACTACGGCGATTGGCTATGCATCCCATCCGATACGACATTTCGTACGCAATCGCCGATGAAAACCCTGCTGGCAACCGCCTACTGGGCCGATGATGCCGCTAAGTTGTCACAAATGGCGAAAGCCGTTGGACAAGAGGATGAGTCCCTCCGTTTTGAAGCTATGTTCGAACGGATTCGAACGGCTTTTCAAAAAGAATTTCTGCTGAAAAACGGCAAACTTGCTGTCGAAACACAGACGGCGTATTTGTTGGCCCTTGCTTTTCATCTGCTCCCGGAAAAAGCTCGAAAGTCTGCCGCTGATTTCCTTATCGAAACTATTAAATCCTTTGACTGGCACTTAAGCACGGGCTTTATCGGCATCCGGCACTTGAATCCCGTCCTCACTGATATCGGCCGCTGCGATGTGGCATGGCGTTTACTGCTCAATGAAGACTATCCGTCATGGCTGTATCCTGTCCTGCACGGAGCCACTACTATTTGGGAGCGCTGGAACGGATGGACCCAGGAGGAGGGATTTTTCAATCCGCAAATGAATTCCTTCAATCATTATTCTCTGGGCTCGGTTGGTGAATGGCTTTATCGTTACGCCGCAGGGATCGAACTTGATCCTCAGATCAACGGATTCAAACAATTTCTTCTTCGGCCCTATCCCGGCGGAGGACTTACTTATGCCGGGGCCGAGTATGACTCGATTTATGGACGCATTAAAAGCCGTTGGCAGCGACAGGGCACGACCCTGGCCTATGATATTACAATTCCTGCAAACACGTCGGCCCGTGTGTATATCCCCAGCGATCCCGGGA
>DSDU01000070.1 GCA_011056835.1 Deltaproteobacteria bacterium
ATCTTATGACGGATTTGACATATATTGTTGCCGAAGTAATAACATATTGAGAATACATGATATTAATAAATCTTTGAGGCAGTTTCCCCGTCAAATTCATTTCTAATTTCATACAAAAGTTTCTTTTGGTGCTTGTTCACCAGGAGATCGTATTCTCCGAAGGTTCGCAGTACAATTTGGTTTCTGAACAACGGACCGGCCTTCTGTTCCAGACCAACAAGATCGGGAGCGCCGTTTACCTCAATAAGAACCGGTTCTCCGTCCTGATCGATCGCGATATCCGATCCGATTAACCTGTAATACGGGAATCCATTTTGAACGGCGCCGGCGAAATCGAGTACGCGTTCCCATCCGGGAATCTCATAGCTCTCGAAGACAATTCCCGATTCCGGATGCCTTTCATATCTGTTCCACCTGTTGTCATAGGCATATTTTTTCAGCTGTCCCGTCCGGCAATCAACTCCGGCAGAAATCCCCCCTGCGCTGAAATTATCAACGAAAGAGCGGCGTGCACCTGTGCGCATGGACGCGTTGACGATGATAACTTCACCCTGTCGGGTCATCATTGTTACGATGCGGAGCGTGTTAACGGAAGACGGAGAGAAAACAGACATTTTAGCGTGTTGCCGGATGTACTCCTGGATGATTGACCTGTCCTTCAGGGGAAAACGATCAAGAGAAACTGAATCGTTCGCAGATTGAATGGTGATACCATCCTCGATCCTTTTCGCGAGAACGATGCCCATTCCTGCCCTCCCAAGGAGTGGCTTGATGATCATCCTTTCAACGTTCGAAGCTTCGAACCAGGATCGGATCCGGCCGCGGTAATCCTCGTCCGGGTCGACGACGCCGAACGTGTGTGGGACCTTGAGGCCGAGACCTTTACAGTAGGTTGCGCAGAGAAATTTATCGTCGAAAAGTGCTCGATATTCAGATTGTTGAACTGATATGGATAATTTCAATCGTTGATGCGGATGATAATTAGAGCCATAGTAATATTTCCAATCCGACTTGTTGGCTTCCCACAATCTGCACGGGCCGTAGTGATCGGGGAACGTCCTGTAAGAAAAAAAAAGAGTAAGCAGGTCTGTGGCCAAAGTTAAGCCTGATTTCGGGTATTCTTTAAAGTTCCTGACCTTGGAATAGCACCTGGGAAGATCAAAAAATTGTCTGAGCCTTCCATAATAGAGACGCGCCGTCTCCATAAAAATGTTGCTCCGTGCTTGCATATTTTGTTTATCTCTTGTTATGCGTCTATTTTAATATACGGTATTTCAGGCTCTTGGTGATCTTGCTTCGAGATGTTTGCATAATGTCCGTCAATGCCTTAAGTGTCATTCCCGCGGAAGCGGGAATCTAATCATTACAAAGCATTATAGATTCCCAATCAAGTTGGGAATGACAAAAAAGTGGGTTATGCAAACCTTTCGCTTCATGATTTTTTCTTTTGAACACTTATCATGTAATGGTGAGAGATACGCCCTTTATGGAATATTTATCGAGATTAACGGTTCACATACCGTGCCGGTTACCAATCTCCGGATGCCGATTCCTGTCGTTGTTACCTTCCAATAAACGTGAGACCTCATTATATGCGGTGTAACATTCCGTGAATTTCCCGGGGGCGCTGAGCATAAGGGGGATCCCCCGTATGCCCTCGAGGATCTGTTTGTTCTTTGACGCGCTGTAAAGCGAACGCTCCCCTTTCGGGGACGTCATTTTTTCTTCATGATGCGCCTTCAAAATGCTCCAGCCTCTTCGGCCCGCGCTGTAGAGTCTTCGCACCGGGTGAATCTTGTTCACGTCATTCATGCTCATCAGCATGCGACAGCAATCCCGTCGCCATTCTCTGATGAGATTTCTCTGATCTTTAAAGGATCGTGAGAATGAATCAATCAGTTTCTGAAGTATTGACTCAGCTTCCCCATGAATGAGCGAAAGCATGTGATTCTTCCTGTCGTTATAAACGAAGTGCGCCGTGTATCCGAGAGGTCCTGCCGCGTCGACCTCAATTAATAATAGAAGACCGATTGCAGTTCCCTTATGTATCGATTGAAAAGGAGTCGTCATTAAAAAATTTCCCAAACCATAAGCGACGATCTTATTATCGAAAGTTTCAATTCCCTGAAACACATGGGCATGGTGGCCGATCACAATGTCGGCGCCGGATTCAGCCAGTAATCTGAAAAGGGTCTGCCTTTTCGGGAAGGGTATCCTGAAAAACTGTTCCCCGCCATGATAAGAAACGCATACGAGATATCCCTGCCTCTTGAAGGCGGATATTTTTCTTTGCGCGTCACTCATGAGTAAAGGGTTTGCACCGGCTCGGGAGTATCCTGCTGTGTTTACTATGTCCGATGCTTCATAGCTGAACGAAAGAAAAACCATCTTGAAGTCTGTGCTGGACCAGACATGGGGTTGAGCTGCTTCGACGGAATTGAGGCCCGCTCCAAGCCATGCGATTTTGCTTTTATCCAGCACGTCAAGAGTTTCCTCAAGACCCGCCTGGCCCCGGTCCATGATATGATTATTCGCAAGGGTCACAAGCGATATGTTCAGTTCCTTTAAATCCAGAACACTTGAAGGGATCGAAAACAGTGAGGAACCTCCCGTTTTGGATGAATCCGCAGTGGTGAGGGGGCTTTCGAGATTTGCCATAACAAGATCACATGAATGCAGCAGACCCGTAAGGTCTTCGGATTTTGCAATCCCGCCGCGGTCTTCAAAACTGGGCATCGTATCTCCAACGAATGCAATGACCACCGGCTCGGACTGGGGAACTCTCCATCTTATTTTCATACATTGAGACCTGGAC
>DSDU01000181.1 GCA_011056835.1 Deltaproteobacteria bacterium
ACTCCGGTCGCCCTACGGGCTCCCTCCGTTGCCTTGCCATTGTTCATCATACCATGTAGTGTAATGCAACCTCCATTTTGAGACACGAATTCAGAAACGGGGGGTAGCTGAAGAATATAAAGCGAAACCAAAGGGGTATAGTATCAGGACTACGCCATAAACCATTCATATTACTCTTCCATTTCTCGATGATTATTAAAAGCCATCGTGGCCGGTCAGTTGAAGATTATCGTAGAAGTACCTGACGATTTGGAAATATATTAAGTCTCTGAATCGCCAACAGTAACGGGTATCTCAATATGTGGTAGAGGATCAATTTTTTTTCTCTTAAAGCAAGTTGAAGTCTCAGTACCATGTATTGATAACAACTCAAGTTGCCCTTTTTTATAAGCTTCCTGCACTCAGCAAAATACCGCTTCCTTTTCTTTCGTTCCTTAATAATTCCACGGAGAGCGGCAGAAAAAAAGCTTGATATAGATATGTGATCGTCTCGATAGGCATCCGGATCGTATAATTTGGTATTATGTATGCTTGGGCGAAAAAGCACTTGGTTCGTTATGTTGACACTTCCAGTCAACAATAATCTCAAAATAACAACACAATCAGATGCGTATTCACCTTTGATGAAATAACCCAACGCACAGGCTTCCATCAAACTTTTTCTTCGATGTAATGAGTAAATCAGATTTGCCTTTCCGATACGTTCTTCTTTCATAGCGAGAAACGCTTTCAATCGCCGAAACAAAAACGGTGAGGATAACTCATTAGAATAGTTAAATCTTTTACCACAATCCCGATCCAGAACAGTCATATTACAGAAAGACATGACGGATGTATTATGCTTCTGTAATAGATCTAATGCACATTCAACAAAGGTATTCGACCATTCATCATCATCCGCAGCCCACATGAAATACTCGCCTCGAGCCATTTCAAGTACATAGTTAAAATTAAAAATCGCACCTTTATTCTCCGTTTGTCTGTAAAATTCTATCCGCTTATCACTGCGGGAGAATTCATTGACCACCCTTTCGATCTCATCGCCTGGTGTATTGTTGTCTGAAATTATAATCTGAAGGTTTTCATAGGTTTGAGATGTTATACATTCAAGTGTTCTCCGAAGGCCGTCCCGCCTACTGTATGTTGGGATGCCTACGCTAACCAAGGGCAAAATTTTGTTATCTCGCTGGTGGCTGGTCACAATATAAAGCACCGTAAAATAGGTATCGTGCCGGCTGTCTGCATTGTTACATTTGCACCATGAACCCCGACCTTATAAAAGGAACGAACAACTTCGTTATTGCTATAGAAAACGAAAGGAATGTTCACGTCAACCATACTGTTCTCTTAACCACGACCAGGTTCGAGCCAGCCCGTCGTTGAAATCAACCCGGGGTTCCCATCCCGTATGTTCCCGCAGCGCCGTCGTATCGAGAACATTGGTCTTCACGTCGAAAGGCCGTTCCGGCAGGTGTTCGACAGAAATCGCGTTATTCGACCCATTCATAACGCTGCCGATTGCTTCGATCACATCCATGTTGGAACGTCCAACGCCCGATCCGATATTGTATGTTTGACCGGAATGTCCCTTTTCGAGTACGCCGACGATACCTTCGACAAGATCACTCACGTAGATGTAGTCGCGCATTGTTCCCCGTTGTCCGAATATGTTGATCCGGTCCCCGCGCAGGACCGAGGCGAGAGCCGTCGCGATGAACCCCTGCCCCGTAAAAGGTTTCTGCCCCGGGCCGAAGGCGTTGGCGGGCCGCACACAGGTATAGTGGAGCCCCTGTGTCGTGCCGAAAAGATGAGCGTAATGTTCCAGCGTCAGCTTCGTGACCCCGTAAGGCGAGATGGGCTTCGTGGGATGACCTTCCCGAATCGGAAGGGTGACTGCCTCACCGTACACCGTGCCTCCCGAAGAGACAAACAACACTTTCCGCCGCGCGCCTGCCGCCTCGGCGAACAATTGCAGCGTGGGAGGCAGGTTTTCCAGCAGGTCTGCCAGGGGATTTTCAAAGGACGTATTCGGAACAGAGGCATAGGCCAGGTGAATTACCTCTTCATGGGACAGAAGCAGTTTCCTGATGAGACCCGGTTCGCCGAAGTCCCCCGCGACGCGTGACGCCTCAGGCGGCAACGACGAGAAAGAAGAATCGTTCTTGTCCAGCACGGTCACGGAACGGCCGGTCCCGAGAAGAGCGGAAACCAGGTGTGTCCCGATAAACCCGGCGCCGCCGATGACCAGCGTTCGAATGTCGGTGGAAACGACATGATCATTATTATGTGGTACTGTTTCGCCGTGCATCAGCTCTCACCGTAAAATATTCGTCCCGGCCAGCTCGAGGCGGAATAGGTTTTCCGGCCGAAAATCCGCCAGGAAAGTTCAAATAAAATCCGCCGTGCAGCCCGCGGCCCCCGTTTCCTTCCCCAGAGAAGGACGCAGGGAACGATCATCAATACCCTGAGCATACGCAACCCGCTATTCGGCCGGTGGCGGTCGACAAGTTCTGAAAAATCGGGCGGGTTACCTGTAATGTCCCATCCCGGCGCCGATCTGCTCGCGTGTCCCCGGCTCAAAGCCCCGGCCGCTTCGAGCAGGCGGGCGAAACGAATCGAGATATTGTCAAATGTTGTGGATTGAGTTCCGTACCCTCCGGTTATTGCCTATGCCGGAGATATTGTCAAATGTTGTGGATTGAGTTCCGTACCCTCCGGTTATTGCCTATGCCGCTTCCTGTAATTCTCCGTCGATGAACACCTTATTTTCTAATACGAGAGGTATCATGTCGTACCC
>DSDU01000079.1 GCA_011056835.1 Deltaproteobacteria bacterium
CCTCCAAAAGAAAATTTTCTTCTGGAGGCCCATTGATAAATGGGCCGCGCGAATGCGCGGCAAAGTCAAGTATTTTTTATAAATTTTAACCATTTTTTACGTGGAGACTCTAAACTCTAGTTTCTTGTAGCGTTTCAGTGCTTATCACCCTTCCAATGTTTTTCACAAGACGACATCGACCTGATCGAAACGCCGGATGTGATGGTCTACTTCGATAAGCGGCTCGCCGCACCGGCACGGGATATTCTTTTAATGTACCCCGTCATCAGCAGAGACCTTGAACACAGCTTCCGCTGGCGGCTGAGCTACCGGCCGACGATTGTTTTGATCAGAGAGCGTAATAGCTTTGACGAGATGATCGGCGGCAAGCTGTTTGTCGCGCTGGCCATTCCTCAAAAAAAATGTATCATCATCGATTACGCCCGGATGAAACATCCCTTTACACTGAAGGCAACGGTAAAGCACGAACTGTGTCACCTTCTACTCCATGATCACATCCAAACCGATACCCTGCCAAGATGGCTTGATGAAGGCATTGCACAATGGTCAAGCGATGGGCTGGCGGAAATCATCATGCATCGTGATCGGTTCATTCTGCGGCGTGCCGTCCTGACAGGTCACCATATCCGCCTGGAAGATTTACACCATTACTTCCCGCGAAATGAGGACGCACTCCTCCTTGCATATGAGGAAAGCAAGAATATCGTCGAGTACCTGATCGGGGAATACGGCATTGAAATGTTGGTCGACATTCTGCATGATTTGAAAGAAGGCCGAGATATCGCCACAGCTCTCTCAGACAGACTTTCGCTGTCGCTGAATGATCTGGAGGAGCAGTGGCTTCAGTGATTCAAACAACAGACATGGTTGTTTTCATTTGTCAGCATCTATTTTAACCGGATCCTCTTTTTCATGGCGGCCCTCCTTGCTTTCCTGGGGTTTATCCGCCTGATGATACGAAGAAAGAATTACCCGGGAATAGACGATCCCGACGACGAGGATTATTTTTCACCGTAGTGCGGACGGACATGGCGCGCTCATCATGATTGAGCATAAATGTATGTCATGCCGGCTCACATATATCAGACCGTACGTTTCCACGTTCTCATGGTCGACAGTCACATTACATTCCATGGGGCGTCGATCTCCCGCTGATCGATCGCTATGCACGGTTACTGCTGATCTTATCCAATAAGTAGCGCCGCATTTCATCGTCGGTGATGATCTCATCGGCCCGTTTGCGATATCTCTTATCCCGGTAAAGCTTTACATCGGCATCCTTGAGAACATTCCTGATATTTTCTGGGCCTGCCTCGTGAATACCGATGCTTAACTGCAGGGTGACGCCCGGCAGGGTCTCCGCATCGTTCCAGTCCCCGATCGAACGCTGAATCCGCTCTGCAAGAATACGGCCCTTGGATTCATCCGCCTGGGTCATGAGGATAACAAACTCATCTCCCCCGAAGCGAGCCAGGATATCGGATTTGCGCACCGATGCTTTGAGAATATCGGCAACCGCTCGGAGAGCCTTGTCACCGACCAGATGTCCCAACGTATCATTGATCATCTTAAAATGATCGATATCGGCCATGAGCACACAGATTGTGTGGCCATAGCGAAGCACCCGTTCCACTTCTCTTTCAAATATTTCATTGAAATAAAGCCGGTTGTTCAGATCGGTCAGAGAGTCAACCATGGCAAGATCAACGATTTTCTGATGCAGGAATGCATTTTCCGCGGCAATTCCCGTAAAGACGCCAATCGACGAAAGAAGAGCGACATCGGTGTAAATATCTCCCGTACCCATGGCCGGCCGGTCAGGTGAAATTTCATTGATCAGCTCGATGGCCCCGATCACCTGGTTCCTGCCGTTGAGAACAGGCACACATACCACTGACTTTGTCTTGAATCCCAAAAGCTCATCGATACGAGGGCTGAAGCGCTTATCCCGCTGAACATTTTCAACAACAAGAGGCTCACCGTGTTGACAGACCCACCCGGCAATACCCTCCCCGGGTTCAAGAGAAATCTTTTCCAATTTTTCCGGATTAATGCCCATGACGAGTTCGAATTTCAGTTCCCCTGTATCATCATCTTTCAACAGCAGCGACCAGTGCTGGGGAGCAAAGAACTCACCGATTACAATCATAACCCGGTGGAACACCTCTTTTGGATCCAGGGAAGACGTAATTATCCTACCGATATTACTGAAGATATCGTACCTATAGGAGATTTTAGACGAATTTTCCGCTATACTGCCCTTATCCATGATAATCGTCTCCCGACTACAATCCGACATATTTCCCCGGCCAACAAATATGTCACACAATGTCCGATGAGAGTGAATCGAAGCGATACGATGGTTCAGTGCTCATAGTCAACAATCTCATCGCGTAAGCGGGTGTTGCTGCAACTTTGCGATATCCGGCGCTGAAGCCTGCATTCCACTCATGATCCCACACAGGTGCGCATGACCTTCCAGGGTGGTGGCAATTGTTTGTATTCCTAATATCGGCATTGAAATGGATTGACTTTACCGCAAAAAAAAGATAACGAGATTTCGTTTCGCCTCGGCGAACATTAAAATATACATTGTTATTATAAGCAACTAGAGTTTAGAGTTTCCTTAGCGCCTGTTGTTCTTTAAAAAAAGCATACCTCACCGTCGGTGCCTTTTTAAGCGGCAAATAACGCATTGATTGTACAGATGTAACGCTGTTATTCAGGCA
>DSDU01000116.1 GCA_011056835.1 Deltaproteobacteria bacterium
GCGTGTCGATCTTTGAAAGAACAATGATAAATCAACTACTTACATTTTACGATTCCACAACAGAAAAACCAGGAAACGATAACCAACTGAATTTATTTATCGATTATTCCGGACACTAGTGATAATTCTTAATAAAACCCAGTTATTAATTCATTTCAGAGCTTATTTGCCGTGGATGATTTTCTTTCTTTATTGCCTGTAAAGCCTAGTCAATCAGTCAATGATTGAACTTCCCATTTTCTTTTCAGACAAAATCGTTCTTTATTTTTTAACCTCATATTTTGACCAGAAGCTATTTTTGCGACCATGTACCTGAATGATCCGGTCTTTGAATACTTTGTGATGATCAAAACTTTTCCAATCGGTTATGGTCAATGAGAGTTCGTCCAATTTCTTCAGATACCGGATTCCATGGGGATACGCCTTGGTATAGCCTCTTTCCAGGATTGAAACGAGCAAGCTGCGATACAACAGGCTGGCGGCAAGATTTCGGGTTTGCGATTCCATCGCTTCGGCCAAAGAGAGTAGGCTTCCATAGTGATCACCATTCAATTCCTCAGCCCGGTTGAGAAGGTATGCTTCCGCCTCATCAATCTTTTCGATTGCAATCAGAAACGCAGCATCCGACTCGCGCAATGTCTTGCTTTCGAGGATATGCTCGACTTCCCCGGCAATAACTTCGTCCCGCTTGTCGGTGCCGATGACATTCAGAAGTTCCTGAAGAGTATCCGTGGAATGATGGGATCTGAACTTTTGATACAGAAGGTCGGTCAGCTTTTCAGTGTCACCCTGCTTTCTGTATATTTCCAACAGGAGCCGATCCCGCTCGTATGCCTGAAAGGTTTCACCCTCCGGAATTTTTTTGAGCCATGAATGTGCCGTCTCGACATCACCGCTTTCAAGGTACACCCGGGCAATGTCGATGAGAGCCGCGGTCGACAGCGTTCCCCATGAAGCGATACGGGTCTTTTCAAAAAGTTTGGCATCCTTGATCTGCCGGGCCAGCAATTCGATCAGCATCAGATGATGGCGTTTCGCGTATTCATCTTTTTCATCATTAGCCCGTTTCTGAAGCTCTGAGATCATCGAGCGGATAACCGGCTCGGGCAGACACTCACCGGCACACTCAACCAGTGTATCCCGGATGCCATAATCATCCTTGCGGTTCAGCTTCAGTATAATGTCTGCAACTTTTTCCTTAGCGTTACAGCGGTAAGCATATTCCACAAACAGCTCTTTGGCATCAAAGCGGAACACATCGCCTATATGACCACTGGAATCATCACTGTGCCCCAAAACGCCTTCATCCGTTTCATAAAAAGCGGCAACCATTTCCACGCCGGTGAGGGGATCAGTAACGCCTGCCTTTAAATCCTGCAGCAGCATTTCCAGCTCCCGGGCAAACCGGGAAGACTCTCCCCAGCCGACGAAACGCCTCGATCGCTTCAGGCTGGAAAGCTTTTCTCTGTATCGCTGAATATTCTCCTTCGGTGTTGCAATAAGGCGTTCAATCAGATCATCGGCCGCGTCGGACTGCAGGGCAAGCTCCAGCAGGGCATCGACCAGCGTTTCTTTTTCCAACTCAATCAGTTTTTGTTTACGATTATTTTTCAATTTGCCGATCCTCTTATATCATTGATTCGATAGAACACAGTCGCGGGTTGAGGCTGTTGGTTCCACGCCTGGGGAATTGCACTCCGGTTCACTAAGTCTGACGGCGGCGGGCATATGGCCCCTTCCTCCGGCATTGCGCGCTGATCTTGGTCAATGGAATGAGCCGACATCCGACAGAGATGTTAAATGTCGGTTTTAGACGGCATGAACAATTTGATCTATCGTCTCAACAATCCATTGATTAAGGCTTTTTCCTTCCGCTGAAGCCCGCGCTGCTATTTCAGCGTGCAGTTTCGGAGGGATACGCAAATTGAATTTGCCGGAATATTCTTTATATGGTTTAATCCCTTTTTCTTTGCAGACATCAAGAAATACCTTTAAAGACTTTTTAAATTCAAGCCGTAGCTCATTCGGCGTCTTGCCATAAAAATCAGCGCCTCCGTTAAGTCCAAGCATTTCACCCCGAAACATATCAATATCAGGGTCATAATCGATTTTTGCCTTATGTCCTTCATACGTCATTATATTCATGGTGTAACTCCATGGCTTTCCAGCCATTTTCTAATGCTTGAGACCGCCCCCTTATCAGTATCCGGCGTCGGGTGTGGTCTATGAAATATCTTAACCTCATTAAACAGAAACACTGCCACCCTATTATAGTACTCTGTCAAGAATATTTTAATAGAGTATAACAGAAATGCTTACGCAAAGAAGGGGGCAAGTACTGACGTTTAGTGGTCATCCAGAGGCTAAAAAAGGAAACATAACAAATTGATAACATTGCATATATTGGTGGAGGGAACGACGACCTACCGCAAAACAGCCTCAGAGCCCGCGCTCCTCGTAACTCCTTGATAATAAACGCCGAAGTCATATCCCACAACCACTTCCCGACAACCCGACCAGAGAAACGATTTTCTCCCCTGATTTCCCGACACCGGACGAGGGTGACGGGTTTACAGTAAAAACGGATACCTAGCGTCGAGCCGCAACAACTTCGAATCCGGTTTTCGGACGCCGGTTCGGTTCCCAAAACGGGAATCGAATTGACCTATGCCTGCCCGCCGAAAACCGTGCTGATCAGGTAGGCCGTGTAGCC
>DSDU01000005.1 GCA_011056835.1 Deltaproteobacteria bacterium
AAAACAACGGCGACGGAACGGTCGATTTGACAATCATGATCAAACATCCGTTCCCCGGCATGGCTGAATATACCGCTTTCGATGTGAAGGGAATAATCATGTTTAATGGTTCATATATGTTTCTCACATATCTTCACAAACTTCCGCTACCGGAAAAATGCATGATTTCATGGAGGGAACTCGGAGATCCCGAAGTGTTAAATCCCGACGGATATGCATACCGCTGGAGTCCGGTGTACGAATCCGCAAGCGACAAGCCGATTTTTAATTACTTTCAGGGGAAGTTTTCCAATGGTGTGCCGAACGCAGGAATCAATGCATACTTAAATTTCTATACACAGCCCGAAAGACACATTTTCAGAACCGACGGAGCCGCGACACGAACCTATAAAATCTGGCTTCCTCCGGGAGAAGCGGTGATTGCCGGTTATGCTGTCGAGGCTTGCTGGGAGCCGCCTTTGAAGGTTCCTGTAACCAATCCGCTCGAGGATTTTCCGATTACGGCAAACCAGCCTGAGCCGTATCATTTTAAGGTGATAGTTAATAATGGAGAACCGATAAACAAGGGCTCAAAATGTTGCGGATTCGGGCCTGACGATTATTGTTCGGATCTGAGATATGAAAGTAAAGAATGGGATGAGGAACTGCATACCCATTTTAGATGGTATTATTTTTACGATGGAGCCTTAGTTGGGGCACTCGTTGTCAACAAATTGCCGTGCAACATAAAGTACGAGGATTCGTTTGCTTTGAGTGGTTTCCTCTCCGCAGACTTTTATGAAATAGGCAGATACAGGGACATCGGCGTAACTTTTTTTGTGAAACCGGGTAAAGAAAGGAAAGAACATGTAATAGATTTGATTGATTTTACCATTGTCGAAGAATGATAAGGCAATTCAATAAATTTCATAAGAAAAATGGAGGATAAAGAAATGCGCTCATTACTGATAACAAGCGCAATTTTAGGGTTCTCGCTGTTGACTTTTCTTCAAGGTTGCTCCGGTGTTAACGGGTTGACCGCACCGGATGCAAGAAATCGTAGCGTTCAAGGTTTCTTTGGCCACATGCCAGTATTTGAAGGCGACTTTTCAGAACCGTACAGAGATTTGGACATCGCAACACTAGTGAGAAGTGAACCAATCTTGACCACTGGCAGTCCGGCAGTGCTAAGTGTTGACAATGAACCTACCGGTCTTAGCATTATGGTCAGCTGTCGACATGAAGCATGGCCTGTCGGCGATCAGGCTTACCTTGCCTGGCTTAAGGATAATGGGGAAGTAATCGAAACACGGCCATTTGGAGAGTCCGGACAAGGTTTCGTCGAGTTTAAATTCCCAAAGGTGGACTGTATCTACATACCCGGAGTAGATCAGGAAAACTCACATGTCGTTGTTGCGGTAAGCTTCATGTGGAGATTACCTAATGCTCAACCTCCAGACAATAACTGGAGGCTTGGGGTTAAGTTTTTGCATTGGTCCGGCGAAGCATTCCTTGAAACTCCGATCGGTCCCGCCGATGCTGAACATCTATGGTTGCCCGCCGGGGCAGCTCTGAGCGACAATTGCTGGGGACATGACATTGCGTTCAATCCTCAGCGACGCGATGTTTACCTTGTTTTTACTGCTGAAACCAATGCCATTCAATATCCATGGAGGCTCAAGTATTACCATTTAATTCAGCCTGGACCGACTTTTGTATGGCAGGATACAGGAGGTCCGTGGTGGGCCATAAGTCCTAACTTCATAGCAAACTGCTGGCTTCCAAGCATCGATATCGGGAAACTCGCATTACAAGAATACGGTGGGGCACCTCGCATGATTCTCGGTGTTGCTTTTACCGCGAAGATGGAGGGAGTTTCCACATACCGTGTTGCCGGAAACTTCTGGTGCCCTGATATTGATGGCGATCAGGATCAGACTGAGAATGTTTTTTACATGGTAAATCCGTATGTGCAACCTGAGCGAGATGCCGGTCTTCCTTGTCTTGATATTTCACCTAACAACACTGTAGGGCCTTACTTTGCGGTCTCATTCGTTCAATCTGTCGATGCCCTGCACGAATATGAAGTCTGGATGGTTGATAGTATAAACAACGACCCTATAAGACTTGAAAGGCCTCAAGGTTACAGGCAGAAAATACTGCCTTCAGTAGCATGCAACTATACTGTAATGGGTGACAAGGCTGTGAGCGTTTCGATGTACGAAAATCTGAATACAGGAGAGCCTTCAGGTAATTACAGAGTCGCGGCTGTGAAAGTAAATATCTTTCCCGTGCTTGAAGTCCTGAGCTGGGCTCAAGTTCAGACCATTCAGATACCTGGCCCATGGAATCCTTTCAATGTCATCGGGCAGGATGCCGGTGTCGCTACAGACATTCAAGTAACAGCAACCAATGATTATTATATAGGATTTTCAGACAAATTAGATGCAACGGCGACCTCCGTTTATGCCGCATGGGGAAATACAAATTATTAGAATTCTAGCTATTTTATCGACAACAAACCCCGGGTGCCCCTCACAGACTGAGTCCGCTGAAGGCGGCCGAAGGATGTGGGGGAAAATCATAGCAATTAAAAACTCATAAAAAAGTGAAGATGCCGACAGGAATGTCGGCGCACCGGCAGGAGCGCACTCTCTTATAACTTACCCTCTGGTCGTGGCGTCCACATGCGGAGAATGTGGACGACCCCCCAAGCTTACGCCTGG
>DSDU01000039.1 GCA_011056835.1 Deltaproteobacteria bacterium
ATGATAACCTGCTCAATATTGTCGGATCTTCAGTACATCTTTCCAAGGCAGTCATGAACCTTCTGTCCAATGCCGCCGAGGCAATGCCGCAGGGAGGCACGGTCACGGTAAAGACGGAAAACCGGTATATCGATAAGCCTGTCAGGGGCTTCGACGTTATACGGGAAGGGGACTATGCGGTACTCACGGTAGCGGATGCGGGCATCGGCATACCGCCGGATGACATAGATCGAATCTTCGAGCCGTTTTACACGAAGAAAGTCATGGGAAGAAGCGGAACCGGCCTGGGAATGACCGTGGTCTGGGGAACGGTTCAGGATCACAACGGTTATATTGACGTTATGAGTGAAGAAGGCAAGGGAACGACATTTATCCTGTACTTTCCCGCCACAAGGAGAAAGGCAAGAAAAGAAAAGGAGCGGGTACCGATTGAAGACTATACGGGAAACGGACAGACGATTCTCATCGTCGATGATGTTCCGGATCAACTGGAACTTGCATCGTCCATGCTTTCCAGGCTCGGTTATAAAGCTGTCACCGTCTCAAGCGGCGAAAAGGCGCTGGAATATTTACGGGGTCATTCTGTTGATCTTGTTGTTCTGGACATGATCATGGATCCCGGTATCGACGGGGTGGAGACCTACCGCAGAATCCTTGAAATTCATCCCGGCCAGAAGGCAATCATCGCCAGTGGCTATGTCGAAAAGATTCGTATTCAGGAAGCGCAGGGGCTGGGTATGGGAACTTTTATAAAGAAGCCGTACATGCTGGAAGATATAGGTATTGCCATCCGTGATGAGCTGGCCACATAGCGGGTATTGAATTGTGAGTCTTCTTCAGGAAAGCGCTCAGGCATAAAACGGCGAACCCCCGAAGGACGCGCATCCCTTCGGGGGCCGTAACAAAGGCGAATTAGGAAGAAAACTATACATAAACCGCGTTTCAGATTCAAGAAAAATATCAAACATGAGTAAATAGGTTCAACATGCCGGTCTATGAGAAAAAGGGGCGGTGGTACTGTGTCCGCTATGACGGTCCGAAGCGGGTATGAAAACCCCTCGGAGCTGGTTCATCCCCGGCGATATCTCCGCCACATTCGATCCAGGCCTTGAGAATCATCACAAATTATCAAATCGACGATTGATGCTGTTGTGCTGCTCTATTCGGTGGATCGCCGATCTTACGTTTGAACGATCAGAAGACCGCCACTGTCGCCGGCGAAATGTGAAGGATCGGGGTCTGTCGGTGACTATTGACTGAGCCTTCACACATGCGCTCAACCGGCAGCCGAAGAGGGTGAAGGCCAGCAAGGCGTGTTGGCTTGACATGCCGGATGAATGATGTATAATCATGGCGTATACAATACATGAGAGGTGAAACATGATAAGGACACAAATATATTTAACAGAAGATCAACGTAACGAACTTGCTATCATTGGAAAATCATTTGGGAAAAAGCAGAGCGAACTTATTAGAGAGGCCATCGATAGACTCATTGATCAAGTCGGCAAGAACCACAGGGAGGTGGTGCTTCGTGAGGCCGCTGGAATTTGGCGGAATAGAAAGGATCTGCCTGATTTCAAATCACTTCGTTCCGAATGGAATAGGGGCTAATAATGGAGAAGCCGATTCTTTTGGATACGGATGTTCTTGTGGATTTCTTTAGGGGATTCGATAAGGCAGTTGCTTTTGTTAATAAGTGCAATGATCGCATAATTTTATCATCAATTGTGATTGCGGAGTTGTATGCCGGTGTAAAAGGTGAGGCAGAACAAATTGCTTTACAGAACTTTATATCCCTATTCCGTGTTGTCCCGATTGATGCCACCATCGGAAAAGCCGGGGGGCTTTATAGGCGAGATTATGGCAAGTCACATGGCGTTGGCCTTGCAGATGCCGTCTTAGCCGCTACCGCCGAAGCCGAAAATGCAGAATTAAAGACACTCAATGCCGAGCAATATCCGATGTTTAAAAAACTCAAACCTGCTTATAGAAAGTAAAAAGGTAAGGGGGTCACTGACTATTGTAATCCAGGTGGGTTATGTGGATTTTTCTACCATGATATTTTTCCAACCCTTTCGACCTTCCAATTTGGGAAAATTTCCCTGGTGGGAAGGCGATACGATTGAGCTACAATGCCCGGACAGTCATAACCTTGTCACCTTGACATTGGAGAGACGTAAGCGGAATTGATATTCCAAAATGTGGGAAGCCTTTGATCATGGACTTTAATGCATACATTGCAGCTGCAGCTGACCTTTGGCAGCTGAGTGGCCCGTTATGCCCTATATTTATTAAGCAATGACAGAAAATGTAAAACAATTGACCGGTAAATCATGAAAACAAGACTGCTCAATCTTTGGGAAGTGTTACGCACCAGTTTCTGGTTTATCCCCGGCCTAATGGTTATTTCGGCAATCGGGTTATCGTTTGTCATAGTTGCCGTGGATAGAATGATCGAACCGGGGCATCATCGTATCTTTGGCTTCTTGTATGCGGGAGGGCCTGAAGGGGCGCGTTCTATTTTATCGACGATTGCCGGTTCCATGATAACCGTTGCCGGAGTCGCATTCTCAATTACCATTGTTGCCCTGACTCTGGCTTCTTCACAATTCGGCCCCCGTTTGTTAAGGAATTTCATGCGGGATACGGGCAATCAGATTGTGCTCGGAATATTCATTGCCACATTTATATACTG
>DSDU01000013.1 GCA_011056835.1 Deltaproteobacteria bacterium
CGGGGCGGAAGATGTTTTCTTTGAAATAGTTCCAGGCATTCGACCAGTCCTTGCTCTCTTCGTTCCACCACAACAAAAAGAGAAACAAACGTCCCCGTTGCGATTGCGATTCGGTTTTCGGAACATCTGGGATTTCCTGCACCGGAGCCAGGGCGCGGCGCACTTGGCGGCAACTGGTGATGACCGCGGGTTCCCCGTTCTCGGTGAGCGTGAAATCCTTGCGCATCAGGCCGGCCACGGGCTCCCCGCCGTCGAACACCCGCACCACCACCTCGCGGTTCACCACCTCCACCCGCTCCACAACCTCATCCTGACTCTGCACAAGGAATTGAGGAGATACTATCAAAAAAAACCCAAGAATCAGTACAGATATCATCCAGTTTTCTCTTGTTACCATTATGTACACCCTATCATGTGCAAAGCCTTGACGACGTTGAAAGATTTACTTAGTATTCGTTTAAATGCCAACACTAGTCAACTTACATTAAGAGCACAGTAAACAGAACAATGAGAAAAAGCTAATTCATAGGGCCACATTCACTTGGGCATGGCGATTGGATGTAGTCTTTCATATTTGATCCATCCACACATACCATCATTATTGGCCTTATGCAGTAATATCCTCCGGATTTGCATGATCCACCTAACCACATTGGATATGTGTAGCTACATGAAGTGCCCCACATGCCACACCATTGATTACATCGAGAGAAAGCTGTTTCTTCATCATAGCAATGGCACATAGTTGCGTTAATAAGAGACTGCGTTATTAGCAATCCCGAAATCACCATCAATAGAATAAGAATCTTTTTCGTTTTCATGTTTCCTCCTTGAAAACATGGATTTTTTTATTTACCAGGATCAGAAAATCCCGGTTATTCTTTATCATGAAGTTGACGTATTGGTTATCGATACCTGCAAAAGTCATTCTCTTTTTCAGCATCCCATCGTTTGAGAATACATAAAGCAGGTTGCGCCATTTTTGGTCGTTTGTCTTGATCCGGGTCTGAACGTACAGGCACTGTTCCGTGAGATCGAAAAAGGGATTGTAGAAGAAGGGAATCACTTTATCTTTGATTTCTTTTTTCCTGGATGAAAGCTCGCGGCGATACGAATCCAAAGCTTCATTTGGCAACAGTGATTTATTAAGAAGTTTATTACCATTCCCAGCTATTACAATTATTCTTGAAGAGTATTGATTGAAGATAAGCAATCTCTCATTTTCAAAATATACGTAGTAGTTGCATACTTGGAAAAGTTCTTCTTTGGAGAAACTCTTTGCGCCTTCCTGTTTGAAAAAAAGAAATTCGTGTTTATAATCATTGATCCTGAATCGGACGGTTTTGTTTGCCAGGCATTTGAATACTAAGTCGTTTTCAATAAATTCCGGAATCAAAACGCCTCCATCCGGTGATACTACTATCTGGTCCATGAAGGGAACTTGCTCAAACCTTTCAATTAGATTCCCCTGATTGTCATAGCGAAGCAGAGTTGTCATCACGGGGTCATATACATAGAGACCATTCTCCTTGCTGAACTGCACAAAGGCCGGACGCCTGGTATTCTTGGCCTGCCATGATTTGTAAGCTGAATTGATGTCAATCGTGCTCATCAGTTTGTAGTTTCCCTCCAGCTTCCTAATTTGACAGATAAACTTGTCGTACAGGTAAACATTGCCGTTTTCGTCAGTGGTTGCGGATATCGGATCGATATTGAAAACATTGCTTGCCAGACGGAGTGGGATGGTTCGAACATGTTTAAGGGGGATAGCGGGTTTTTCAATGATATTCGCCTTGGGATTCTTGATTACCGTAATATGGCTTTGCGAGCCCGGTAGACAAGCGGCCAATAAAAGTATGATCAATATTTTTCGCATTGTTCCACTATTTTCGAAAAATCATCCTGCGTGAGTTCACCGGGTTTCAGGTAGGCCACTTTCCCTTCGGGGGAAACAATGATTGTCTGAGAATGAGGGAGGCGTAAGCGGAAGGATGAAATGAACTTCTTGATATCCGTGGGCACGTAGAGAGGGAAATCCAGCTTGGACTTCTCCCTGAGGTACCCCATGGCGCCGGCCTCATCCAGTACAATCCCATAGAAATCCATTTTTTCACTGAACATCTCGGCAAAGGCGTTCCATAGTCCGATATTCTGATCGCAGGGGGAGCAGGGGCGGGAAAAAACAAGGATGAATGCAGGTTTTTCCGATTTCCTGACTGTTGCTCTTTCTCCCTGCTCGTTAACCAGCTCGAAACCGCCTATGGATTCATTCAGGAGCAAATAGGGGAGTGAATTTCGCAGCGATTTATTAATCGAGACCAGCCTGACCGTGGTTAAGACGAACACAATGAGCAATGCCGTAACAATTATGAATAAAGCTCTACTTGATTTGTTCATTTAAGATTTTCCATAAGGTTGGAAGTAAAGATCACTGGAATGGTTTTCTCTGATGCTCTTTTTATACCCAAAATGAATCTCTCCGCAGGAAGAACTGATGCTCTTTCCCGTGCATATACTATTGATATAACCCGGATATATATTATTTCAAGGAGGAATTTTTTAACTTCGGCGAAAACCCGCATGAATAGGGGAAAACTTTTTTCATTTTTTAAAACGGAAAAATCTGGCCGACGGAAACAGCCTATATATTAGAATAAATATTTTCGTTAAAAGTAAACTGGTGTTAAA
>DSDU01000221.1 GCA_011056835.1 Deltaproteobacteria bacterium
AAATTTCTTGATACCTTTCAGGTACTTCATAACGCCTCCTCGACTACGGTTATTAATTTAACTAATACCAATATACGGTATTTGTAGCGAGGAGGCTATATTTTTAATATAGGAACTTTCACATGATTCAGGATGAAAGTCTGCCCGCGCTTCGCGAAGTACTCACGTTTCACCCCCCAAAAGACACCCGGTATCGCGCGGAAAAGATGTGCGGTATCCGGACTGGCAATGCATAAAGGCATTGCACTCCGTTACTTTACAACTTGATGAACTTTCAACTTTATGAACTTTATGGACTTTATGAACTTTCAACTTGTAACTCCCACTGGATTCCCGCGAGGAACTCGGGGGCTGAGCCTCTGCTGTTTGTACGCACCGGGGCAGAACCCCGTTGCGATCAGGGTCAAGCTTTGATCAACACCAGGGGGGATGAAACACGGCAAGCTGGTGATGACATCGACGGGGAAGGATTTGTAACCGACATCCCCCTTTCCGCCTCCGGCGGAGTCTCCCTTCAAAGGGGGAATTTATTCTTCTCCCTTGGAGAGGAGACCCCCGGCGACAGCCGAGTCTCTATCGTCAATCCGTTGAAACTTGAAACTTATAACTTATCACTTATCACTTATAACTTATCACTTATAACTTAATTAATGCTGTCCCCCCGTCAGTACCGGTCGTTATGCCCCACATTCCCGTGACAGTGCACACAGTCCACGGCTTCGGGATGGGCGTATGTCCGCATCCTGGAAACCATCTCGCCGTGACATCGCACGCAGTTGTCACGGGCGATCTTCGCATTGAAATCATGGATGCGGATCGGTTCGTCGAACCGGCCCGTGGTGAACGCCGCGCTGTGATTCCAGCCGTTGATGGCTTTGGTTGCGTATTTTCCGACAAGATCATGCGGCGTATGGCAATCGTTGCAGGTGGCGGCCCCGTGATGCGAAGACCGGTTCCACCCGTCGTACTGGTCGCGCATGACATGACAATTGTTGCAGGCGCGGGGATCGTCTAAAAAATAGGACGTCCCATTCGCGTAGAAGAACGTATATCCCCCGACTCCCGAAAGAATGCCCAGTCCGGCAGGAACGAAAATTTTGAGAATTCTTTTTAAATCAAATCGGATCATCTTCTGCGGACCTTTTTTCGTCCCCTTGGATAAAGGGGCCCGTTTCGTCCGCCAGCCGGCGGACGAAACGAGGGCATTCCCTTATCCCTCCATAATCCGCTTCTCGCCCTCGAGTTTACGGATTCCGGACACCTCCTGGGACACCTCGATCACCCCCCGATACTTTCCCGACGCGTCATAGAGCGGAAAATACCGGATGTGGACAAAAAGGCCCTTCATCTGAATCCAGAACTCGGCCACATCTTTCTCTTTTTCGCGAAAACTCCGGATGATATCCTCGACCACGTGCACGCTTTTCGGCGGATGGCAGTTCTGCACTTTCCGGCCGATGATGCCTGGGCTGCGGGGGAAAATCCGGTCCGGTGTGTCGCTGTAATATCGGACCGTGTCATCCTCATCCACAAACGTCACATCAAAGGGAAGATTCTTCAGCAGCAGATTGACTTGTTCTTCAGTCAGTTGGCCCTGGGACAATTTGATCATGGTGTCTCCTTCTCCGGCCGTACCGGGCAATTTGGATTGATCCGCCGGGTCGGCATTCATGGCTTTCGCAATGTGCGCATCATACACGCCGGACGGTTTGACCCAGGCGTACCCGATTTCGGATTCGCCCGCCTTGATTGCAGCCCAAGCCGCTTCGTTCAGCTTGCGCGCTGATGTAGGATACAAAATTTTTTCTTCAAGAAAAATCATTTTTTGAATCGCCGATGCGAGTGCTCTGAACGATCCGGACAGATCCGCCCATTTCTGTTCCTTCAAAAGGGAATCGGTTTCCCTGATTTTTGCGCGGATTTCATCGTGCTTGCCCCACATGACCTGTGTGGGCCCGGTGAAGTGTACGGCTTCGAGTGCCGGAAAGAGTTGATTTTCCTTGCGGGCGTAATGGGTCTCGATTTCACGGAACCGCTGCCAGGCAGTCTCTAATAGGCGAATCTTGGGCGCATCCGTCTTTCCTTTGGCCGCTGCCTTGATCAATTTCCCAAGCTGCTTGAGCTGTTTTTTGGCTTCTTTGTTCTCCAGCAGGAACGTGTGGATGGGATGCCCCGGTATTTTGCTCGGTTTGCCGACTTGGGAAAGGGATTTCTCGAATACCTGCACGTGTACGTCGCAGAGCCGCTGAATCTCTTCCGGCGGAAATCCATCCTGAATCAGGGCATTCTCCATGTTCGCGATTTCTTCAGGGCTGATGTCCCTGATCAGATCCGCGAATGTCTTCTGAAGTTTTTCGACAGGGACGCCGGCGTGCAGATCCCTGATGATCTGTTTCAAAGCATCCTGTTTATCTGTCTGCTGATTCGGATTTCCCACACCCATTTTATTCCCTCCTGGCATATTAAGGCGATTATTAAATTTATATTAAATTGAGAAAAAATCAAGTCAATCATATAAAAAATTCAGTGGCAAGCACTGAATTCTGTCAGAAAGTTCTGCTATATTAAAAGTCAAGCTTTTTCTCGCTATTGAAGAAAAATGCACTATTTGTTTTCGATGTTGTTCCTGACCGTCTGCTATTCGTGGTCCATCATACAATCCGAT
>DSDU01000036.1 GCA_011056835.1 Deltaproteobacteria bacterium
GATTTCCGTAATCCCGATTACCGGTTACCTTGACGATTTTCCCTTTGTGGACATTGAGATCGATCTGACAGCCGACGCCGCAGTACGGACAGGTCGTCCGGACCTTTTCCAATTCCCACGGCCTTCCCGCAAATCGAGCCTGCTTGAAGGTAATGGCTCCGACGGGGCATGCATCAGCACATTCGCCGCAGAAAACGCAGTCGGAGCTGAAATAATCCATATCGAAAGCGGGACCGACCTTCGAGCGGGATCCGCGCCCTGAGAAGTCGAGAACTTCATTGACCTGAATCTCGTTGCAGACCCTGACGCATCGACCGCAGAGAATGCACTTGTTGAGATCCCGCTGGATCATGGAATTGGTATCTTCTTTCGGATATTCCGGTGACTTGATAGTGAATCGAGGTTGTTCGATCCCCAGATAGTACACCAGGTCCTGTAACTCGCAGTTGCCGTTTTTTTCGCAGGTAAGACAATTATGGTCACCCGAAGCCCACAGGAGTTCGACTACCAGTTTTCGAGCTTCCCTGATCCTGTCACTGTCGGTTTTGACGACCATACCGGGACTGACCGGCATTGCACATGAGGCGATGAGGGACCTGGCATTCTCAACCTCGACAACGCAAACGCGGCATGCGCCCACATTTGTCGTTCCCTTATAGTAGCAGAGTGTCGGAATATAGATGCCGTTCTCCCGCGCCACTTCCAGTATGGTTTGCTCCGGAGATACTTCAATTTCCCGTCCGTCAATCGTGATTTGAAATTTCTTGTCCATCTTGCTCTCCTTCCCTTAAAGCAGGTCCGATTTCAAACTCTTCGGAACGGGCATCCTCTATTATCCGGCGATCACACTTCAACCAATGACGTCTCTGAAATGAATCGAGTTTTAGAAAAGGAGCCGACGGCATAGTATCAAGGGTTCAAAGTGATCTACGCACAAAAAAATCGTCCTCACCCTTCCTGCGGGATAGGCGGTGTCGGATAGTATAGAATGTTTGCCCGGACCCTTCTGGGTTGTATTAACCATCAGAATCATCAAGACGGTATCATTAAGGATACCATCTCGAACGTGTGCGACAATATCCTATTTTTTTAATTTTTTCAAGTGTTAGAAACATGAAATACCCTGGTCTGTAACCTGCTGGTTATTATATGGTTCCTTCAGTGCAGCGGAATGCCCGGTACGGGTGAACGATTACCGCTGACGGCGGAAAAAAGGCGTGCGGCATAACGCCGGATGGCCGGGCAAATGCCATAAAAATCTTGATTTCTATGACGGTATGGTATAAAGAGGACGGCACTTTAAAAATTATAAAGACTCCTTGCCCGGATTTTTACTATCCGGGATAGAGAGCCGAGAGGAGGTAAGGATTTGAGGAGGTACGAAACAATATTTATAGCCCTGGCCGACCTGTCGTCCGAAGAAATGGACGGCATTATCGAGCGATACAGAAACCTGATTACATCATTAGGCGGCATTGTCGTAAGGGTCGAAAACTGGGGAAAGAGGAAACTGGCATACTGGATAAAAAAACGCATTCACGGCCATTACGTCTTAATGAATTTTGTTGCTGACGATAAAATTCTGGCCGAGTTTGAAAGGAACATGAAATTTGATGAAACCGTCTTGCGGGCCCAGTCGGTAAAGCTCAGCGATAAAGTCGACATGAAAGATATTGAGCAGGAAATTGCGGAAGCTCGGAAGAAAGAAGAACCAGAATCAGTAGAGACGGAAGAGAAAGTTGAGCAACCTCAAGGCGTTGCGGAGACGGTGGCTGAAGCTGAAACTCAACCCCCGGTGGATCCGGTAGAAGAATCCGTAGTAAAAGAAAAGGGGGATGAAGAATAATTATGGAAACAACGACAAGTGGAAGAGGCACCCAAACATCACGGAACTATCGACCGGGTGGGTCGCGACCGGGTGGGTCACGGCCCGGCGGATCGCGACCCGGCGGATCACGACCCGGCGGGCGCAAGTTTTTTTCCCGACGCAAGGTCTGTCGATTCTGTGTGGATTCAAATATCGTAATCGATTACAAAAGAGTGGATATTCTCAGAGATTTTCTCACAGAGCGTGGAAAAATCGTACCCAGAAGAATTTCCGGTAACTGCGCAAAGCATCAGCGGGAAGTCACACGGGCCATCAAGAGGGCACGTAATATTGCGCTCCTGCCGTATGTGGTCACAGAGGGATAACGCGGATTAACGGGACCTCTTTTACGGGATGGGCTGAACCTTGAAGGGACAAGGAGGTGGCATAGGAGAGGGGAGTTTTATTGCAGGCATTGCAATATCCTCCTTCGTCTTTGCCGTTGCGGGAACATTATCGATTTTCGGTTCCATCGCATTCCTGGTGATACCGCTACCGCTTCTCTTTTATTATTCAAAGCTTGGACGATTCAGGGGGATGCTGATACTTGCGGTGTCCCTCGTGATCGTTTCACTGACACTGAGGCATCTCGGTTACCATCCGGTTGTGCCTCACCTTCTCCTGCTCGGTTCTCTCGGGCCCATTTTATCGGAGGTTCTTCGAAAGAATTATTCCATCGAAGTGACGGTATTGTATTCCGTGTCTGCACTCCTTTTCCTCGGAATGTTCGTACTTGCATATTACAGCGCAGTCCGGTGGGAAAGCCCGCTTCATATTATTGAGTCGTAC
>DSDU01000260.1 GCA_011056835.1 Deltaproteobacteria bacterium
AAATAGACATATTGTAAAGTATTATCATATAGTTATTATAGATTTGAGACATTATAGTGACGGTATTTTACCGGAGAGTTGTGCAAAGGTTTTATTGTAAGGAGGGATATCCCTTGACAGTCGTTGTATGATGTGTATATTAATACACCTCTGGAGGTGTTTTATGAGAACTAATATCGTTATAGACAATGATCTTATCGAGGAGGCGTTCAAATACAGCACGTCACGGACGAAAAAGGATTTGATACATGAGGCGCTTGTAACTTTCATTGAAAACAGAAAGCGCAGGAACCTGATGGACCTGAAGGGAAAAATTCGATTTTCCGATACCTATGATTACAAGAAGGCCCGTGAACGAGGATGATTCTTGTCGATACATCAGTGCTTATTGATTTTTTTAAAGGCAACGAAAATGAGCAGTGCAAGAAATTCAAGACGGTCATCACCCGTAACATACCTTTCGGGATTAATTCCGTCATATATCAGGAAGTGCTTCAAGGGGCGCCATCAGACAAGGAATACAAACTTTTAAGCGAATATTTGTCGACGCAGACGTTTTATCACCTTCGCAATCCCGTTCAGTCATATGCAGAAGCAGCGTCGATTTATATTATGTGCAGAAAAAAAGGTATTACCGTCAGAAGTACGATCGATTGTATCATTGCACAAACAGCTATAGAACATGATCTTTACCTTCTCCATAATGACAGAGACTTCGAGGCAATTGCCGAGAGTGTAAAGCTCAAAATATATTGAGGAACGAGCAACTGAAAACAAAAAAATGGCAAATGGGAATTTGAATATCGAAAATTCCAATGAAAAATACCCCAAAGATGAGCCGTTACGGGAAACTGAAATATAGATGCAAAGTCAATACATTATCGAGGCGGTAAGAAAGTCCGAAAAGTTATTTGACTTCACCGATTCTTTGTGTTATGTGCCGCTTGGTCAATGGAGAATAAGAGAAAGAAACGACGGTTGTGGTTTGAAATGGCTTATGCCAGCACGCTCGGCATCGGTCTCGTCGTTACGATCTTTGGATGCCTTTTCATCGGAATCTTGATTGACCGGAAGCTGGGAACGCGTAATATTTTCACGACGCTGTTCCTTGTGTTGGGAGTGTTCGCCGGTTTCAGAAACTTCTATGTCTTCATAAAGAAGTATATGAAGGAAGATAAGAAGTCCGGCGATAAAACTGATCGAGAATCACGTAGCAGCAATGACTCTTCAAAAGAAAATTGAAGTTGCAAACTGGCTGGTTCTGGCCGTCTGTCTTTGTCTCGGCTATGTCTTTTTATCCACGGCATTTGCTTTCGGTATCCTCGTCGGCGGTCTTGTCAGCATCGGAAATTTTTACTGGCTTTTGAGGGATCTTGCCTGGTTGCTGCAAAAGATCTCTGATAATACACAATCGAATAGACCGAAACGTTTTGTGCTTTTCAGGTTTTATGGTCGTCTGGCCATTACGGCGGTTGTTCTGTTTCTCGTCATAACGAAACTGCCGGTGAGCGTACTCGGGCTGTTGGTCGGACTTTCGGTTGTTATTATAAGTATTGTGTTAACGGTAATAATCGATAATGTTAAAATTCCCCTAAGGAGGTTCAGAGAGAGATATGCATCCCCTGTTACTTTTAGATAATCCGTATTTCCCGCCCCATGTTACGTATACGTGGTTTGTTATGATTCTACTCATTGTGGTGTCGTTTGTTGCGACGCGTCGGCTTGAAGTGTATCCCGGCAGGCTTCAGAATTTTATGGAGGTTGTTGTCGATGGAGTGAGAAATCTCGTAACTGAGAATATGGGTGAGAGGGGAATGAATTTTTTCCCGCTTATGGCGACGATCACTCTTTTTGTACTCGTGTCCAACCTCTTGGGCCTTGTTCCCGGTTTCGATTCACCAACGGCAAATCTCAACACGAACCTCGCCATGGCGCTGATTGTATTTATCCTGACGCATATCATGGGTGTTAAGGTACATGGCGCCAAATATATCAAGCAGTTCCTGGGGCCGATCTGGTGGATGACACCGCTCATGCTTCCAATTGAGCTTCTGAGTCACCTTTTCCGGCCCTTGACGTTGTCGGTTCGACTTTTTGGTAATATGGTGGGCGGGCACATTCTGCTGGGCGTCGTGCTGTTGCTGGTTCCATTTCTTATTCCGATTCCGGTATTTGCGCTGAAGTTACTGATTTGCTTCATCCAGACGTTGGTCTTTGTCATGCTGTCGATGATCTACATTGTGCTGGCTATGGAAGAGCACCACTAACAACTGCCACCGAAAAAGATTGTCACCGGGGGGGTAATGTCCAAGAGGATTTTACCCCCCTTTTTTATATGGTTATTTCGTATGCATTGATTTCAAAAACCTTGAAGTGATTCAAAAGGTGTGGTAGTTCAATAAGGACGCGAAATAAGAGTTTTTCAGCCGCAGGGGGTGCTATGAGCGACATGACGAAAATGAATGCACCGTCGAACGTCGGATCGGAAAAGATTTTTGATGATTTTGAAGATGTGCATGATTCGGGATTGGAATTCCAAACTGAGAATAAAGATATGATGAACCAGAGGAGAATGACACGGAATGATGATACGATATATGATCTCACCGATGTTGTAGAAAATCATCAGGAGGAGAG
>DSDU01000188.1 GCA_011056835.1 Deltaproteobacteria bacterium
CCCCAAATCTGAGGAGAATCGGCGCTTCAGGATTATTAAAATTATTGACGTAGCAGAGATCATCGGGAACTTTGCCGTTCATATGAGATATTTTCTCAAGCAATTTTTTGACCGTGGCCAATCGTCCCGAACCTGAGACACCCGTTACGAAAACATTATATCCCTCTTTATTGATCCCCATCCCAAAACGAAACGCCTCAACACCTCGTTTCTGGCCGATAATATCTTTCAGCGGTTCAATATCATTCGTCGTTTCAAACGGCAGCGTCGTCTGGTCAAGTCTCCATCTTAATTGTTCATGCGGCACTTCCCTGCCGGTATGTTTCGTCTCCATCCTCAACCTCCTCATTCGTTGATCTTAATCGAAAGGTTTTTATGATGCTTATTGATATTTCAAGGCTTCTCTTGGAATATTCGTAGATCCGCAAAGACAAGATCGACAACTGATACTTCAATACGTCATGTAACTTTAATCTTTATCTCCCGTACTGCATCGGGTTTACTTTTCGGCATCACGATAACCAGGATGCCTTCCCTGTAGGTTGCCTCAACGTCGGTAATTTCAATTTTACAGGGAAGCTGAATGGAACGGGAAAACGACCTATGCCGCCTTTTCGTAATATGATGATTAACTCCTTCACCGATTGTTTCCTCTTTTGTTTCACCTTTTATCGTCATGACCCCTTCGATTATGGAAACATCAAGATTTTGCGGATCAATACCGGGAATTTCCGCTCTGACGACGAGGTTATCATCTGTTTCCGATAACTCTATATACGGGCTTTTTCGTTCCATCCTCTGTAAAGAGGGCAGGCCGAAATCGTCTCTCAAGCGAGACATGAGGCGTTCTATGTCTCTTTTCATTTTGTCGAGTTCACGTTTTTTCCATATAATCAATCCCGGCATAGCGAAACCTCCTTGATATTCTTATCAACATCTCTCATAGAATAGGGAATTATATTACAATTTTATTTCAAAAACCACAATACCTACAGTTCGGGAGAACACCATTCCGTCATCCAATCATTTGAAGACGTTGCCGTGCCCCGATTGTAACTATCTGATTATTATGGATGTAATATAAACTCGGAATAGAATGAGTCCCGTATTCCCGATTAAATATTTGATAGCCAAATCCAGCCATCTTTGATATAAAGATCGTTTTTTCAATGCATGGAAGGTGGTGTATCATGGCAAAAACGGTCACACTAACAATTGACGGAAAAGCATACGAATTGGCTGTCATCAAGGGGACGGACGGAAATGATGCGATTGACATTTCAGAACTTCGGAAGAAAACGGGCATGATTACCCTCGATTACGGATTTGGAAATACCGGAAGTTGTATCAGCGGCATTTCATTCATGGACGGGGAGCAAGGCATTCTGCGGTACCGGGGGATTCCGATCGAGCAGCTTGCGGAACAATCAAGCTTTATCGAAACATCCTTCCTTCTTATCGCCGGTGAATTGCCGACTCAGGAAGAACTGACCGGTTTTTCCATGATGCTGAATGATCATTCTCTCGTTCATGAAGACATGCGTCATTTTTTTGAACGGTATCCCAAGGGTGCCCACCCCATGGGCATCCTTGCATCGATGGTCAATGCACTGCGGGCATTTTATCCTGAACTGCCGTGGCGATCGGAAAACGAAGAAATCAGAATCACCTTTGCCCGGCTACTCTCAAAGATGAGAACCCTGGCCGCCATGTCATATAGAATATCCGAGGGACTTCCGGTGGTATACCCCTCGGTTCATCTGAGTTACTGCGCCAATTTTTTAAACATGATGTTCGACTCGTCGGTACGGCCCTACGTCATAGACGAAGATATGGTCATGGCATTGAATGTTTTCTGGATCCTTCATGCCGACCATGAGCAAAACTGTTCAGCGGCGGCAGTGCGACTCGTGGGTAGCGCACAGGTTAATCTCTATGCGGCGATATCAGCAGGCATCAGCGCACTCTGGGGACCGCTCCACGGCGGTGCCAACCAGGCGGTGGTGGAGATGTTTCAGGCGATACACGACAGCGGTGGCGACCCGGCCCCTTTTGTAGCACGGGCGAAGGACAAGAAAGACCCCTTTCGCCTGATGGGATTCGGTCACAGCATATACAAGAATTATGATCCCCGGGGCAGGATCATGAAAAAAATGTGCGACCGGGTTTTGAAAAAGCTTAACCGCTATGATCCGCTCCTCGATATAGCACTGAAACTTGAAGAAGTTGCCCTGAGTGATCCCTATTTCATCGACAACCGGCTCTATCCCAACGTTGATTTTTACAGTGGGATCATCATGAGAGCCCTGGGCATTCCTCTCGACATGTTCACAGTCATGTTCGCCATCGGCCGTCTGCCGGGATGGATCAGTCAGTGGAAGGAAAGCAGGGAAGACCCGAGAGGGAAACTTCACCGGCCCCGTCAGTTATACTGCGGGCAGGCAGAACGGGATTACATCCCCATTGAAAAACGAAATGGAAAAACAAAAATCGTATGACGGCACAAAACCCACGGTAGTAAGGTATATC
>DSDU01000139.1 GCA_011056835.1 Deltaproteobacteria bacterium
CCCTATTATCATTACGATCTTGACTGGATCGTCACGGTACCGAATATGGATCCTTTCATACGGTCATTTGAAATACGAAAAGAAGATGAGGAGGAAGTCGTCGTTAAAACCGGTTTTGGAGCCATCATGCGGAAAAAATTTACTGCTCCAATGCCGGAATTTGTCGACTTCGAAACGAATACAATTGAAAAACTGGAAGGTCTTGTATTTGATGATCCGTATGACAAACGTCGCTACAACGAAGCGGGGGACAACCAAATCGCCGGTGTAGGAGACGGCTTTGAACGCAACAGCCCTGCCTGGACCGAAACGGTCAAATCATTATGGCCGGATTTTCCGGTTTTCGGCAGCATTATCGAATGTAATGAATGCCTGACCCGCCTGATCGGACCGGAAAATAACATGCTCTGGATTGGGATGCACCCCGAACGGATGGGGCGCGTGATTAACCGAATCGGGCAATTCTACCTGGACTGTGCCAAAGCTCAGATTGATGCCGCAGAAGAATTATTAGACGGATTTGTAATCTGGGGAGATGTGGCCTACCGCAAGAACCTGTTCTTTTCACCGGACTATTGGCGACAATACTTTAAACCGTGGGTTAAAGCGATCGCAGAACATGCTCATTCCAAGGGGCTGATGGTCATTTATCATGGGTGCGGAAATGTACATCAAATCCTGGGCGATTATATTGAAATCGGGATTGACGCGATGAATCCACTGGAAGCCAAGGCGGGTCTTGATGCCGTTGAGTTACGACGAGAATATGGGCACACGCTGGGTATCTGCGGCAACAGCAATATCCAGATTTGGGAAACAGGCGATAAAGAGCAAATTCGAAAGGAGATTCTCCGCAAGCTGAATGCTGCCAAAGGAGGGGGCTATATCTTCCAGTCCGATCATTCGGTTGCCAGCGATGTGTCCGGTTATATATATGATTACATTATCAAACTGGTTCGTGAATATGGAAACTATCCTCTGAATTTAGGTGAGTATGATAATGAATCAAATTAAGCTATGATGCTTTTGCAGACCTTGTCGTTATACCAGCAAATGCGAAATGAGATTTTTTAATCAAATTTGCGAACAGCAGGTAGAATCCTGAACTTCACTGTATAGGGAAACATGAAAAGATGAGAATAATCAGCAAACATGCTTTGGGAGCAGCAGGCAGCGCCGTCCTGGGCTTTACCTTACTGGCCTTCGGCATACGTCCCGTTTCACCGCCGGGCGGCGGGGATCCCCACTGGGCCATCCCGATTGAGCAATACCTGGAAGGCGAAGAAACCGGTATTGTGGACTTTTCCTATGCCGGCTATATGGCGAACGAACGAGCGCTGCCCAATGCTCCCGTCAAGGTAGTGGTCACCCCTTCAGCAGGTGACGACGGTCCGCGTATTCAAGCGGCTCTGGATTATGTGGGACGTTTAGAGCCGGACGCCCAGGGAGTGCGCGGAGCGGTATTACTGGAGCCAGGCGACTATGAGATTTTCAGTCAACTGATTCTCAAAAAATCCGGAGTGATACTCAGGGGCAGTGGTCCTGGACAAAAGGGAACACGTTTGATCGCTATCGGACAGGACCGCAGAACTTTGATTCGAATTTCAGGCCGGGATGACAAAACCACAGGTACTGCAATTGCAATTACCGAACCCGTCTTGACGGGATCTGCGATAATAAAGCCGGCTGACGTTAATGATTTCAAACCAGGCGATCCTGTTTTTATTACACATCCCAGCACAGAAGAATGGATCATGGCGATGAATATGTCCAAGATCTGGAATGCGAAAAAAGCGCCTCGTATCTGGAAAGCCGGCGAGCTGGACGTTGTCTGGGATCGGCAGATCAAAAGTATCGACAACGAGAAAGTGATTCTGGACGCTCCGCTCAGCATGGACCTGGATCCTAACGGAACCGGCGCTACCCTGATGCGTTATAACTGGCCCGGCCGGATTTGTCAGGTTGGAATCGAAAATCTGCAATTGATCTCCGCCTATGAAAAAGATCGGCCAACAGATGAAGACCACGCCTGGGTGGGTGTTACTCTGGAACAGGTACGCGACGCCTGGGTGCGAGGAGTGACCTTTCGTCACTTCGCAGGATCAGCCGTGTCCGTTTGGGAAAGTGCCAGTCGGATTACGGTGGTCGATTGTGAATCCCTTGAACCGGTATCCGAGAACGGCGGCTGGCGCCGGCACACCTTTTTTACCTCCGGCCAGCAGACCCTTTTTCTTCGCTGTTATTCCGAAGACGGCCGACACGACTTCTCGGTCGGGCATTGCGCGGCCGGTCCCAACGCCTTTGTTCACTGTGACGCACGGAGGGCCCTGGACGACAGCGGTCCGATCGGCGCTTTGGCTACAGGCGTATTATATGATAATGTGAATATTGATGGAAACGGATTGAGATTAGGTTATCGCGGCGCGGAACTGCAATTCAGCGGCTGGACAGCTATTCATTGCATGCTTTGGCAGAGTACCGCCAGCCAGTTGGACTGTTATCGGCCACCTCAGGGTCAA
>DSDU01000067.1 GCA_011056835.1 Deltaproteobacteria bacterium
GCTTTAAGTGAAAGGAGCTATTCATCATGTCATTAGAAAGGAAGGATACAAGCGAATTGTTGGTTTCCACATCTCCGTCAGGTGAAGCCTTTTCTCTCCCTGCTCCGGCGGATTACGAAGCCGAGTATGAACGCCTCAAAGGGATCGTCGAAGAGCAGCGACGTGCAGGGCGTGAGATTGTTGTCGTTATGGGGGTCGGATTTGTCGGCGCCGTCATGGCCGGTGTCGTTGCCGACACGGTCGATCGAGAAACGGGGGTCTCCACAAAATTCGTCATCGGCATGCAGCGGCCGTCTCCGAGATCGTACTGGAAAATACCCTACCTGAATCGCGGCATTGCACCGGTTGAGGCGGAAGATCCTCAAGTCGCTCCGCTGATTGATCGCTGTGTCAACACCAAAAAGACGTTAATGGCCACATTTACCTACGATGCGTTGAAACTTGCCGATGTCGTCGTCGTTGACATTCAATGTGATTTTTTTAAAGAGACGCTGGGAAATGTCAAGGAGGGTCATGCCGAAATCGCCGCCCTTGAGGACGGGCTGAAAATTATCGGCGAGAAAATTCGGCCGGAATGTCTCGTTCTTATAGAGACAACCGTTCCACCGGGAACAACCGAGTATGTGGCGTACCCGATTATCAAGCGGGCTTTCGAGAAGAGGGGCATTGAAAAAGAACCGCTTCTCGCTCATTCCTTCGAACGGGTCATGCCCGGTCGGGAATATGTGTCGTCAATTCGTGATTTCTGGAGGGTGTGCAGCGGCATTAATGAAACGGCAAGGGAGAAAGTAGTAAAATTCCTCTCGGAAGTCCTCAATGTGGACAAATATCCCCTCACCGTACTTGATCGACCGATTGAAAGCGAAACCTGTAAAATTGTTGAAAATTCCTACCGGGCCACCATTCTGGCGTATCTTCATGAATGGAGTCTCTTTGCAGAGAGAAACGGCGTTGATCTCATTAAGGTTCTCAAGGCAATTAAAGTTCGTCCCACCCATTCGAACATCATATTCCCAGGACCGGGAATCGGTGGGTACTGCCTGCCGAAGGACGGAGGCCTGGGGGTATGGGCCTATCGAACGCTTATGGGATTCGATGACAGCATTTTTGAAATCACACCGCTGGCAATAAACATTAATGATACCCGGGCCCTTCATGTGGCTGAACTGGTTCGTGACGCGCTGAGAAATATGGGGAAAATTGTCGCGGCGTCTAAGATAACCGTCCTCGGGGCGTCCTATCGGGAAGATGTGGGGGATACCCGTTACAGCGGTTCTGAAATCATTGTCCGAAAACTGACCGAAATGGGTGGAGAAGTGGAAGTTCATGACCCTTACGTAAAACGATGGTGGGAATTTGAAAAGCAGGATACCTACCCCGCTCCCGGTCATTCATGGGCGCGCTTTTTTCGAAATCAGGAACGCTTGACTGAACTCATCGTTCACAAAGACATTGCCGAGTCTCTTCGGGATGCCGATGCGGTGGTTCTGGCGGTCAGACATGATGAATATTTGAGCCTGACACCCGATGTAATTGTCAGAATGACCGGTCACCCTGTCGCCGTCATCGACTGCTTCGGTATTCTCGATGATTCCAGTATCAGGCGCTTCTTCGAACTGGGGTGTGAAGTCAAGGGACTGGGACGCGGCCATGTAAAACGCATCAAGGATGAGGTGAGGATCAAGCCATAATTCCTTTATTCATGGCGGAATTGATGATATGGCCATGAAAATGCCATCACAGAGAACAGAGAAAAAATGGGAAGTGCTCTGTGTACTCTGTGCTTTCCATGGTTCTCATATACGCTGATCAATACTATGTCACCGGACGTATGATCGAGAGCCCCTGCTTCGAAGATTTTCATGGGGAAGGAAAAAACGATGACCAGTCAGGAAAACGAAAAGCGACAGTACCGTCCTGAGGATCATTACCGGGAAGATGAGATCAGTCTTATCGATCTTCTTCGCGTTATCTGGAAATGGAAATGGCTGATCATTGCCGGGGTTGTAATATGTGTTGTTGCCGCGGCGGTGATTAGTTCCCGAATGCAGAGGATCTATGAGGTCAGTATGGCCATTGAACCCGGTATTGCTGGTGTTGGACAGTCGGGTAATTTCCTGACAATTGACTCTCCTGATAATATAAGTGGCAAGATAGAAGGTGGAGTCTATAATAAGAAGCTGCAAGAGTATTTTCATCTGAATTTACAAAAACATAAACTTGAGTTCAAGTCGAACCCCATTAAAGAAGCCAGCTTGATAAAGATTACCTCCAGATGGGAAGAGAGGGATGTATCTATTGGAATGAAGATTTCGGGACAACTGCTCGAATTTCTAGGAGATGATTACTCCAAAGTAATTAAACAGATGATGGACAATTATGAACAACAGATTAAAATCAATATGGATAGAATTGAAAACTTCCAGAATGAATTACAGCTGCATCAAGCAATGTATATGAATATACAACAAAGAAAGAAACGAATAGTCGAGGAGATAAGAAA